>JBFMCN010000081.1:0-15751 GCA_040754475.1 Actinomycetota bacterium | reverse complement strand
GAACGGACTTGTGGAGAGTGCACATGATTGAGGAGTCGGTCTTCCGCGGAGTCAGCGTGCGGGAGGACGCGAGGGCCAACCGTACGTACCCGTCCGGCCGAGTCTGTGCTGCCCCCGGCTGCACCACGAAGCTGTCGATCTACAACCGCTGGCAGCACTGCTGGCAGCACGAGCCCGTTCACACCTACGTCGCGCGGGGGAAGCGGAGGTCTCGCAAGAGGGCTGCCTAGCAGACCCTGACGCCGGTAAAGGCAGCGGAGCCTGGAGCCGACAATCAAAGCGAGACCGCTCCCCCCGACGGGCGGCACCGCGTATGCCAGCTGATACTGAACCGCCTCCCTCGATGAGGGAGGCGGAATGCCCCTTCTGCGAGCGCGTGGTCCTCGTGTACGAGGAGCCTCCGCGATGCCCGCTGTGCGCGTGCCCGCTCGACGAGGTGCGGATGCGGCCCTACGCGTGGCCGGGCGAGCAGCCGACGGCATCTGCTGAGGAGCCCTGACCTAGGACCTGGGTTTGCCCAGCACGCGCGCGGCGATGGCACGGGCCTCCTGGAGTCGGTCGCGGTCCACGAATAGCCGCACGCCGTGCTCCCAGATGCTGCTGATGAGCCCGGGCGCCTTGTGCCACCACATGATGCCCGCGCGCTCGAGCTCCCCCGCGATCGCATTCGCGTGCTCTCGGGTGAACTGACCCAGGTGCACCGTGGTCACACGCCGCGGGTGGGTCGGCCCGGATGGACTCACACCACCACCGCCGGTCGCCAGCCTCGCACCGAGCTCACGAGCGCGAGATCCTCGGCGGCGCGAAGCTCGTCGAGGGTGATCCGCCGTTCGAGCAGCCGTCCCGCCCGTAGGAGCGCCGCCCGTCGGGTTCCCGGCAGCAGCCCGCAGTCGAGTGCCGGTGTCACCCACTCGCCGTCGAGGCGGACGGCGAGGTTGGCGATCGTCGACTCGGTCACCTCACCCCGCGTGTTCGTAAGCAGCACGTCGTCGACATCGGGTCTGGCAGCCCGCCTGCGGTCGTAGGGGCCCCGCCGAGTCGTCTTGTGGTAGAGCCACACGTCGGCCGGATCGACCGGGTCCGGGTCGAGCGCGACTCGCACCTGGCCTTCGGCTGCAGGCGGGAGTCGGCCAGTCGTCAACGAGAGCGTCCCGTCCCGCGCGAGGGTGATGCGCACCCTTGTCGGGTCCTCGATGCCCACGGCTGCCTTCTCCAAAGCGGTCTCCACCGACTGCTCGTCGTACCGGAACCCAAAGAAGCGCGCCGAGGCGGCGATGCGTTCGAGATGCTCCAGAAGGTCGGTGTAGCCGTTGTCCGGATCGTAGAGAAGCGTCTCGAGCAGCTCGAACGTCGGTCGTCGCACGGTGAGGATCAGAGACTTCGCGAGGAGTTCATCGAACTCGCAAGCGGCGGACGAGTCATGAGTTATGCCGCCGCCGACCCCGTACTCGGCCTGGCCGGTCTCGGCGTCCAGGACAACCGTCCGGATCGCGACACTGAAGTTCGCGCGCGGTCCGCCGCTCCCCTCCGGTGCGAGGTAGCCGATCGAGCCCGTGTACACGCCGCGAGGAGAGTCCTCGAGCTCGGAAATCAGCCCCATGCTTGCGACCTTGGGCGCTCCGGTGACCGAGCCGCTCGGGAACAGCGCCCTGAACACGTCGGAGAGGCGTAGGCCCGGGCGCAGTCGGGCGGCGATCGTGGAGGTCAGTTGCCACACGGTCTCGTAGCGCTCCGGCTGGAACATCCCGGCTACGCGCACACTGCCCGGCTCGGCTATCCGCCCGAGGTCGTTACGCAACAGGTCGACGATCATGGCGTTCTCCGCGCGTTCCTTCTCGGACGCTAGCAGGCGGCGTGCGATCAGTTGATCCTCCTCGTCCCATCGCCCGCGTGGAGCAGTGCCCTTCATCGGCCGCGCGGTGATCTGGTCCTGGTCGATGCGGAAGAAGAGCTCGGGGGATGCCGACAACACGAGATGGCGTCCGGTGTTCAGGTAGGCGCCGTAGGCGCCGCGCTGTGCCAGACAGAGATCGCGATACAGGTCCCGTTCGCCGCCCTGGATCGGTGTGCGGAGGCGCAGCGTGTGGTTGACCTGGTACACGTCACCAGCCGCGATGCGGTCGCGGATCCGTTCGATCGCCACGTCATAGCGGGTGCGGTCGACGGAGGGATGCCAGGGCGACTCGGCGGACACGGGCGGAGCCTCGCCGTCGGCCGCCAGCGGTGCCCGGTCTTCGCATCCTTCGAACAGCCCGAACCAAAGGAGCGGGAGGTCGGCGAACGGCTTCCCAGAGCATGGTCGGGGCTTGACCCTCAGATCGCCGTCGAGACCGGGCGCGGCCTCGTAGCCGACGAAGCCGGCTGCCCACAGGCCCCGCGAGGTCGCTCCCTGGAGCGAGTCGAGAGCGTCCGCAACCTCGTCGGGTCGACATGCCTCGACAACGCCAACGGGCCGGATCATCCGGAACGAGCGCTCGGATCCAGGGGTGAGGTCGTCGAAGCGGGCATCGATCATGTCCCCAGCGTGACGGCTCCACCACACGCCTGTCGAGTCGCGATGTCGCCGTGGGAGGCGTCGTAGCATCGAAGCCATGTTCCGAAAGGGCTCCGTGCTCGTTGCCATGTCGGGCGGGGTGGACTCGTCGGTTGCCGCCTGCTTGCTCCACAAGCAGGGGTACGAGGTGCTGGGGTCGCACATGAAGCTGCTCCATCTCCCGGGCGGCGGTGTCGACCACGGTTGCTGCGGCCCGCGCGCGAGGGCGGACGCCGAGTCCGTTGCACGCATCGCCGGCTTCGGGTTCGAGGTCGTCGACATGAGCGAGGTCTTCGAGGAGACGGTGCTTGCCGACTTCTTCGCAGAGCACGAGGCCGGCCGCACGCCCAATCCGTGCGTGCGATGCAACGAGAGTGTCAAGTTCGGTGCGTTCCTCGCGCGTGCCGAAGCACTCGGGATGGACTTCGTCGCGACGGGCCACTACGCGCGGACGTCGCGCGACGGGAACGGCTCCTGGCATCTGCTCAAGGGAACCGACTCCCGGAAGGACCAGTCGTACATGCTCCACACTCTCGGGCAGCGCGAGCTTGCCCGTTCCCTGTTCCCGGTCGGCGGTCTGGCCAAGGCGGAGACGCGGGCGCACGCCGCCCGCCTTGGATTGCCGGTGGCGAACAAGCGGGATTCGCAGGAGGTGTGCTTCGTGCCGGGCGCGGACCACGCCGCGTTCGTCCGTGAGTTCGCGCCGTGGATGGTGCGGGAGGGAGACGTAGTGGACGCGAACGGCAAGGTTCTCGGCAAGCACAGTGGCACGTTCGCGTTCACGGTCGGGCAGCGTCGCGGCTTGGGTATCTCGACCGGTGAGCGTACGTATGTCGTTGAGGTGGACGCGAAGGCGAACAGGGTCGTCGTCGGACCCGAGGAGCTGCTCGCGCGTCGTGGGCTCACCGCGGACCGCGTCGCCTGGGTTGCCGGCGTCCCGCCGGCCTCAAGTACGTTCGAGGCGGAGGCCCGGCTCCGCTACAAGGGCGACGACGTGCCTTCCGTGGTGCATGCCGAAGGCGATCGTGTACGGGTCGCTTTCAGGGCTCCGCAGCGCGGCGTCGCCCCTGGTCAGAGCGTCGTCTTCTACCGCGGAGAGGAGTTGCTCGGCGGCGGCCGGATCGTGACCTCGACGCCCTGGCGGCCGTGAAGGACGGTCGGCGGGCACGGGTATCATCGGCTTCGAGGTCTTGTCCGAGCGCGGGGCACTCGTTGTGCTGAGCGACCGCGTGGGCCTTGCCGGCGGTGTCGAGGTCGCGGCCTAGGGGGGCGTGTGGCGGGCGGCGAGCGGGAACAAGCGGCGGCGAAGCTCCGGGTCGAGGAGCTGCGCGAGCGGCTGAACTACCACGCGTACCGCTACTACGTGCTCGACGACCCGGAGATCTCCGATGCCGAGTACGACGAGCTGATACGCGAGCTCGCGGCCTTGGAGGACCGGTTCCCAGAGCTCGTCACGCCCGACAGCCCGACCCAGCGGGTCGGCGTCGCACCGGACGAGCTCTTGGCGCCGGTGGAGCATCGCGCGGTGATGCTGTCGCTCGACAACGCCTTCTCGAAAGAGGAGCTGGATGCATGGGCCATGCGCGTCCAGCGCACGGTCGGGTCGGACGTGCGGTACTCGTGCGAGCAGAAGATCGACGGCGTTGCCGTGGCGCTCACGTACGAGAACGGGCTGCTCGTGAAGGGCGCGACGCGGGGCGACGGCCGCGTGGGCGAGGACATCACGGCGAACGCGCGAACGGTCCGTTCGGTCCCCCAGCGGCTGCTCACGAAGGAGCCGCCGGTGCTCCTCGAGGTTCGGGGCGAGGTCTACCTGCCCGTGAAGGCGTTCGAGAAGCTGAACGAGCAGCTGACCGGTGCGGGGCAGCGGCCTTTCGCGAATCCGAGAAACGCGGCGGCGGGGAGCCTTCGTCAGAAGGACCCAAAGATCAGCGCCGGCCGTCCGCTCTCGCTTTGGGTTCACAGCTTCGGCTTCTCGGAGGGCGTCGCGTTCGACTCCCACTCGGGGTTCCTCGCGTGGTGCCGCGACGCAGGCCTGCCGGTCCAGCCGACGAGTGAGGTCGAGGAAGATCTGGAGAGGGTTGTCGACTACATCGAGCAGTGGCAGGCGAACCGGCACGGGGTCGATTGGGAGATCGATGGGGTCGTCGTCAAGGTCGATCAGATCGCTCTCCAGGAGGAGCTTGGCGCGACGAGCCATGCGCCGCGCTGGGCGATCGCGTACAAGTTCCCGCCCGAGGAACGGACGACCGTACTGAGGAAGATCGACGTGCACACGGGCCGGACCGGGAAGGTCACTCCGTTCGCGGTGCTTGAGCCCGTCTCCGTCGGGGGCGTGACGGTGACCTACGCGACGCTGCACAACGAGGACGAAGTCCGGCGCAAGGATGTCCGGGAAGGTGACACGGTGATCGTCCGGCGTGCCGGCGACGTGATACCCGAGATCGTTGGACCGGTGCTGACGAGGCGGAAGCGGGGCGCGCGCGTCTGGGAGTTTCCGAAGACGTGCCCCTCGTGCGGGACGGGGCTGACGCGACGCGAGCGCGAGGCCGATTGGCGGTGCCCAAATCGTGCGTGTCCGAGCCGCAACGTGGAGTGGCTGAGCGCTTTCGCCTCCCGAGGGGCTATGGACATCGAGGGGCTTGGGTACATGACCGGCGTCGGATTGCTCGAGCGCGGCCTCGTGAAGGACCCCGGCGACGTCTACAAGCTCACGGCCGAGGACATCGCCCAGCTCGAGGGTTATGCCGAGAAGTCCATCACGAACCTGCTCTCGGCGATCGAGGCGTCCAAGGACCGTCCGATCTGGCGCTTGCTCGTGGCGCTGAACATCCGGCACGTCGGCTCGCACGTCGCTCAGGTCCTGGCCCGAGCGTTCGGCTCCATCGATGAGATCGCACGCTCGAGCGCCGAGCGGATCGCCACCGTGGAGGGGGTCGGGCCGGAGATCGCTCGCAGCGTCTGCGAGTGGTTCCGCGACGAGCAGAACCTTGCGCTGATCGACAAGCTACGGAACGCCGGTGTGCGCATGGCCGACGAGCGCTCATTGGCGGCCGCGGCCCAGGGTCCGCTCACAGGCAAGACGATCGTGCTGACGGGATCGCTGTCGAATCTGTCCCGCGAGGAGGCCACGCGGATCGCCCAGGAAGCCGGTGCGCGGGTAGCCTCGAGCGTCTCCAGCAGGACCGACATGGTGGTAGCCGGGGAGAACCCGGGCTCGAAGCTCGACAAGGCGAACCGGCTAAACGTCGAGGTCGTCGACGAGGAGGAGTTCCTCAGGCGTTTGGGCCGTGGACGGTCAGAAGGGAGGGGATCGCCGTGACCTACTCGATCGCGTCAAGGGACCCGGGCACCGGCGATCTGGGAGTCGCCGTCCAGTCCCACTGGTTCGCAGCCGGGGCGGAGGTGTTGTGGGCGCGGGCGGGAGTAGGCGCAGTCGCGACACAGGCGATGATCGAGGTCTCGTACGGACCGAAGGGGCTCGCCCTGATGGAGACCGGAAGGTCCGCGCCGGAGGCGCTCGAGCAGCTCCTCGCCGCCGACGAGGGACGAGACCACCGGCAGGTCGCGATGGTGGACGTTGGTGGGAACGTCGCTGCGCACACAGGGAGTCGCTGCATGCGCGAGGCCGGTCACCGAATCGGCGACGGGTACTCCGCCCAGGCCAACATCATGCGAAGGTCGACCGTGTGGGACGCGATGGGCGAGGCCTACGCCCGGAGCGCCGCGAAGGACCTCGCGCACCGCCTGATGGATGCGCTCGACGCCGCGGAGGAAGAAGGGGGGGACGTCCGTGGACGCCAGGCGGCAGGCATCCTGGTCGTGCGGGGGACCCGGAGCGAACGCCCTTGGGAGGACACCTTGGTTGACCTGCGAGTCGACGACCACCCCGAACCCTTGGCGGAGCTTCGCCGTCTCATCGATCTGAGGGCGGCATACGGCCGGCTCGAGGCTGCCGAGCAGCTGGAGCTCACGGGCGACCTAGGTGGGGCCCTGCGCAAGTATCAAGAAGCGCACGCCTCCCATCCGGACCATCCCGAGATAGCCTTCTGGACCGCGATCGCCCTAGCCGGTCAAGGGGAGATCGAGGAGGCTCGCCGGGTCATGGCCGTGCCCTGCCGCGACCACGACGGATGGGTCGAGCTGCTGACGCGACTTGCCGCCGACGGGTTCGTGGACGTCCCTCAGGAAACGATCGCGGCCCTCCTTCCGGGCGAGAGTTAGACGGAAGGGGATGACCTCGGCGAAACCTAAGGCAGAGGACTCTCCTTCCTCCTATCCTGCATGCGGGACGTCCGGAGCGTAAGGCCTTCCCAACGGGAGGGATTATGTCCGAGGGTGACGAGCGGGCCCGGGCCGCCGTGGCGCTGCTACGGCAGCTGTGGCTCGGGCTGTCCGCATACCGGCTCTACCCCGGAAGCGTCGATCGCCCCGGCTTCGTGGCTGCGTTCGCGCGGATCGACGCTGCGGCAAGGGAGGCTCTCGCCTCCGGCCCCGTCGACGTCGAGATTCGAGGCGACCGCCTCCTGTTCGAGGGTGCGATGCTCCCCGCCGACGAGCACCTGACCCGGCTCGGCCTCGCCTGCTTCGAACGGCGAGTCGAGCGACTGGTGGTCAGTGCCGTGCCGGACGCGAATGACCTCGACCAGCTCTACTCGGTGCTCACGAGGACGCCCGACGATCTCACCGCCTCGGGAGGAGCGGGCGAAGTGCTACGGGCGACGGGCGTGACCTCGGTGGCGCTCTCGTGGATCGGTCCTTCGGCCGTGGAAGGAGCCGACCACGTCCCCGAGGAACTGGAGGCCGTGGCCGAGCACCGGACTCTCGACGCCGACGTGCTCGCCTCCGAGCTCATGGTGGAGGACCTGCGGGGGGATCCGTCCGATCAGGCCGCGACGCTCCTGGCGCGCTTGCGATCGATCATCGAGGGCACGCCGGTCGAAGCCGGTCGGGCCATCGATCTCCACGCGGCCGTGCACGACGTCGTGACGGAGCTGCCCCCGAGCATCCGTCGATCGCTCGTCGAGATCCTCGTCGATCACGTCCGCGACGATCCGCTGGCTGAACGCCTGATCGGCACGATGAGCAACGCCGAGCTCACTCGCGCTCTCGTCGACCTCGGTCGCGACGGGCGCCGCGACCCCGTCGAGCTGGCGCGTCAGCTCGCAGCGGCCGGGGCCCGGCACATCGACATCGTCGATCTTACGAAGGCGCTTGAGGCTGGGCACGAAGAGGCCGGCACGATCATCACCGGTCTCGAGCAGCTCGGGCTGGAGCTCGGAGGGCAGGCCGCGCCACCGATCTCCGGTTCCGTAACGGAGATCCTGTCCGAGTACCTCTCGGCGACCGAGCCCGACGACTCCCGGGCGATTCGTTCCACGGTGAGCGCAACCGTGGAGCAGGCTCACGCCGTCGCGCTCCTCGCGCTCGGCGACTACTTCTCACTGGAGGCCGATCTGGACCGCGCGGGGGAAGTGCTCGAGATATGGGCCGAGGAGGCCCGGCGGGCACTCCTGGATCGGAACCCCCGCGCCGTCGAGGCACTGCTCCAACCCATCCGCGAGTCGCTGCCGGCGGAGGACCCTGAGCGCGGCTCGCTGATGGAGGCCTCCGTGCGAGAGGTGCTCGACCCCGACCTGGTCGCCGCACTGGCGTCATCCGAGCTCGGAGAGAGTGCGTCCGAGGTGTCGGACCTCCTCGCGCCCTTCGGCGATCTGGGGGTGGAGGTGCTGCTCGACCTCCTAGCGGAGGAGGATGACCGGAACCGGCGAGCGATGCTGATGTCGGTGCTGCGCAGGATGGTGCCTCACCACCTGGCGCCGGTGACGGCGAGGCTGGACGACCCACGCTGGTTTGTGGTCCGCAACGCCGTGACCTTGCTCGGGACCGGCGGTGGTCCGGAGGTGCTGGAACGACTGGCCCAGGCGGCCTCGCACGAATCCGCCGTCGTTCGCCGGGAGGTGGCCTCGGCGCTTGTGGCCGCAGGAGGGGCGGCCGCGATCCCCTTCCTCAAGCAGCTATCCCTCGAAGGCGACGACGAGGTCCGGCGCCTCGCCGTGGGCGCTCTTGGCGCGCTCGTCGGCCGGGAGGCCGCGGAGGTCCTTGCGGAGGTCGCCCGGACCGTGCTGGACCGGGCCCTTCGGATCCGTGCGCTGGAGGAGCTCGCCGAGCGGCCTGAGGGACCGGATCTCCTGCGAGAGCTGGCGTCGAGCAAGTCCAGCCCACGTCTCCCGTGGGGGCTGCGTCGCAAGGCGAAGGCGTTGGCGAGGGAGCGGGGAAGGTCGCAGCGATGAGCGTACCCGGGCCGGCAGAGCGGGAGATCGTGACAGTCAGGGAGCTCCTGCGCTCGCTCTCTTCGGCCAGGCAGGTCTACGCCCTGTACCCGACCGAGCACCCCAAGCGAGCGGAGGCGGCGAAGGAGCTTCGCGACCTCGTGCTCCAGCTTCGCGAGGCCAAGGGTGGCGGCCATCCGGTGCTCTTCCTGTCGGATGGGAGCTTCTACCTGGGGCCGACGCTGCTGGCCTGGGAATCGCTGACGCTCTTCCGGTTGGCTCAGTCCATGAGCGAGGCGGGCGTGCAGTCGCTCGAGTTCCGGCCGAATCCGACCGAGACCGACATGGACGGGCTCGTACGTCTCCTGACCGGTGATGAGCGGGCAAAGGACGCGCTCGCAACCGTCGCCGTGAACCGCGCGGGACCCGGAACGCCTCCTGAGGAGCTTGCGAGCGGGCTGGCGGAGCTTCTGCGTAATTACGCGGTCGGCCTCGAGCTGCTGCGCCAGACGGCGGCGAGGCTGATCGCCGGACGTCCTGCCGACATGGACGCCACCGTCCGCCTCACGGAGCACCTTGCCGATCTAATCTCGGCCGACACCGCCCAGGCGTTGCTGCTCACCACGGTCAAGTCGTACGACGAGTACACGTACCACCACATGGTGAACGTCTGCATCCTCTCTCTCGCGATCGCCAGGGCGAGCGGGCTCTCGAAGGACCAGGCCGTCGTCCTCGGCATAGGTGGACTGCTTCACGACGTCGGGAAGGTCAAGGTCCCGCAGGAGATCCTGCAGTACGACGGGGCGCTCAACGAGGAGCAGTGGCGGCTGATCCAGCGCCACCCGGTCGACGGTGCCGGCCTGGTCCTGGTCACGAGCCGGAGCGCGTTCCATCCGGCGGTGGCGACCGTGCTCGAGCACCACTGCGCCTTCGATGGATCCGGGTACCCGAGGCTGTTCGGGCGCCGGGCGCCGTCGCTCGCATCGCGGATCGTGGCGGTTGCGGACTGCTTCGATGCCATCACGAGCAAGCGGTCCTACCGCAAGCCCGAGGAACGGCGCCAAGCACTCAGCCTGATCCAGGCGGGCGCCGGCCGGTCGTTCGATCCCCGGGTCGTGCGAACGTTCGTCCGCCTCATGGGGATCTTCCCCGTGGGCTCGCTTGTGCAGTTGATGACGGGCGAGGTCGCGGTGGTCATCCGCAACCACGAACGGCTACTTGCGCGTCCCACGATACGGCTGGTGCTCGATGTCCATGGGAACGAATCGGAGCCCACGGAGGTGGACCTGTCGGAGCTCGGACCGAACGATGAGTTCCGGTGGTCGGTGCGTCGCAGCATCGACCCGGCGGAGGTCGGGATCGACATGCTGTCGCTGCTCGCCTCGGGCCGACTCGACCTGCCCGCTCCGGTCGAGGCCCCGCCCGGGCTCGTGCACGAGCCGTCGCCCGGTGAAGAGCCGCCGCCCGGGTTCGTCGACGTGCACGACGAGGTCGTCGCCGGAGCGGCCGACCTGCCGGTTGACGAGGGCTCGGCGCCTCCGATGCCTGACTGAACCCGCCGGAGCCACAGGTCGGACCACTAGACTTGGCGTCATGCCGGTAGAGATCGACATCGACCACGTCGCCCGCCTCGCCCGCCTGGATCTCACGGACGGGGAGAAGGAACGTCTGCGGACGCAGCTCGGTCTCATCCTCGAGCACGCAGCCAAGGTCGGGGAGGTGGCGGCGGCGGACGTTCCGCCAACGGCGTACGCCATCCCACGCTCCAACGTGCTACGGCCGGACGAGCCGACCTCGTCCCTCGCGCCGGAGAAAGCACTGTCGAACGCGCCGGATCGCGAGGACGACCGGTTCAAGGTCCCAAGGATCGTGGAGGTCGAGTAGATGCCGGAACTCAGCGACCTCACCGCCGCCGAGCTCGCCGTCAGGCTCCGCACCGGGCAGACCACGAGCGCGGAGATCACCGAGTCGTGCCTCGCGCGGATGGCGGCCGTCGACGATCGCGTTCGGGCCTTCCTCACGCCGACCCCCGAGACCGCACGGGAGCAGGCCGCGCGCGCCGACGAGCTCATCCGGACCGGTGTGGCCGCGGCCGTGACCGGGATTCCCATTGCCCTGAAGGACGTGCTGGCGACTGACGGGGTTCGAACGACGTGCGGATCGAAGATCCTCGAGGCCTACGTGCCTCCGTACGACTGCACGCCGTGGTCCACTCTGGCGGCGGCCGGATCGGTGCTCCTCGGCAAGACCAACTGCGACGAGTTCGCCATGGGTTCCTCGAACGAGAACTCGGCGTACGGGCCCGTCCACAACCCGTGGAACCTGGAGCGCGTTCCCGGCGGCTCGAGCGGCGGTTCCGCGGCCGCCGTCGCGGCGGGCGAGGCCGTGTGGGCGCTCGGAACCGACACCGGTGGGTCGGTGCGCCAGCCGGCGTCCCTGTGCGGGGTCGTGGGGCTGAAGCCCACGTACGGGCTGATCTCGCGCTACGGGTTGATCGCGTTCGCGTCGTCGCTCGACACCGTCGGGACGTTCACGAGGAGCGTTCGGGACGCGGCCACCCTTCTGTCGATACTCGCGGGCTGGGACCGGATGGACGCGACGAGCCTCGAGCAGTCACCCCGTGACTACACGGCGGATCTGAAAGGCGACGTCGGGGACCTGCGCATCGGCGTCGTCGAAGGCTCATTCGGTGAGGGCGTCGAGCCGGATGTGAAAGCGAGCGTGCGGGCGGCCGTCGACCGCCTGGCCGATCTGGGCGCGCAGATCGGCGAGGTGGCGCTCCCGCATGCAGACTATGCGCTGTCCGCCTACTACCTCATCGCCCCCTCCGAGGCCTCGTCCAACCTCGCACGGTACGACGGGGTCCGCTACGGCCTTCGCGTCGAGGGCGATGACTCGGTGGAGATGATGGCGAGGACGCGCGGGGCGGGGTTCGGCCCGGAGGTGAAGCGCCGCATCATGCTGGGCACTTATGCGCTCTCGGCCGGGTACTACGAGGCCTACTACGGCCAGGCGCAGAAGGTGCGCACGTTGATCATCCGCGACTACGAGCGAGCATTCGAATCGTTCGACGTGCTCGTTTCGCCGACGTCGCCTACCACGGCCTTCCTGATCGGCGAGCGCACGGAGGACCCCCTTGCGATGTACCTGTCGGACGTGTTCACGATCCCGGCGAACCTCTCCGGGATGCCTGCGATCTCGATTCCAAGCGGCCTCGACGAGTCTGGACTACCCGTCGGCGTCCAGATCACCGCGCCCGTCTTGGGCGAGTCTCTCCTCCTGCGGGTCGCCGACGCCCTCGAGAGCGAGATCGCCTTCGACGCCGCCCCCCCGATCCTCGGCGCCTGAGGCGAGGTCCGGCGCCGGACGCATCTCCTTGGCACTCAGGATCAGCGCGACCGAGGCGAGGATGATTGCGCCGGCGGCGACGGTGCGCAGCGTGATCGGCTCCCCGAGGATGATCCAACCCAGCAGGACCGCAACGACCGGGTTGACGTAAGCGTAGGTCGACACGAGCGAGGTCGGCGCGTTCCGCAGGAGCCACACGTACGACCCGAACCCCACCAGGGATCCGAAGACGATCAGGTGCGCAAGGGCGAGGACCGAGGCCAGCGAGAACCGCTCGGGGTGGACCTCGCCGAGCTCACCGGTCGCGATCGCAACGATCGCGAGCAATGCTCCCCCGCAGAGCATCTCCATCCCGACGCCGACGAAGGGCCGCTTCGGCATAGGGGCACTGCGGGAGTAGAGGGAGCCCGCTGCCCAGCAGAGCGAGGCGGCGACCGCGATGAGCATTCCGGCCAGGGGGACGTTGCCGCGTGCCGACGCGCCGACGAGCAGGGCTGCGCCGCCGAAGCCCGCGAGCAGCCCGAACGCGACCTGCGGCGTGGGACGGTGCGCGAGGAGCACTCTGTCGATGAGCGCCATCCACAAAGGCACGATTGCGACGATCAGGGCGGCGAGGCCGGAGGGAACGGTGCGCTCGGCCCAGACGACGCCGCCGTTACCGCACAGAAGGAGTGCTGCGCCGGCGACCAGGGCCGCACGCCAGTGCCGTGGGCCCGGCCGGTCGCCCTCTCGGTCCCCCCGCCGGATCGTGATCGCGTACATGATCCCGCCCGCGACGAGAAACCGGACCGACGCGGCCAGCAGTGTGGGCAGGGTCTCGTTCACGACGCGGATCGCGAGGTACGTCGTGCCCCACACGACGTAGACGACGCCCAGGGCGATCCAGACGGCGGCCGACGTGGCCCGGGCGGTCGCGGATTCGGCCGGCCGGGACATGAGGAACAGGATATGCGCGGCGGCACGTAGCGCCACGCGAGCCGTGCATCTCGCCGGTGAGGTCACACGAACCCGCTAAGCTCACGTCGTCATGGCCGAGGAGTTCGAGACCGTCATCGGGCTGGAGTGCCATGTCGAGCTCTCCACCCACACCAAGATGTTCTGCGGATGCCTGAACGAGTTCGGGGCGCCGCCGAACACGAACGTCTGCCCGGTGTGTCTCGGCCAGCCCGGGTCGCTTCCGGTGCCGAACGAGAAGGCGATCGAGTACATCGTGCGGATCGGTCTCGCGCTCGGCTGCCAGATCGCCGGCCGCTCGCTCTTCCACCGCAAGAACTACTTCTACCCGGACATGCCGAAGAACTTCCAGATCAGCCAGTACGACCTTCCGATCTGCGTGGGAGGTCACCTCGACCTCGAGATCGGCGGGACGCCCAGGCGGATCGGGATCACACGCGTGCACATGGAGGAGGACACGGGAAAGACCACGCACGCGGGGACGACGGGACGGATCGCGCAGGCCGAGTACGCTCTCGTGGACTACAACCGCGCCGGCATCCCGCTCGTGGAAGTTGTCTCCGAACCCGACCTCCGCTCGCCTGAGGAGGCGCGGGTGTTCCTCACCGAGGTTCGCGCGATCCTCCAGGCGCTCGGCGTCTCAGACGTTCGGATGGAGGAGGGCTCCTTCCGCTGCGATACGAACATCTCCACGCGCCGGGCCGGGGAGGAAGGACTCGGCGTGAAGATCGAGATCAAGAACCTGAACTCGATCCGCTCGGTGGAGCGCGCGCTCCGGTTTGAGGAGGAGCGTCAGCACGCCGCGCTTCAGCACGGCGAGCCGTTGATCCAGGAGACCCGGCACTTCGACGAGGAGAAGGGGAGCACCCACACGCTCCGGTCGAAGGAGGAGGCGTTCGACTATCGGTACTTCCCGGAGCCCGATCTACCTCCGCTGGAGCCGGCGCCCGAGTGGGTCGAACGGATCCGCGAGTCGCTCCCGGAGCTACCAGCCGCCCGGCGTGCGCGTTACGTGCGCGATTTCGAGCTGCGGCCCGCACAGGCGCTTCTCGTCGGTGCGTCGAAGTCCTCCGCCGATTTCTTCGAGGAGACAGTCCGGCTCGGCGCGTCTCCAGCGGCAGCTGTGAACTGGATCACGCAGGATCTCGCCGGGTTGCTCAACAAGGCGAAGATCGAGCTGGAGGACTCGGTGCTGACGCCGCGGCACCTTGCTGACTTGATACGCCTGGTGGACGACGGCACTGTCTCGATCACCGGCGCGAAGCAGGCGATCGAGGAGGCCTTCGACTCCGGGGAGCCGATCTCCGAGATCGTCGAGGCAAGGGGCCTGCGACAGGTGACCGATGCGGCGGCGCTCGAGACATGGGTCGAGGAGGCCATCGCCGAGAACACAAGGCTCGTGGAGCAGTTCCGCGGCGGCAAGGAAGGCGTGTTGAACGCTCTCGTCGGGCAGGTCATGAAGAGGTCGGCCGGCTCCGCGAACCCGAAGGTCGTCTCGGAGCTCCTCCGCTCGCGGCTCTCGGAGCCGTAGCGCAGGCGGGCCCGGTGAGGGTCGAGCGCAAGGAGCCGAAGCGCTACCCCTGGTGGCAGCTCATCCTGCTCGGCATCGTCACCATGCTCGAGTCTGCCGTCGCAAGACCGCTTCGCCGCCTGTGGGTGTCGGAGGATCCCCTGGACACCTACGCGCTCGTCCACATGACCAGCGCCGGTGGGGACGCCCTGGTAGCGATCGCGCTCGCCGGATCGATCTTCTTCGACATCCCGGTCGACGAGGCAAAGGTCAAGGTGGCGGCCTATCTGGCGGTCACGATGGCTCCGCTGGCGGTGGCCGGTCCCATGCTCGTACCGCTCCTCGATCGCGCCGGACCGAGGCGGGCGATCTCGTTCTCTGCGGCCGCGGGCCGCGCCATCGTGGCGATCGTCGCGGCGCCGCGGTTCGGATCGACGGCTCTGTATCCGCTTGCCTTCCTGCTCCTCGTTCTGTCCAAGGCGCACACGATCACGAAGAACGGACTCACGATGGCGTACGCGGGTCCCGACGAGGGTCTCGTCCGCGCGAACGCGAGGCTTGGGCGGATCGCCGTCGGCGGCGCATTGCTTGCCGCAGTTCCGGGGCTCCTCTTGCTCAGGATCGGGGGAGCCGAGGCCGTGCTGTACGGGGCGGCCGTCGCCTACGCGACGTGTTCCCTGCTGAACCTGCGACTGCCGCACCCAAAGGTGCCGGAGGGTGGCGGGGAGGTGGGGCGCCGGGGGTCGATCCGGGCGCTTGCGGCCCCGGCGATCGGGGCAGCCGGCCTTCGCTTGGCGAGCGGGTTCCTGCTGTTCGCGTTGGCATTCGCGCTCCGAAGGAGCGGCGAGCCGACCTGGTGGTTCGGTGTGCTGGCGGCGTGCGGTACCGCTGGGGGGCTCGTGGGCGACCTGCTGGCCCCGCGGCTGCCGAGGTCGGTGCGGGAGGAGGCGGTGGTCGTCGCGTGCATCGCCGCCGCTGGCGTGGGCGCGGTCCTCGCGTTCGCCGTCTTCTCTCTGCCGGTGCTTGCGATGTTTGGCCTCGTGGTAGGGGTATCGAGTGAGCTCGGGCGTCTCGCGTTCCAGAGCCTCATGCAGCGGCTCGCACCCGGCGGGGCACACGGCCGGGTCTTCGTCC
>JBFMCN010000080.1:0-21511 GCA_040754475.1 Actinomycetota bacterium | reverse complement strand
CGCCGCAGGGCCCGGGTTGCCGGGGACCTTTGGCCACCGGTTACTAGGGTACCGGGGTGGGCCGTTGAAAGCTCTCGCCGAAGCGCCGGGAGCGGGATGGACCCTAGCGCGAGGAGCCGGTCGTGGAAGTCCCGGAGGGAGAAGCCCCGGCCCTCGCGCTTGGCCGCTTCCACCCGCTGCCGCTCGATCTCGAACTGTCCGATCTTGTAGGCGAGCGCCTGCCCTGGCATCGTGATGTAGCGGTCGATCTCGATGACGGCGTCGGTGTGCGGCACCCCGGCCTCCTCGAGCTGTTCGACGGCCCGTTCGCGGCTCCACCCCAGCGCGTGGACCCCCGTGTCGACGATGAGCCGCGCGGCGCGGTGAGCCTGGGCGTCGAGCATGCCGAGACGTTCGGGCTCGTCCAGGAACAGCCCCATCTCGTCGGCAAGACGTTCGCTGTAGAGCCCCCAGCCCTCGACGAAGGCGGAGCCGGCGAGCAAGCCGCCGAATCGGCGCAGCATCGGCCGGTCGCCCATCTCCTGCTCGATCGTGATCTGGAAGTGGTGTCCGGGGTTCGCTTCATGATAGGTCGTGGTAGCGAGGTGATGGAGTGGGCGGCTGGGCAGGTCGTAGGTATTCACGTAGTAGATGCCCGGCCGAGATCCGTCCTCCGACGGTGCCTGATAGAAGGCGAAAGGCATGTCCGCCGCGCGGAACTCCTCGACGGGCCGAACCTGGCAGTTGTGGCTCGGCATGCGGCCGAAGAACCGAGGGGCCGCCTCCCACCCGCGTCGTACCTGCTCTCCCGCCAACCGCACGAGTGCCTCCTCGGATTCGGCGGTGCTACGTTCACTCGAGGCGAGTGCAGCGAGGGCGGTTCGCGCGTCGTGGTGGCCGAGGCGTTCGGCGCATCGGCGTCGCTCCTCCTGGATGGCGGCCAGGTCCTCGATCCCGAGTTCGTGAACCACTTGGGCGGCGAGAGGGAGCGTGGTCCACGTCAGGATCTCGGCCGAGTACATGGCCTCGCCGTCGGGGAGCGCCCACAGGCCGATCGTCTCGGTCGCGTGCGGCAGGTACTCGCGAAGCGCTCCGAGGTATCCGTCCAGTGCCGGCATCGCCGTATCGCGCAGGATCGTGGCGACGCTCTCGCGGCCAGCGCCGTCGGCCTTCGGGAGGGGTGCCAGGGCGGGACATTCCTCGATCGGGGTGGCGAGCAGGCGCTCCACCTGCGCGACCGTGCGCTCCACGACGACTCTGGGCGATGTGACGCCGGCAGCCACACCGGCCCTTGCCACATCGGAGATTCCCCGGTAGTACGCAGGGGTGGCGGAGAGCCGCGCCAAGTACCGCTCGAGGCGTTCGGGAGTGTCGGCCCGTTGTAGGGAGCCCATCTCGCCGAGGAGCTGTCCCGGTCCCCAAAGGTGGCCCACGGCTTTGAGGCGATCCAGACGGTGCTCGATCGCAACCAGCTCCCTCTCGGCGATCGACTCCAAGAGGTCGAGCGACGTCCGGAGCGCCTCGTCGTCGATGTCGCGGTCCATGCCGGACAGCTCGTCGAGCGCGCGTCGGTGCATCGCCTCCCGTTCGGCGATCCCTTCGTCGCTGGGGTCCGGCAGTCGGTCGTCGTATCGCTCGTCGCCGACGGAGGTGCCGATCATCGGGTCGTGCTCGAGCAGTTGGTCCCAGTAGCGATCGACGAGCGACCGGGCCGCGCTCCGCAGATCCGTCATCGCCACCCCGAGGCGCGGCCTAGAGCCCGACCGGTTGGCGGATCACCGTCTTGAGCCGATCCGGAGCGCAGCGCCTCGGATCCGATAGGTAGATCTCGTGGTGCCTTCCCCGCGTGGGGTAGTCGTGCTCGGCGATGAACGCGTGCAGCTTCTCGATCGTTGGCAGCTCCTCGTCGTAGGGCCCAATGTGCATCACTTGCGCGCAGAGACCCTCGCGGAACCTCTCGAGGCGCATCTTCTTGAGTGCAGGCAGGCGCCGCTTGAGGGCAGCCTCAGCCGAGGCCTTGCGGACGAGTTCCTCGGTGACGGCCGGCGGCTGAGCGATCATGGCCGTCCATCGCCACGATCCCCGGTCGTCGAAGCGGAGGGGCCTTCCTTCCTTCGTCCACCAGATGCTCTCGAGCGGCATCACCGTGTAGTCGCCCTCCGGGTCGAGACGCTTGACCGTGAACTTCAGCGTGTACGAGACGGAGAACAGCGCATCGATCGCCTCCTGGTATGTCCGTGAGGCGTTCGGGTCGCCGCGCCCATCGATCATGAGGAAAGACATCTCCGGGACGTCGACGAGGACGGGTTGCCCGACGGGCGGGAAGTACAGCCGCCGCATCGAGCGTTTCAGGTCGAGCTTCGGCACGCGGGGCACTCCTCTCGGGAGGCACGCTAGCCGCGGTGCAATGCAGTCATTAGGGTCGAACGACCCTTGCCCATCATGCCGTTGGCGCCGCGATCACCGGAGTAGCTCGGCGAAGTGGCGTGCCCGCGTGCGGGCCTTCGTCTCATCGTCGATGAAGCTCGCTTCGAGGGCGTTCTCGGTGACCAGACGCAGATCCTGCTCTTCGAATCCGAGCTCGTCGCGGGCGATGGTCAGCTCGTTCGTGAGGTCGATGCCGAACAGCCCGGGATCGTCGGTGTTGATAGTGACTCGCAGACCCTCGTGGAGGAGGCGGCGGGCGGGGTGCTCGGCGAGACTCCCCACGGCGTTGGTGCGGACGTTCGACGTCGGGCACATCTCGAGCGTCACCCCTCGGTCGCGCGCGAGCGCGGTCACGGTCGCGTCGTGCGCCACGCTGACGCCGTGCCCCAGGCGCACGACGCCGAGGACCTCGATCGCCTCTCGTGGGAACTCGGGGCCCGCCGATTCCCCGTAGTGGGCCGTGATGGGCAGCTCCGCATCGGCGAGGGGGGCGAGGACCTCCGTGTACATCCCCGGTGGGTGCGAGCGTTCCTCGTCCGCGAGGTCGAAGCCGACGAGTCGCTCCCGATGCCGAAGCGCGAAGGCAACCGTGCGCTCGGCCGACTCCATGCCGAAGGAACGGCTCACGATCGCGATGAGGCCGACGGCCACGTCGTGCTCGCGGGCGCCGCGCTCGATGCCGGCGACGATCGCGTCCATAGCCCGATCCCAGTCGAGGCCGTGGGGTCGGCAGAGGAAGTCGGGGGAGAAGCGGAGCTCGGCGAGGCGGACGCAGTCGGCCGCGAGGTCCTCGACGGCCTCGTACGAGATCCGTTCGACGGCTTCGTAGTCGCGGAACGCGCCCTGCGCGATGCGGAAGTAGGCGAGCACCTCCTCGAGGCTTCCCATCGGGCGGCGAACCTGGGCCCTCGGCGCGAGCTCCTCGGGCGTCGATTCCGGGAGCGGGTCCCCTGCCTCGCGGCATACGTCGAGGATGGTCGCCAGGCGGACGGCGCCCTCGAGATGCCGGTGCAGCTCGGCCTTGGGCAGGTTTCGCAGATCCACGGATACCAAATACCATGCCTGAAGCCGCGAAGGAGGGTCGGATGCTGCTCGAGGGGAAGAGGTTGCTGATCACAGGAGTGCTCACGCGCGAGTCCATCGCCTACGCGACCGCCCGGACCGCGCAAGAGCAAGGGGCCGAGATCGTTCTGACCTCGTTCGGCCGAGCGATGAGTCTGACCGAGAAGACCGCGAGGCGACTGCCGAACCCCGTCGATGTGCTGGAGCTGGATGCGAACAACCCGGACCACATCGCGGCTGTGGCGGAGGATCTCCGCGAGAGGTGGGGGAGGCTCGACGGGTTTCTTCATGCCATCGCATTCGCACCCGCCGACGCTTTGGGGGGCAACTTCCTCCAGACACCGTGGGAGAGCGCGAGGACGGCGTTCCAAACGAGCGCGTACTCGCTCAAGGCGATCGCCGCCGGAATGCTGCCGCTGATGAGGGAGCGGGGGGGCGCCATCGTCAGCATCGACTTCGACGCGCAGGTCGCGTGGCCGCTCTACGACTGGATGGGTGTGGCGAAGGCAGGCCTCGAAGCGGTGACGCGCTACCTCGCCCGCGACCTCGGAAGGCTGGGGATCCGCGTGAACTGCGTGTCGGCGGGGCCCCTGCGTACGATCGCCGCGAAAGGGATACCCGGTTTCGAGGCGCTTGCCGATGAATGGGGAAGCCGGGCGCCGCTCCGCTGGGACACGGGCGATCCAACGCCGGTGGCGAACGCGATTGCCTTCCTCCTCTCCGACTGGGCGTCGGCCATCACCGGCGAGATCTTGCACGTCGACGGCGGCTATCACGCGATCGGCGCGTCCCCTGCGCCGTAAAGCATTCTGGCCGTCCGGCGAATCAGTCGTGGCACGAGAGAACTCCGTCACACTGCTAGAGTCGCTGCACGCGACATGGTCGAGTTGGACTCAGCATCGCTCCGGGAGATGGTCGAGCACGGCTTGCGAGAGCTCCCAATCGAGTGCTGCGGCCTGATCGCAGGCAGGAACGGCGCGCCGGTGAAGGTCTTCGCCCTGCGAAATGCCGACGCAAGCCCCTCCTCCTACCGCCTCGACCCCGAGGAACAGCTTCGGGTGTTCGAGCAGATCGACGAGGAGGGCTGGGAGCTGCTCGCTATCTACCACTCGCACACGCACTCGGAGGCCTATCCGTCCGAGACGGATCGGCGCTTGGCCTTCTACCCCGACGCCAGCTACCTTGTGGTCTCGCTCTCGGATCGGCAGAGGCCCGCGGTACGTGCATTCCGCATACTTGAGGGCGAGGTCGTCGAGGAGGAGCTGACGGTCACATGACCCAGAGCCTCACCGAGGGGCAAGTCCGCCGATACGCGAGGCATCTCGTCCTGCCCGGGGTCGGAGACGAGGGGCAGCGCAGGCTGCTGGACTCCAAGGTGCTCGTCGTCGGTGCGGGTGGCCTCGGCTCGGCGGTCTCGATGTACCTGGCGGGTGCCGGGGTGGGCACCCTCGGACTGGTCGACCACGACGTGGTCGACCAGTCGAACCTCCAGCGGCAGCTCCTCCACTCGACGGCCGACATCGGCAGGCCGAAGGTGGACAGCGGGGCCGAGCGGCTGTCGGCGATCAACCCCACGATCGAGATCGTGCGTTACGGAACGTTCCTGTCCTCCGCGAATGCATTGGAGGTCCTCGAGCCGTGGGACGTTGTGGTCGACGGCAGCGACAACTTCCCGGTGCGGTATCTAGTGAACGACGCGACTCAGATGCTCGGCAAGCCCTACGTGCACGGCTCGATCTACCAGTTCGAAGGCCGGGCAACGGTGTTCCTGGCCGGTCGGGAGACGCCCTGCTACCGATGTCTGTTTCCGTCCCCGCCGCCGCCGGGGGCCCTCCCCTCCTGCGCGGAAGCGGGAGTCTTGAGCGTGCTGCCCGGGGTGATCGGATGCATCGAAGCGACGGAGACGGTCAAGCTGATCACGGGGCTGGGCGACCCTCTCGTCGGGCGGCTCTTGATCTTCGATGCCTTGGCCGCCGAGTGCACATCGGTGAAGATCCGCTGGAATGCCGAGTGCCCGGTCTGCGGCAAGGAGCCGACCATCACCGAGCTGATCGACTACGAGGCGTTCTGTGGTGGCGCGTGAGAGGCGCTCGACTTGACGGGGCGCCGATGACCGAGGATCGCCCCATCGGGATGTTCGACTCAGGCGTGGGCGGCCTCACCGTGGCACGAGCGGTGATCGATCTCCTGCCCGGCGAGCGGATCGCCTACGTGGGCGACAACGCGCGCTTCCCGTACGGCCCCCGACCGCTGGAGGAGATCCGCCGGTTCGCGATGGAGATCGCCGGGTACTTGGTCTCATGCGACGTGAAGATGCTCGTTGTGGCATGCAACTCGATCGAGGTCGCGGCCATCGCCGACGTCACGCACGCGCACGGCGTGCCCGTCGTCGGCGTGATCGAGCCGGGTGTGCGAGCAGCCGTTCACGCGACCCGGAACCACTTGATCGGCCTGATCGGGACCGAGGCCACCGTGAGGAGCGGCGCCTACGAGCGGGCGCTGGCGGCGACCGGCGCCGACGTGCAGCTGCTCTCGAGGGCCTGCCCGGCCTTCGTCGACCACGTCGAGCGGGGTGACACTTCAAGCGAAGAGCTGCGGGTCCTCGCCGAGGGGTATCTTGAGCCGCTGCGAGACGAGGGGGTCGACACGTTGATCCTCGGCTGCACGCACTACCCGATGCTCGCCGGCCTGATCCAGATGGTCATGGGTGATGACGTGGTGCTCGTTTCCTCCGCCGAGGAGACGGCGAAGGACGTCTATTCGACGCTGCTCTCCATGGGCCTGCTTCGCACAGAGTCGGCGGTGCCCCTCCACGAGTTCTTGACCACCGGCGATCCGGAGCAGTTCCATCGTGTCGCGCACCACTTCCTCGGTCCCGAGATCGGGGGGATCGGTTCGCTGGAGGTCGGGCCGCTTAGGGGGAAGGCATGGAGTTGACGGTCCTTGGCGCCAGCGGCACATGGCCGAGCGCCGGCACGGCGACCAGCGGCTATCTCGTGCGGCACGACGGGTTCAACCTGTGGGTCGACGCGGGCACCGGGACCCTAGCGAACCTGCAGCGTCACATCCGCATCTCGGACATCGACGGCATCCTCATCAGCCACGCGCACCCCGATCACTACGTCGACCTCTACCCCTGCTTCTACGCACGGCACTACGGCGAGCTCGGCGAGCCGGGCCTCCCCCTGTTCGTCCCGACCGACTTCACTCGGCTCCTCGCCGAGCCGGTGTCGGTCGACGGCCGGGCGCTGCTGAGGACCGCCTTCGCGTTCCGGGAAGTGGCGCCTGGCGAAGCGTTCGAAGTAGGACCCTTCCGGGTGAAGACCGAGCCGATGTCGCACGTCGGGCTGCCGGCTCTGGGTTTCCGACTCGAGACCGACGGGGCTGTGCTCGCCTACACCGGCGATACGGGGCCGACGGACCACGTCGACCGGCTGGCGCGGGACTCAGACGTTCTGCTGTCCGAGGCTACGTGGCAGGATGGCGACGACCTCAAGCCGTTCCATCTCTCCTCCCGGCAGGCGGCGATCCATGCACGGAACGCCGAGGTCGGAAGGCTCGTCCTCACTCACGTCTGGCCGACGCTCGACAAGCAGGTATCGATCGAACAAGCGGCGGAGGAGTACGCGGGGCCGATCGAGGCGGCCGTCGAGGGCATGCGTCTCGAGGTGCGCGGGTGAGCGCGGCACCCGGGCGGCCCGACGGCCGGGGGCCGGCCGATCTTCGGCCGGTGAAGATCGAGGTCGGCTATCAGGAATGGGCCGAGGGGTCCGTGCTCTTCGAGATGGGTCGTACCAAGGTGCTCGTCGCCGCCTCCTACGAAGGCCGGGCGCCGCGGTTCCTCCAGGGCAGTGGGAAAGGCTGGGTGACCGCCGAGTACTCGATGCTGCCGCGGTCGACGGCCGAACGCACGCCGCGGGAGGTCGACAAGGGGCGTCCGTCTGGCCGCACGCAGGAGATACAACGCCTGATCGGCAGATCGCTTCGAGCCGTCACGGCTCTCCACCGGCTCGGCGAGTGCACGATCTGGGTGGACTGTGACGTTCTCGAGGCCGACGCGGGAACGCGGACGGCGTCGATCACGGCCGGGTACATCGCCCTCGCGCTGGCCGTGCGGACCCTGTCCGAAAGGGGTGTCCTGGCGCGGGACGTGCTCACGGACTCCGTGGCCGCCGTCAGCGCCGGGATCGTCGGCGGCCGACCGCTGCTGGACCTGTCCTACGAGGAGGACGCAAGCGCGGAGGTCGACTTCAACGTCGTGATGACCGGCTCGGGCAAGCTCGTGGAGCTGCAGGGGACCGCGGAGGGGACGCCGTTCTCGCGTGAGCAGCTGAGCGCCCTTGTCGATCTGGCGGGAACCGGGATTCGGGAGTTGATCGAGATCCAGCGTCGGGTTCTCCAGACGTGAGCTTCCCGGATCGGCTCG
This sequence comes from Actinomycetota bacterium, assembly GCA_040754475.1. GTDB lineage: Bacteria > Actinomycetota > UBA4738 > UBA4738 > HRBIN12 > JAJPHY01. Next base: position 13,617 of record JBFMCN010000080.1, on the reverse strand, counting down.
CTCTTGCCTCCCGTAACCCCGGCAAGACTCGGGAGATCCTGTCCATCTGCGCCGACTGGCCGGTGGAGTGGATCACCGCGGACAGCCATCCCGGTCCCTGGCCGGAGGTAGACGAACCGCACGACAGCTACCTCGACAACGCGCTCGCCAAAGCCCACGCGGTTGCGGTCGCCACGGGAGTGCCAGCCCTGGCCGACGACTCCGGCATCGAGGTGGACGCGCTGGGCGGCGGGCCGGGACCCCGATCGGCGCGCTACGCGGGCGAGAGCGTGGCCGACGGCCAGAACATCGCGATGATGCTCCGCGCCCTCGCCGAAGTGCCGGAGGGCGGTCGATCGGCTCGCTACCGCTGCGTCGCAGTGATCGCCTGGCCGGACGGGCGAAAGCTCTTTGCCGAAGGAGGGTGCGAGGGCACTATCGCCGGCAGCCCTCGAGGGTCCTCGGGCTTCGGCTACGACCCGATCTTCGTTCCGGCAGGCTGGGATCGGACCATGGCCGAGCTTCCGCGAGAGGAGAAGGATCGGATCAGCCACCGAGGGCGCGCCCTCCGGACGCTCCGCGAACGGCTCGTGGGCGGTCCTGAGGAGAGCCCGTTCCGTGTACCTGAGGAAGGGTAGACAGCTACTCAAGAGAGGGCTCGGAGGGGTCGAGGCATCACTCGAGTAGCCATCAGGGACACGGAATAGCGCGAGGCATCGCCGAAGCCCTCTGTCGGCGCGGATCCCAAGGACTCGCGTGTCGCGCAGCGCTTCGAGACGTTCCTCGCCTTGCTCTCGCCCGGCGTGCTGATGGCCGTCTCGCTTCTCCTGCTGCTGGCCATCTGGACTCTGGATGTGTTCACGGGACCCCGGGTCGCCCCCTCGCTGTTCTATCTGCTGCCGGTCCTGCTCGTGACCTGGCGTCTCGGCCTGGTCGCTGGCGTCACCGTTGCGTTCCTCTCGTCGGTCGCTTGGGTCAGTGGGGACGTCATGGACCATCTGTACCCGGCCAGGAGCTGGATCACCGTGTGGGACGTCACGGCGCGGTTCATCCTGCTCACCGTCGTGGCCTTGCTGCATGCCACCATCAGGGGGAAGGTGCAGCGCGAGCGTAACTCCGCCGCCCACAGCGCCGCGCTCGCCATCCGGTGCCTAGAGGCGAACGACATGAAGGACACGCTTCTTCATGCCATCTCGCACGACCTGAAGAACCCGATCACGGCAATCCTGGGTTCGGCCAAGAGCCTCCGGCGACGCGAGCAGCTTCAGCTCACGCGGGAGAGTGAGGAGGCCCTCCTCGAAGGGATCGTGGGGCGCGCCGAGAAGCTCAACCGGCTCATCGACGACCTGCTGGACTTCCAGCGCCTCGACCGGGGTGTGATCGCCCCCGATCGACGGCCCACTGACCTCGGCGCGATAGCGCGCAGGTTGGTGGCAGAAGCCGACTACCTGGCGCGGCACCCCACCCGCGTGGTCGCAGACCCCGTGGAGGCTTGGGTGGACGGGCCCAAGGTGGAGCGCATCCTCGAGAACCTGCTTCGGAACGCCGCGAAGCACACGCTCCCCGGGACGCCGATCCTCGTGCGGGTCGAGGAATGCCCGGGGGCGTGGTCATGTCCGTGGAGGATGAGGGTCCCGGCATTCCTGACGACATGAAGCACAAGATCTTCGAGCCGTTCCGGCAGGGCGCGAAGGTCGCGGGCCAACGCTCGGGCACCGGGCTCGGTCTGTCCCTAGTTGAGAAGTTCGCGGGGCTGCACGCGGGAAGCGCGTGGGTGGAGGACCGACCGGACGGTGGGAGCATCTTCCGAGTGCACCTTCCGGGCGAGGTTCGTCGGCTCGCCAGCTAGGATTCCCGCCGGAGGTGAGCGTGGCGCAGGCGTCCTACACGTCGGGGCCGTCGGACCAGCCGCTGCTTGGCCGGACCATCGGCACCCAGCTCGAGCTCACTGCCGCCGAGCACGGCTCGAACGAGGCGCTCGTCTCGCGGCATCAGGGCATCCGGCTCACCTACTCGGATCTGCTCGCCGAAACGGAACGGGCCGCCCGGGCCCTAATGGACCTCGGCGTCGAGAAGGGCGACCGTGTCGGCATCTGGAGCCCGAACAATGCCGAGTGGGTCATCACCCAGTACGCCACGGCTCGGGCCGGGGCGATCCTCGTCAACGTGAATCCCGCCTACAAGACCCAGGAGCTCGGCGACATCCTCGAGCGATCAGGCGTCTCGGCGCTGATCGCGGCTCGCGGGTTCCGCAGGACCGACTACGTGGCCATGCTCGAAGAGGTGCGTTCGAAGCTTCCGTCGTTGCGGCATGTGGTGCTGCTTGGAGACGGCGAGCCCTGGGCGATCCCTTGGCGCGAGTTCCTGGCACGTGCCGACGGCGTGACGTCGGCGGATCTCTACGAGCGCGAGGCGATGCTCGACTTCGACGATCCCATCAACATCCAGTACACGAGCGGAACCACCGGGCTCCCGAAGGGCGCGACTCTGTCGCATCACAACATCCTGAACAACGGCTGCTTCGTGGGGGAGCGGCTTCGGCTTCGGCCGGAGGACCGGATCTGCCTTCCGGTGCCCTTCTACCACTGCTTCGGGATGGTGATGGGCAACCTCGCCGCGCTGACGCACGGCGCCTGCGTCGTCCTCCCCGCCGAGTCGTTCGATGCTGTTGCGTGTCTGGAATCCGTGCAAGAGGAGCGGTGCACGGCGCTGTACGGGGTCCCGACGATGTTCGTCGCAGAGCTGGAGCACGCGGAGACGGGGACGTTCGACCTCTCGAGCCTTCGGACGGGGATCATGGCGGGTGCGCCGTGTCCGGTGGAGGTCATGCGCCAGGTGGTCGAGCTGATGCACATGACCGACGTGACGATCTGCTACGGCATGACGGAGACCTCCCCCGTGTCGTTCCAGTCCCTGACGGACGACGATCTGGAATCGCGCGTGTCGACGGTCGGCCGCGTCCATCCGCACGTGGAGGCGAAGGTGGTCGATCCGGCGACCGGGCTCACGCTTCCCCGCGGCGAGCCCGGAGAGCTGTGCGTCCGCGGGTACCTGGTGATGCTCGGCTACTGGAACGATCCCGAGGCTACGCGGGAGGCGGTCGACCGAGCCCGCTGGATGCACACGGGCGACCTTGCCGTGATGCGCGAGGACGGGTACGCGAACATCGTCGGTCGCATCAAGGAGATGGTCATCCGCGGCGGGGAGAACGTGTACCCGCGCGAGATCGAGGAGTTCCTCTACACGAATCCCAAGGTTGCCGAGGTGCAGGTGATCGGCGTCCCGGATTCCAAGTACGGCGAGGAGGTCTGCGCCTGGGTGCGGTTGAAGGAGGGAACCTCGGCCACCGAGGAGGAGATCCGCGGATTCTGTCGCGGAAGGATCGCGACCTACAAGATCCCCCGCTACGTGCGGTTCGCGGAGGAGTTCCCTATGACCGTCACCGGCAAGATACAGAAGTTCCGGATGCGGGAGATCTCGATCGAGGAGCTGGGCCTGTCGCAGGCGACCGCCAGGACGGCGTAGGCGCTACGTAACTCAGACGACGTCCGCGAGAGCAGAGGTGAAACGGGCAAGCACCTCGGCCAGCGCCCGGATCTCCTCCGGCGACCACTCGGCGAGGGCCTCGTCCAGCAGTGCTCGATGGGCCTCGCGGTGCCTGGCGAGCGCCCTTTCGCCCTTCGGGGTGACCTCGAGCAGATGGGCGCGACGGTCGTTGGGGTCGGCGACGTGCGTCACGAGCCCGGCCCGCTCCAGGTCGCCGACTCTCCGGCTGGCGGTCGAGACGTCGAGCCCGGCTCGCTCCGCCAGATCTGTGATCCGGAGCGGGCCCCAAGCCCTGATCTTCCCGAGCATCGGGTAGCCCGCCGGGTCGACGTCGCCCCCGGCCGCGGCCGCGATCCGCTCGCGGAGCCGAGGGATCGAGGAGCGGGAGGCGAAGTGCACGAAGGCCTCCTCGACCTTGGCGAGCGCGGCGGAGCGATCCGTCGGGGGTGGTCCCATGTCTCCAGTATGGATTGATACAGTTGCATGGTGCAAGCAAGCATCTCTCGTATGAGGGCGGCTGGATGAGGCGCCTGATCACCACACACCTCCGCCCGTACCGGCGACAGCTCGTTCTCGTGGTCTCGCTCCTGCTCGTCCAGGCGATCGCGAACCTCTACCTGCCGAACCTGAACGCGGACATCATCAACAAGGGGGTCGTGAAGGGCGACACCCACTACATCGTGACGACCGGCGGTCTGATGCTCGTCGTCACGCTGTCAATGGGCGTCGCCGCCGTCGTCGCCGTCTACCTGAGCGCCCGGACCGCGATGGCGTTCGGCCGCGACGTGCGGGGTGCGCTCTTCTCCAAGGTCCAGAGCTTCTCGCAGATGGAGGTGAACCGCTTCGGCACCCCATCGCTGATCACGCGCACCACGAACGACGTGCAGCAGGTGCAGATGCTCGTGCTGATGGCGCTGACGATGATGGTCATGGCGCCGATCATGTGCGTGGGCGGCATCTTCATGGCCCTGCGGATGAACGCCCGTCTGTCGCTCCTGCTCGTCGTGATCCTGCCCGTGATGGGCGTGTTCATCGGCGTGATGGTCCGCAAGGCGACCCCGCTGTTCCGCCAGATGCAGGTGAAGATCGATCGGATCAACCAGGTCCTTCGGGAGACGCTGAGCGGGATCCGCGTGATCCGCGCGTTCGATCGCACCGAGCACGAGGAGCGGCGCTTCGACGAGTCAAACGTCGACCTGACCGCGGTCACGCTCCGGGTGACGCGGCTGTTCGCGCTGATGATGCCGACGATCATGCTGATCATGAACCTGTCCACCATCGCGGTGATGTGGTTCGGAAGCATCCAGGTGGGCAATGGGCGGATGGAGGTCGGCAACCTCACCGCATTCCTTACTTACGTGGTGCAGATCCTCTTCTCCGTCCTGATGGCGACGATCATGTTCGTGATGGTTCCCCGCGCCGCCGCGTCCGCGGAGCGGATCCAGGAGGTGCTCGACACAGACCCCTCGGTGCTGGATCCACAGACGCCCGCGACGGCCCCGCGCCTCGGCACCTTGGAGTTCCGCGACGTCGAGTTCCGCTACCCGGGTGCGGAGGACGCTGTGCTCTCGGGGATCTCCTTCTCCGCCGGTCCCGGGGAGGTGACCGCGATCGTGGGCAGCACCGGCAGCGGGAAGTCGACGCTGGTCAATCTCGTCACTCGCTTCCACGACGTCACGAGCGGTGCGGTGCTGGTCGACGGGACCGACATCCGCGAGCTGGCCCAGCAGGATCTGTGGGGCAGGATCGGCCTCGTCCCTCAGCGCGCCTTTCTGTTCAGCGGGACGGTCGCGAGCAACGTTCGAGACGGGGACGAGCATGCGAGCGACGAGGAGGTCTGGCGTGCGCTCAGGGTCGCGCAGGCCGCCGATTTCGTCGCCGAGATGCCGGAAGGCCTGGAGGCTCCGATCACCCAGGGCGGAACGAACGTCTCGGGGGGGCAGCGCCAGCGCCTGGCGATCGCTCGGGCGGTCCTGAAGCGGCCCGAGATCTACGTGTTCGACGACGCCTTCTCGGCTCTGGACTTCACGACCGACGCGCTGCTTCGAGCCGCGCTACGGGCGGAGACCGCCGACGCGACCGTGCTGATCGTGGCGCAGAGGGTCGGAACGATCATGCACGCCGACCGGATCCTGGTCCTCGCCGACGGGTCGATCGTTGGGATCGGCACTCACGAGCAGCTTCTCGAGACCTGCGACACGTACCAGGAGATCGTGTACTCGCAGCTCTCCCCCGAGGAGGCCGCGTGAGCGAGCGCGGCTCGACGAGCGTTCCACGCCGGCCGAGGGGTCCGGCCTTCGGCCATGGCCCGCCGGGCATGATGAGGGCGCCGGCAGGCAAGTCGAAGGACTTTGGTGCGGCCGTCCGCCGCCTCGCCGGACGGCTCCGCCCCGAGCGCCGCAAGCTCGTCCTGGTCCTGGTGCTGGGCGTCGTGAGCGTCACGCTCGCGATCCTCGGGCCGAAGATCCTCGGTCGCTCGATGGACGTCCTCTTCCAGGGGGTCATCGGCGAGCGCCTGCCGGCCGGAGTCAGCAAGCAGCAGGTGATCGCAGCGCTTCAGGCGCGCGGACAGGGGCAGCTCGCCGCCATGCTGTCTGGGATGAACGTCACGCCCGGTCAGGGCGTCGACTTCGCCCGGATCGGCAAGATCCTGGGCGTCGTCACCCTCGTCTATGCGCTCAGCGCGGCCTTCAGCTGGATGCAGTACTACCTCATGGCCGGCATCGCGCAGCGGACGATGTACCGGATGCGCGAGGACGTCGACCTGAAGCTCGCGCGGCTACCCCTCAAGTACTTCGACGACCATCCGCGCGGCGATCTTCTCTCCCGGGTGACGAACGACATCGACAACATCTCGGGGACGTTGCAGCAGAGCCTGAGTCAGATAGTCACGTCGGTGCTAACGATCGTGGGCGTGCTGATCATGATGCTGACGATCAGCCCCTTCCTCGCGCTCATCTCGCTGGTGGCTGTTCCCGTTTCGCTCGTCGTGACGATGCTGATCGTGTCGCGGTCCCAGAAACAGTTCGCCGCTCAGTGGAAGCGCACCGGTGACGTCGACGGCTACATCGAGGAGGTCTTCACCGGACACACGATCGTGAAAGTTTTCGGCAAGCAGCGGCGGGCGATCGAGAGCTTCGAGGAGCAGAACCAGGACCTTTTCCAGGCGAGCTTCCGAGCCCAGTTCATCTCGGGGATCATCCCGCCCTCGATGAACTTCATCTCGAACCTAAGCTACGTGGCGATCGCGGTGCTCGGCGGTATCCGCGTGGCGAACGGCACCCTGTCGCTCGGCGACGTCACGGCGTTCATCCAGTACTCGCGGGCGTTCACGCAGCCGATCATGCAGACGGCGAGCATCATGAACGTGCTCCAGTCGACGGCAGCCTCGGCCGAGCGGGTCTTCGAGCTACTGGACGAGCGGGAAGAGGAGCCCGACGTCGCGAGCCCCGAGGATCTCACGACGACCGAGGGCCACATCTCGCTTGAGGACGTCTCCTTCCGGTACCTGGAGGACTCGCCGCTGATCGAGGACCTCGCCCTCGAGGTGCCGCCGGGGGAGAGCGTCGCGATCGTCGGCCCCACCGGCGCAGGAAAGACGACGCTCGTGAACCTCCTGCTGCGCTTCTATGAGATCGACGGCGGGCAGATCTCGATCGACGGAGTCTCCACCCGGCGGATGACGCGCAGCGGCCTGCGGCGCCTGTTCGGGATGGTGCTGCAGGACCCGTGGCTGTTCCACGGGACGATCAGGGAGAACATCGCCTACGGACGCGAGGGCGCGACCGAGGAAGAGATCGAAGCCGCTGCACGCGCGGCGAGGGTAGATCACTTCGTGCACACGCTGCCCGACGGCTACGAGACGGTGGTCGACGACGAGGCGACGAACGTCTCACAGGGCGAGAAGCAGCTGCTCACGATCGCACGAGCGTTCCTTGCCGATCCGCAGATCCTGATCCTGGACGAGGCGACCAGCTCGGTCGACACACGCACCGAGGTGCTGATCCAGCGGGCGATGGCCGAGCTGATGCGCGACCGCACGAGCTTCGTGATCGCCCACCGACTCTCGACGATCCGCAAGGCGCACACGATCCTGGTCATGAACCACGGCGCCATCATCGAGCAGGGCAACCACGAGGAGCTGCTCGAGCGCCGAGGCTTCTACTACGACCTGTACCAGAGCCAATTCGTCGAGGCGCTGGAAGCCGCGTCGTAGGCGCCCCGCCGAACACGGCGAATCCGGTCGAGACAATGGGTGAGGAGCGGGCTCACGGTTCGCCCCGTTCACGTCGTCTCCTGAGGAGGGCGACGGCAATCGACCAGGCCAGGACGTTTGCCGCGCAGTTGAGCAGGCCCATGAGCAGCGAGTAGGAAAGCGATTCTTGATGGTCAAAGCGCGAGATGAGAAACATCGTCGCGAAGCCCAAGGCCCCGGTTGCGACGCCGACCAGCAGTACCTTGCGACGTGTCCACCTTCCCAAAACCCCTCCTCACTACACCCGCGCCACGCGCCTCAAGCGGGGATGCGTTGCGCCGGGATCATACCCCCCACCCCGAGGGCCATGCTCGTGGCCCCGGCCGCAGCTGGGAGCTCTCAAGCCTGACGGAGCTGGCACGGAGCCTGGAACCCTCGCACGGCAAGCACGGTCGGTGGAGGGGGTCAGGCCGGCCGATGCACCGTCACACGGCCGGACCGGAGATCAGACGAAGCGTGGCGGTGTGGGTCCCGATCTGATCCACCCAGGTCACGCGAACCAGCTCTCCGGGCTTGTGGCCGTGCAGGGCCGTGCCGAGGGTGTCGGGCGAAGTGATGCTCGCTCCGTCGATCACCGTGATCACAGCGGGCTCCGAGATTCCGGCTTCAAACGCCGGCGTGTTCGGAATCACGCCGACCACGAGCGCGCCCGATGTGACCCCCAGCGTCGCGGCTGTTGCAGTGTCCAGGTCTCCCACCACGACGCCCAAGAAGCCCACCTCGCCGATGATGATGTCGGAGGTGGCGTGACCGGCCCTGATCTCGTTCACGATGCTGAGCGCGCTGTTCGTCGGGATGGCAAAGCCCAGATCGGTGGACGACTGCATCGGGTCGGTCGTTGCGCCGGCCGTGATCATGCCCACCACCTGACCGGATGAGTTCACGAGTGGCCCTCCCGAGTCCCCGGAGCTGATGGGCGCGTCGGTCTGGATCATGCCGGTCAGATGGTCTTCTTCACCGCGGTTGTCTTGGACCGTGATCGAGCGGTCGAGCGCCGTGATGCTGCCCGCTGTGACGGTCGGCGAACCACCCTGTCCCAGGGCGTTGCCGATGGCGACGACTCCTTCGCCCAGGGTCAGGCTCGAGGAGTTCGCGAGGGTGACCGTCGGCAGGCCCGAAACGCCCTCGATCTGGAGCAGGGCAACATCGGCCGAAGGGCTCGCGCCGAGCACTCTGGCGGCGTAGGTGCCTGAGCGCCCCTCGATCGAGACCTGGATGCTGGTTGCGCCCTCGATCACGTGGTTGTTGGTCAGCACCTCGCCAGAGGCGGTCAGGATCATGCCGGTACCGGCCCCCTCCGCCGAAGGCCCGAAGCCGTAGGAGCTCACGACGGTGTTGATGTCGACCACTGCGGGGACGACCCTGTCGGCGATCGCCTGGACGTCGAGACCGTCGGGGGTCTGGCGGGCAGAGGGGTTCTGCTGTGTTTGGAGCGCAGTGGAGCCGCCGCCGTCCCCCGCGAGGCCGAACCCGATGCCGATCCCGCTGCCGAGCAGCACGATCGCCGCCACGGCCAACGCGAGCAGGCGTCGGCTGCGCCGAGCCGGGGGAATGCCGGCAGGCTCTGCCGACGGCGCCCCGAACGCCCACTGATCGCGCACCGGAGGAGCTGGGGGTGGAAGCTCCTGGTCCGCTCGACCGTCCAATCCTTCGGGATTCATGCCCACTTCCGAAACGTCGTCCGACACGCGTCACATCCTTAACCGCCCGAACCGTGTTCCCGGCTCAGCGGAAGGTTCGCCGCCCGGGCTGAGAGGGACCTCAGATCACGCTTGGGGCTTCCTGGGAACGTGGAACACGACCCAGCGTACCGTCCGTCGTGCGGTATTCGCGCCGGGGGTAGGCTTGGCACATGAGAGGCGATCGCGTCGAGATCGTGGTGGATTCGGGGAGCGGGATCGTCAAGTACGAGATCGAGGCGACGAAGGCCGGGCGGCGCGTGGAGGTCTCGACCTCGCGCGGCGTGGTCGAGGTCACCGAGGTGACGAGGAGCGGCACGCCCGTGCGTGCCGGTCGGTTCATGGCCAGCCGCGTGGTCGCGCTCGTCGAACACCCGGCGCCCCCGACGCCTCGTCGTGGCCGGAGGCCGCCGCCGGGCCAGGAATCGCTGGTCTAGCCTCGGCAGGGCTCTCCGGGCTGTGTGTCAGAGGCGTCGCGGCTGGGACCGCATCAGCTTGCCGACCGAGTTGCGATGGACCACGTTGACTGACCCCCGCGGCAAGGGCGGAGAACGCGTTCTTCCGGGCCCGCTCGCGAGCTCGGTCTCCCACGACGGTTCGTCCCTTACCATCCCTGGAGGTCGAGCGGCTAGACCAGTTGGGCGCACGGAGGTGCTTCGCAGTGGCTGAGAGGAAACCTGCAAAGAAGGGCACGCGGAAGTCCGCCAAGAGCACCATCGGCAAGACGTTCGAGGGATTCACGGACGAGGAACGAGCCGCGATGAGGGAGCGCGCCCAAGAGCTGAAGCCGTCCGCACGCCGCGGCTCGCGCGCGGACAAGGCGGACGGGGAGGCCGCCGTGCTCGCGAAGATCGCCGAGATGCCGGAACCGGACCGCGCCTTGGGGGAGCGGCTCCATGCGATCATCGAAGCCAGCGCGCCAGCCCTCTCGCCGAGACTCTGGTACGGGATGCCTGCGTATGCGAAGGACGGCAACGTCGTTTGCTTCTTCCAGAGCGCGCAGAAGTTCAAGACGAGGTACGCGACGTTCGGCTTCAGCGACAAGGCGAACCTCGACGAAGGTGCCATGTGGCCGACCGCCTTCGCGCTGAAGGAGTTGACCGCCGCCGAAGAGGCAAGGATCGCCGCGCTCGTGAAGAAAGCGGTGAGCTGAGCGTCCGGCGGACTTGTACGGAAGAGCTCGAAGAAGTCTGACTGGGCAGCGCGAGAGCAGGACTTGAACCCCCACGCCCTCGCGGGCACCGGATCCTTAGGTAGTCGCATCCGGGCACGATCTTTCGTTCTGGGGCCTGGACCCAAAAAGGCTCGGTAACGGCCTTGTTACCGACGCCCCACCCGTGCTAGGGTCGGTAACAAGAGTGTTACCGACCGCCCGGGACCGTGCTGGGGTCGGCCGAGGCTCAGGGGGTCTCGAAATCCAGCGGGCCGCGGAGGGGGAAGGGGGGTGAGCGCGGGGTCCTACTTGCCCGGGACAAGACGCCCGGATTCTCTTGACCGTAGCCGTGCGAGAGAGGGGATGGTTACTGAGATGTTCCTAGGAGAAGTGGTTGGCACCGGTACCCTGATCCTTCTGGGTGATGGGGTGGTCGCCGGCGTGCTCCTCAACAAGTCCAAGGCCCAGAACGGCGGATGGATCGTCATCACCTGGGCGTGGGGCATGGCGGTGACGTTCGGCATCCTGACGAGCGTTGCCTGTACGGGCGGCGTCGCCCACCTGAACCCCGCGGTGACGATCGCATGGGCGTTCATCGGCAACACCGAATGGGCGGATGTCCCACAGATCGTCGCCGGCGAGTTCCTGGGCGCGATGTTGGGAGCGCTGCTCGTGTTCTTGGCGTACATGCCGCACTGGGCGGAGACGGAGGACCCGGGCCTCAAGCTGGCCGTTCACTCGACCGGCCCGGCGATCCGCAACTACCCGCTGAACCTTCTCACCGAGGTCATCGCGACCATGATGCTGACGCTGTGTGGTCTCGCGATCGGTCAGCACGAGTGGGCCGATAACTTCGGGGCTCTGTTCTGGGGCCTGTTGGTCCTCTCCCTAGGCCTGTCGCTCGGTGGACCTACGGGGTATGCGATGAACCCGGCCCGAGACCTGGGCCCCCGGATCATGCACTTCATCCTGCCGATCCCGGGGAAGGGGAGCTCGGACTGGGCCTACTCGATGATCCCGGTCTTCGGGCCGCTGGTGGGTGGCACGCTGGGTGCGTTCATCGCGAAGGCCGCCTTCGACTTGCACTTCTGAGCCGGCTGGCTCTCCAGGCGGGGGCATGGTCCGGAGGTGAGGTTCGGCATGAAGAAGCTGGCAACAAGCCCGAAGGCGTGGTGAAGGAGGAGATGCGATGGGTCCGGGCCCCTCAGCCCGGCCTGCAGAAGGTGGACTCCCCGTGCATCGACTCGTGGCACGAGCCACCCCCGAGGTCACGGCGACCTTGTCCTTAGCGGGAGCTCAGGCCGTGACGCCTCTGAAGGAGGCCCTCCGAGGGGGCCTCCTTCGGGGGAGCGCTTCGGCGTTCGGCCATCGCGGCAAGCCCCTCCATCCGAGTACGGTCAGCAAGTGCTTCTCGAAGCTGACGAGGGAGGCAGGCGTGCTGAATGTGCGAGAGGGTGGGTGCGAGAGGGGGGATTTGAACCCCCACGCCCTTTCGGGCACCGGATCCTAAGTCCGGCGCGTCTGCCAGATTCCGCCACTCTCGCCGGCAGATGGGCAGCCTACCGCAGCCAACTGGGCGGAGGTTCATCTTCCGGGGACTCGTTCCATACTGGGAACCGTGCGCGCCCGTCCCATCGTCGTTGCCGGTCTGCTACTTGTCTCGGCGTGTCGGGCGGGGGAGCCGGCCGGAGACGGGCGCCCGGTCGGGGAGGGCTCCTCCGCGAGTGTCCCCGTGGTGTCGGCTTCGATCCCGAGCCCGGCGCCGAAGCTGCGGGGCAACTACGCCGCGGTCCCACTTCGGCCCCACCTCTCGATGTGGTACACGCCGGGCACCTCCGCAGCAGCGGACTTCGCGTTCGACGCCCGAGATCCGTTCGGGCGCATCGCGCCGCTGCTGGTGGACGGGGTCCGGGCCGACTCCTCAGGGCGGTTCTGGTACCGGCTCCTTCTTCCCGTTCGACCCAATGGAATGGCCGCGTGGGTTCGGCAGGAGGAGGTTCGGCTCGTTCGACGCAACGAGCGGATCGTCGTCGACCTGTCGCAGAGAACCCTCCGCCACTTCGTGAGGAATCACTTGGAGGAGAGCTTCGCTGTGGGGATCGGCACTCCCCAGACTCCGACCACGTCGGGCAGGTTCTACGTGTGGGTGCGTGTCTCGTATGCGACCCGGGACGGGCCCTACGGTGTCTTCGCGTTGGGGCTGTCGGGGTTCTCGTCGGGTCTCACGAGCTGGCCGGGCGGTGGGCGCCTGGCGATCCATGGCACGTCCGACCCGAGCGATCGCGGAAAGGCCGTCTCGCACGGCTGCGTCCGCGTCTTCAACCCGGAAATGCTCCAGCTGCAAGGCGTTCCGCTCGGGACGCCGGTGATCATCAACCCTTGAGGCGATCGAATCGAGCAACGCACGCGCTTCCGCCCGCTTCCCGATGTCCCCGCAATACCCGGGGCCTTCGGCCCCTTCTGGCCTGGCACTCCTGGAGGAGGATGGAGTCTCAAGGCGGAGGTGTGACATGAACACGGTCACGGCGGTCTACAAGGGCGACATGAATCTCGAGGCGGTCATGGGTGAGCACCGTCTGGTGATCGACGTCCCGCGGAGCATGGGCGGCAAGGGTCGTGGCCCGACGCCCTCCGAGCTCTTCGTGGCGTCCCTCAGCTCGTGCGTCGCAGCGTTCGTTGCAGACTACTGTGAGCGCGTGGGACTGGACACGCGCGAGCTGAGCGTTGTCGTGTCCTTCGAGCAGGAAGGAGACCCCGACTGCCCCACCTGCCTGACAGATCTCGACGTCATCGTCAACCTGCCGCACGCGGACTGTGGAGATCGCGAGGAGGCCATCCGGCGGGTGGCCGAGCACTGCCCCGTCCACGAGACGGTGGAGTTCACGCTGAAGGCCATCGATTTCGAGATCCGCGACCGAGCCAAGCTGGCGAAGGCGGGGACCCGGTAGGGCAGGCGAACTTTCGCGCTGTCTCTTGGCGGAACCAGACAGCTTCTTGGTGGGCCC
>JBFMCN010000079.1:0-10446 GCA_040754475.1 Actinomycetota bacterium | reverse complement strand
GCTAGCCAGACGTCACCGCCCCGGGGGCTGGGAAAGACCCGGGGGGCCGACACCGGGTTCGGAACGCCCGTGCTCATGGAGGCTCCGGCCGGCACCTCTCAGTGTCGATGAGCCCGAGACTCCGGTCAAGTGAGGCCCGACCTCGGGTCCGGCTGATGGTCGGCTGATGCTCGAGTCGAGCGTTGTGCCGGTAACCGGTACGAGCGCGGGCAAGGTGCCCGGGCAAGGTGGTAGGGTCCCCGGCACGATGGCCACGGCACCTGGCAAGGGCTCGTCGGCGATCCTGACGCTTCCAAACGCGATCTCGTTCGGTCGCGTTCTGCTGATCCCCGTGTTCGTGGGGTTGATCCTGCATCGCGGAACCGAACTCGCCGGACTGCTGTTGTTCGGAGCCGTCGCATCCACCGACTGGGTGGACGGGGCCATCGCCCGGAGGACCGGCAGGATAACGAAGCTCGGTGAAGTACTCGATCCAACGGCGGACCGGCTGGCCCTTGGCGCCGGGCTCATCGCGCTGGTTGTGCGCGGAGTCTTCCCGCTGTGGGCGGCGCTGCTCGTGCTCGTGCGCGATGCAGCGGTGCTGATCGCCGGAGCGGCATTGATGGTCTCGCGCCGTGCCTGCATCGAGGTGCGGTTCGTCGGGAAGTCGGCGACGTTCGGGCTGATGACTGCCATCCCCCTTGTTGCATGGGGGAACCTCGGCTTCGCTTTCGGGCACGCAGCGCTCGCTCTGGGTTGGACGTTCTTCGGGGTGGCGATCATCGAGTACTACGTGGCGGCGGCTCTGTACGTGGGGGACCTGAGAAGGGCCCTGGGCTCAGGGGCAGAGTGAGCCTCCGACGGGCCGCGTGAGGGATGGTACGTTCACACGGCGTGGGAACGGACCAGGGGGATCAGATGGAGTTCCCGGGAGATCTGAGGTACACGAAGGAACACGAGTGGGTGCGCGTGGAGGGGAATGGGCGGGTTCGAATCGGGATCACCGACTACGCGCAGGAGGCGCTCGGAGACGTCGTCTACGTGTCTGTCCCCGAGATTGGGACGCCCGTTGCCGCCTCGGAGGCGTTCGGCGAGGTGGAGTCGACGAAGTCTGTGGCGGAGGTCTACAGCCCAGTTACGGGCACGGTTGTGGAGCGGAACGCAGTTCTTGACCAGCGCCCGGAGCTCGTCAACGACGAGCCGTATGGCGACGGATGGCTCGCCGTGCTCCAGGCGTCCGATCCGGGCGAGTTCGCGCTGCTAATGGATGCCGTTGCCTATCAGGCGTTCATCAAGGGCGCGGAAGCCGGGAATAGCCGCGAGTAGTCGAGAGTGTCGGCTGCCCGTTTAGTGTCTCCTCTGGTTGACCGTGGGGGCCGACTGTGGTTGACCGTCTGGGCCCCGTGCGATAGCCTCGAGTCTGAATCGAGAGTTGACTCGATAGGAGATATCGACCTCAACTTCCAATATCAGCCCGAGGTCGGTCCGGAGGGGCGAGCGAACTTGTACTGCACTCGCTGTGGACATCCAAACAAGGACGAGGCGAGATACTGCGCGAACTGCGGGGGCCCGCTTCAGGAAGAAGCCACGCTGTCCCTCAGTCCGGTCGAGGTTGAGGATGAAAGCACCGAGGAGTTCCCCTTCCCGGGGGAGGAACTGAAGCCGGGACAGGCACTGCTCATGGTGAAGCGCGGGCCAAACGCCGGCTCTACATTCCTCGTCGACAAGGACGTGGCGACCGCCGGACGCAGCCCCGACAGCGACGTGTTCCTGGACGACGTGACGGTGTCGAGGCGTCACGCTGAGGTCCGCCGCGAGGGCAGGGAGTTCTTCGTGCACGACCGCGGCAGCCTCAACGGAACGTACGTCAATCGAGAGTTGGTGGAATCCGCGAGGCTGGCATCGGGAGACGAGGTTCAGATCGGCAAGTTCCGATTGGTCTTCTTCCAGGCGGGGGAGTGAGGGGTATGCCGACCCGCAACTATCAATCCATCGGTGAGGTCCTCGTGTCGGTGAAGACCGAGTTCCCCGACATCACGATCTCGAAGATCCGCTTCCTCGAGGCCGAGGGGCTCATCGAGCCCGAACGCACTCCCTCGGGCTATCGGAAGTTCTACGAGCAGGACGTCGAGCGCTTGAAGCAGATCCTGAGGATGCAGCGGGACGAGTACCTACCGCTGAAGGTCATCAAGGAACGTCTTCTGAAGCAGGAGGGCGAGGACGAACCCGCAGTGGCCCCAGGCGGCGAGCCCTCACCCGAGGAGGAGCTCGCCGAACCTCCAACCGGGCTACAGATGTCAATCGAGGAGATGGCCACGGCGACGGGGATCAATCGCGACCGCATCAAGGAGCTCGAGTCGTTCGGACTCGTGTGCTCGCATGGACCCGAGTCGGCCCAGTACTACGACGGCGACGACTACGTCGTCTTGGCGATCCTGAGGGACTTCTTCCGGCACGGCGTCGAGCCGCGTCACCTCACGATGTACCGGCACTTCGCCGAGCGAGAGGCAAGCCTGTTCGAGAGCATCATCATGCCGCAGCTTCGGCAGCGGAACCCGGAGGCTCGGCGGGCGGCCACGTCGTCGCTCACGGATCTCGCGCGAGCGTCGCGCAAGCTGAAGCAGGCATTGCTGCGCAGCAACCTGCGGCAGTACCTCCAGGCCCCCTGACGACCTCAGCCGTGCGAGAGCTGCGCAGAAGGGGAGGCAGGGGAGCGGTAGCGCTGCTTGTCTTCCTGTCGGCCGCCTCGATCTCGGCGTTGGCGGTCGCCCAGTCCGCCGAGACTGCTCCGCCGCCCACACCTGTACCCAGGCCCGGGGGACAGGTCTCGCCGTCGCCGTTCCTTTCGGTCCTGAGGACGCCACCGCCTTCAACGGAGCCACCGGAGATCCGCGCGGCGGCGTCTCTGCTGGCGGACGTGGGCACCGGGCAGGTCCTGCTCGAGGTAGAGGCCGAGACCCGCAGACCGATCGCAAGCCTCACGAAGATCATGACGGGGCTGCTGGTCATCAACGCGACCGATCCACGTGACGTCGTGACCGTGAGCACCGAGGCGGCCGCCCCGCTGCCGGTCCCTGGCGTGTCGAACCTGGGCCTCCAGCCTGGCGAGCAGGTCTCGGTCAGGGATCTGCTCTACGCTCTGCTCCTCCAATCGGCGAACGATGCTGCCGAAGCGCTGGCGGAGCACGTGGCGGGGTCCGTGGAGGCCTTCGTGTCAGAAATGAACGCCGAGGCGCGGCGCTTGGGGCTTGAGGATTCCTACTTCGCGTCGCCGAACGGGTTGGACGACAGCGGCTACTCGACCGCGCGCGACCTGATCACCCTGACCCGCACCGCGCTCAAGCATCCGCTGTTCGCCAGGATCGTGCGCACCCAATTCCGCGAGATACCGTCGCAGTCCGGCGTCCCGCGGATCGTGCAGAACCGCAACGTGCTCCTGTGGCTCTACCCAGGGGCGATCGGGGTCAAGACCGGGTTCACGTCCGCGGCGGGCTTCTGCGTCGTCGCCGTCGCGGAACGGGACGGCGTTGCGCTCGTCGCGGTGGTCCTCGGCGAACCGAGCGAAGCCTTCTCGGATGCTGCCACCCTCCTCGAATACGGATTCACGGCATTCGAGCAGAGGGAGCTGGTAGGGCAGGGGGAACCTCTCGGGACGGTCCCCATCGCCGGCCGGGCGGTTCGAGTAGCGGCCGGGAGGCCAATGGTGGCCCTCGTTCCTGCAGGTGCCGAGCCCCGTAGGCGCATCGCCGCGATGCAGGGCGTGGCGTTTCCGCCGGCGATCGGAGAGAAGGTCGGAGTGCTGTCCGTATGGACGGACGGAAAGCGGCTCGGCCGGGTTCCGCTCGTCGTGAAGTCCGTGCCAGGGCCGCCTGCGCCCGAGGCTGGGCCGTGGTGGCGCCGGACAGGATCGGCCGTTGTCCACGCGGTCGAGAGCGTGCTCGGGGCGCTCTTCGGCTGATCCCTCTGCTACGATCCCGGCGGATGTCGGAGGTCGCCAGCGTCTTGTACGGGCGCGAGGACATCCGCCGGCGGATCGAGGAGCTTGGCCGCACCATCACCGGGGACTATGAGGGGCGCGCGCCCGTCCTGATCTCGGTCCTGAAGGGCGGTTCGGTGTTCCTCGCCGACCTGATCCGGGAGATTCGCCTGCCTGTGTCCGTCGACTACATGTCAATCTCCCGGTACGGCGGCGCCCTCGAGTCGTTGGGGCGCGTTCGGATCGTGAAGGACCTCGACGAGGACATAGGCGGGCGTGACGTGATCGTGGTCGAGGACATCGTGGACACGGGACTCACGCTCTCGTACCTGATCACGGTGCTCGAGTCGCGGCAGCCCGCCTCGATCGAGGTGTGCACCCTCCTGGACAAGTCGGCACGACGCATCGCGCCCCTCGAGATCCGCTACCGAGGCTTCGAGTGCCCGGACGTCTTCGTCGTTGGCTATGGCCTCGACTTCGGTGAGCGCTTCCGGAATCTACCAGACATCCTTGCAGTGCAAGATATGGGGACACTGGCGGCCGATCCGGATGTGCTTCTCCCGTACATTGCCGAGGCCCCCGGGTCGCGCTTCTCGAAGGACCCCTCTGAACCCATCGAGGGGTAGGTTGTCGGACCTTGGGGGTCGGGCTACAGTCGTTTGTGGGCCATGATCGAGATGAACCTGGCAGGCGTCCGGATCGAGCTGCCGACCAACCAGCCCATCGTGCTCCTGCGGGAGGCGGAAGGAGAGCGGTACCTTCCAATCTGGATTGGGCAGGCTGAGGCGGCCGCCATCGCGCTCGCGCTCCAGGGCGTGGTGACGCCGCGGCCCATGACCCACGATCTCCTCAAGAACATCCTGGAGGAAATGGCGGTCCGGGTTCAGAGCATTGCCATCACGGAGCTCCGCGAGGGAACGTTCTACGCCATCATCAACATGCAGCGGAATGGGGCCTCGTTCGAGATTTCCTCGCGCCCGAGTGATGCGATCGCGCTTGCCGTCAGGATCAACTGCAGGATCTTCGCGAGCGAGGAGGTCTTGGACGAGGCGGCCATCCTCATCCCGGCCGGCGACGAGGAGGAGGAGGTCGAGAGGTTCCGCGAGTTCCTCGAGAACGTCGAGCCCGAGGACTTCGGCTGAGAGGACGGGGCCTCGCCGCCTCCAGTGGCGGTGCCGGCCGCAGTCTTCACCCGTAGAAGATCGCGGTCACCCAGAACGCGTCCTCGCCGCAGGAGGAGTCTCCGTCGGTACGGATGACTCCGATCCCGACCCGTCGGGCGCCTGGCACGAGGATGATGTCGTGGTGGACGGCAGATTGCATGAAGGCCTTGTGGATCGCGGCAAGCGAGCTGCCACAGCCCACGATCGCGCCGCCGATCTCCCATTCGTAGGGGTCGAGAACGTCCTTCAGGTTCGATACGTGAGCCAGGCGATCCTTGTTGATCATCTTCCTCGTGTGAGCGGTGGCGTCGCCCGACAGCCGGAGGTTGAGCTTGACCGGCTTCAAGTCGTGGTTGACCCGGGCAGCGTTGAACATCCTGAGCATCCGGCTCCGGTACGTCGAGGCGAGCGCAGGGGCGGACCCGAGAGAGGTCAGGACCGCCGCTATCGTCAGGACCCCGACGATACGGCGGGCCCATCGTGTGGACTGGGAGGGGCAGCGCATCACGGGGCCGGATTCTAGCCGAAGATCCGCTTCCTGCCGAATCGGGGGTCCCGACCTGGGCGGGCAGGGATGATTGACATGCCGTGGGCAGGGAAGTAGCGTGACCACGCCCGCGTAATTACGGAGCTGTCATGGCTGAGCAGGGATATCGCGTCCCAGAGGTCTGTAGGGTCGCAGGGATCAGCTACCGGCAGCTCGACTACTGGGCTCGCACCGGGCTCGTGCGCCCGTCCGTTCGGGACGCCCAAGGGTCCGGCACGCAGCGTCTCTACTCGTTCCAGGACCTTGCGCAACTCAGGGTCATCAAGAAGCTGCTGGACACCGGGGTAGGGCTCCAGCAGGTCCGCAAGGCGATCGGAACCCTCCGCGATCTCCGGGAGCCGGCCACAGGGACGACCCTCGTGTCCGACGGCTCGCGCATCTACGCGGTCGAGTCCCCCGAGGCGGTCGTGGACCTCCTCGCGAAGGGTCAAGGTGTGTTCGCGGTCGCCGTCGACAGGGTATGGACCGATCTCGAGGGGACCCTCGCGAGGGGCGTCAGGAAGAAGGGCCGCGAGGTCGCTCGGGCCGGAGGCGCGTGAGCGCGCAAGCCAAACCGGCGTCCCTGGCCCTCAAGAGCGACACGGTAAGGTTCGCGCACGCCAGCGAGCAGCAGTTCGCGAGGCTCCTCGACTTCTATCAGATTGAGTGGGAGTACGAGCCGACGTCCTTCGACCTGGAGTGGGACAAGCACGAGAACGTCATCCAACGCTTCACGCCCGACTTCTTCCTGCCGCAGTACGACCTCTACATAGAGATCACGACGCTGAACCAGAAGCTCGTCACCAAGAAGAACCGGAAGATCCGCAGGCTCCGCGCCCTCTACCCAGGAGTCAACTGCAAGATCTTCTACCAGCGCGACTACCTCTCCCTCGTCTCCAAGTACGGGCTCCAGGGCCTCACGGGCGACTGACCCCCCGCGGGGGAGTGGGGCCACGCCCCAGCCCCCTCCACTCCGCCCTCCCGCCAAGCGAGACGGTCGGCCGACGTGTTCCCAAGCGCCAATACCACGGCCGCCAGCGCCGTCGATCCTGGGGCTTCCGCCACGGGTCGGGGTCGGTCGGGGTGGGGGGCAAGGGCGCGGTCCGGCCGGTTGCAGCCACCTTGTCCTCAACATTACATAACGTCGATTATGGGCGATCCCGAAACGGGATCACTGGCTCCCGCGGAGGCGGGCCCTCACGCCCCATATCGTGACCAGCCAGAGGGCCTCCAGGACGATCCGCCTTGAGATCTTGGAGCGGCCATGGGCACGCTCCTGAAACGTGATTGGGGACTCGGCTAGGCGGGCGCCGGCCTTCCAGGCACGGAGGGCCAGCTCGATCTGGAAGCCGTAGCCGTCGGAGCGCACGGGGTCGTGGAGGATCGCGGTCAGGAGATCGGTGCGGAAGACGCGGAAGCCGCTGGTGGCGTCTTGAACAGGGAAGCCGAGCATGAGGCGGGCGTAGAGGTTGCCCGCCTTGGAGAGGGCGACACGGGGGCGACTCCAGTTGCTGACGGAACCGCCCGGGACGTAGCGACTGCCGATGACCAGGTCATGGTCTACCGCGGCCGCGAGCAGGCTGGGCAGCTGGTCCGGTCGGTGCGAGAGGTCCGAGTCCATCTCGATCAGAAGGTCGTAGCGCTCGTCGATCCCGGTCCGGAAGCCCTGGAGGTAGGCGCTGGCGAGGCCCGCTTTCGCCGGGCGCTCCAGGAGTCGGACGCGACCGTCCCGCGCGGACAAGGCTCGAACGAGACCCCCCGTGCCGTCGGGTGAGGAATCGTCCACCACCAGGATGTCGAGATCTTCCGGGAGCGCGAGCAGGCCATCGATCACCTGTTCGATCGTCTCACGCTCGTTGTAGGTCGGGAGGATCACCAACGCTCGGGGGCGGTTCGGGAGCGGCTCGGCGCTCGCGCCCCGGTGTCGTCCCGTCCTGGGTGCTGCAAGTAGCCCGACGGCCAGAAGCAAGGACAGTGCCGGCAGCCAGTCGCCGAACCGAACATACGGCGTCTCCCGAGTCGAGGTGCGGATCTGCTGCCGGAGGACATCGGTCGCGAACAGCTCCGTCTCCCCCACGACACGCCCGGAGGGATCGACGAACGCGCTGACACCGGACACGGCCGCGTGCACGACCCACCTTGCGTCCTCGACCGCCCGTAGCCGACTCATGACCAAGTGCTGTTGGGATGCCGCCGTGTACCGGTACGAGGCATTGTTGATGGTGAGCACGAAGAACCCCGCCCCTTGCCGCACCATCTCCCGTTCGATCCCCGGGAAGCTGTTCTCGAAGCAGATCGGCGTGCCGAACGCGGGGAGGCCGCCCGCAGCGACGGTGTGGATCCGCTCCCCCGGCTGGCGATCCACCGGTATCTGCTCCAGCGCGGAGATCCATTGGAGCTGGCGACGCCACGGCACGTACTCGCCGAACGGCACGAGGTGAACCTTGGCATAGCGGTCCACCAGGCGGCCTTCTCCGTCGAAGAGCAGGGCCTCGGTCCGCTCGATCCCCGATGAAGGTCTCGTCACCGCTCCTGCGAGCGTCGGCGATCCCACCTGGGTGATCGACGCCCGGACGGTTGCCATGGTGGCGGGATCCGTGTAAGCACCGGGGTCGAGCGCGCCTTCGCCCCACACGATCAGGTCCGGAGGGTCTCGCACGAGGGTGCCCTGCTGGGCGACGTTCAGCTCCGCGACGCGGATGTCTTCCTGGACCGGGTCGAGGCTGGCCGCCCGGAGCACGTCGACCTGTATCGCGGCCACGACCAGCGTGCGGCCGTCCGGTTGGAGGATCGGGATCGCCCCGGGAAGCAGCACGATGGCAAGCGCGACTGCGGTGAGGCCCAGGGCGGAGGCTCGCCTACTCGTCGCGCGCTCGGCGGCAAGCAGCGCCAGTGTGCCGGCCAGCAGCACCACGAACGAGATCCCCCATACCCCAGTCACCGAGGCCAGGCGCAGCAGGAACGGGTTCCCCGTCTGGGTCGATCCGAGCTGCCCCCAGGCGAACCCGCCCAGTGGCCACATCCCTCGCAGCCACTCGATGCCGGTCCACAGGCCCGCCATCCCCACCGCGGAGCGGTAGGGATGCTCCGCACGCCAGACGACGGGGGCGAGAGCTCCGAAGACGGCCATGAAGGCGGCAGAGGCCGTAACGAGCGCCGTCCAGGCCACGAGGCCGAACAGGAAGACCCAGCACAGGACAACGCCGAAGTAGGCGAATCCGAACACGAACCCGAGCAGCAGCCCGCGCCGGGGTCGCGCCTCCCGGACCAGCCATACGAACGGGACGGGGGCCACGAATGCGAGGGGGCCGATATCGGCCGGCGGAAGGGCTGCGGAGAGCAGGAGCCCGGATGCGGCCGAGACGAGCGCCGCCAGCGGGAGTCGGAGCCGGGAAGGCCTCAGGCGCAGTCTCGGCAGAGCATGCGGCCCTTGTCCTTGAGCTGACTGCGGTGCTTCACGAGATAGCACTTCTTGCATATGAACTCGGTGGGCTGGGGCGGCACCACCTTCACCGCCAGCGGTTCCAGACGCTCCTCCCGAGAGAGGCTGAGGATCGAGTCCTCGTCCTCCTCTTCCTCCCGAGCCTCCTTCTTGACGAGGAGGTCCTCTATCGACTCGACGTCCTCCCCGTCGCCCGCCGGTGTGGGCGCGGGCTCGTCCACGTCGAGGTTCTGGGGCTCCACCTCGTCGAGGTCTTCGTCGTCGATCTCGTCTTCGATGTCTTCCATGGTCCTCACTCCGGCCGGGGGATTGTACTGCCCCCATGCAACCCGACAAGGGTCTTCGGGGTCCAAACGCGGTGGATCGCTCGGTTGTTCCAGGTGGGAGGCGGCAAGAGGGCCGCGAACGTGGGAGAGGAACCGGACGGGATCGGGAGAGGACCCAAGAGACCTTTGGGGCCGCGGCGCCGGGGCGCCGCGTTCTCTACTCAGCCTCTTGGGTCCTCCAGCGTCGCCGCCGAAGCAGCAACGCCAAAGGTACTGTAGGTCCGCGTCGGAAGCTGTGTCAAACGCGCAGGTTGAGCGCGGGCCTGTGAGCATCATGCGGCGAAGACCTCGCGTCCCAAAGAGACGGTGAGAACGGGCCCGACTCCGTCGAGAGACAAGGCGTCGATCGGATCGACCTCGTATGCGGCGAGATCAGCGTGCATCCCGGGAGCGAGAGCGCCCTTCTTCTCCTCGAGGTGAGCCAAGCGAGCGCTCCCGAGCGTGTACGCACGGATCGCCTCCTCTCTGGACAGTCGCTGCGACGGTTCGTGATGGCGTTCGAATGCGGCGACCCCGACCATCGGGTCGATGGTGGTGATGGGCGAATCCGACCCGGCGCCGATCTGGACGCCGCGTTCGAGAAGGCTTCGGAAAGGATTCATCCACGAGGCACGGCCCCGGCCGAGGGCACTTTCGTAGAGGCCGCCGGGCCGTCCCCACTCCGCATCGAAGGTCGGCTGCACGGAGACGGCGATGCCGAGGGCCGCGGCTCGCTCGATGATGTCGGGGTCTGCCATCTCGAAGTGCTCGATCCGGTGTCGCCTGGCCCGGAAGTGTCGCCGACCGCGTGAGTCGAGCGACTGGTACACGTGCTCCCAGGCCCTGACGACCTGTTCGATGGCGGCGTCGCCGATGGCGTGGACGCCGACTTGCAGCCCGGCGAGGTGGCCGCGGCTGAAGAGCTGGAGCAGGTCCTCGTCGGCGAAGTAGTTCGCCCCACTCCCCTCCCCTTCCTCGAATGGCTCGGAGACCCATGCTGTTCGCGCGCCGATGGAGCCGTCCACCGGCAGGTCTCCCCCCAGGCCCGCAAGGCC
>JBFMCN010000078.1:0-4715 GCA_040754475.1 Actinomycetota bacterium | reverse complement strand
TTGGGCGCCTCGGGCTCTGCGGCCTCTGCCCCGGACGTCTCGGGCCCCGCGGCTTCCATCCCGGTTGCCTCTGGCTCTGCAGCCCGGGACTCCGGTACCTCGGACTCCGGGGGCGCCGGCTCAGGCGTGGCGGGGCGAAGGGGCAGGGGCGCGCCGGACTCCTGAGGCCAGCCGGCGAAGGCAAGCTCGGAGCAGATCGCCTCGACGTCCACCTCGGACTGGGCCCCCGAGCTCACCTCGCGCACGATGGTGGCCACGGCGTCCAATGCCCTGTAGGCGGAGTCGAACTGCGGAGGGCCGGGTTCCAGCTCCCCGTCTCGGATCCGCGCGAAGAAGGTCTCGAGCGAGTGCGCCAGGGCGCTCACGGAATCGAGGCCGATCTGCGACGACGCTCCCTTGAGCGTGTGCATCTCCCGCAGGATCTCGATCAGGAGATCATGCCGATCCTCGGGCTCGGCCTTCTCGAGCGCGAGGAGGTGCCGGTTGGTCGCCTGCAGGCGCTCCTCCGACTCCGTGACGAAGACCGCCGTCAGTTCCCTGAGGAACTCGTCGCTCATCGCCTTTGACACGCGTAGCTCCCTCTCAGTAGGTCGCCGTCAGCTGCTCCAGGTGGCCCGCGAGTTCGTTGAGGCTCTCGGCCGCGGACTGCGACTGCTGCGCCCCCGAGACGAACTGGTTCGTCATCTGGCTGACGTCGCGCATGGCCTGCGAGACCTGATCCATCCCCACCTGCTGCTCGCGGGCGGCGGCGGCGATCTGGCTGGCGGCCCGCGCCGTGTCGCGGACCGTGTCGCCCAGACTCCGGATGACGTCCCCCGCCTTGCCGGTCAGGGCCACGCCGTCCTCGACCACCTTGGTGCCTTGCTCGGTCGCAAGCACCGCGGCGTTCGTGCCCTTCTGAATCTCGCTCAGGATGGCCTGCACCTCGGCGGTGGCCTGCTTGGACTGGTCGGCGAGGTTCTTGACCTCGGTTGCCACAACGGCGAAGCCCTTGCCCTGCTCGCCTGCCTTCGCCGCCTCGATCGTGGCGTTGAGGGCGAGCATGTTCGACTGGTCGGCGAGGTCGTTCACGGTGCTCGTGATCTCGCTGATCTGCGACGTCCGCTCCGACAGGGCAAGGATGTCCTCGGTGATCGCCTCGACCTTCTCGCGGATGCCTTGCATGCCGGTCACGATCTCGTGGACGACCTTGACTCCGTCCTCCGCGACCTGGACCGAGGTCTGCGCCTGCTTGGCGACGTCCTGCGCACGCTGAGACGCCTGCTCGGACGTCACCCGAACCTGATCGACCGTCGCCGAGGTCTGACTGAGCGCCGCCGACTGCTCGGAAGCGCTCGCGGTGTGCTCTGTAGCGGCGGCCAGGATCTGGCTCGCCGCGGCGCCGATGCTCTGCGCGCCATCCTTGACCCGGTCGGCCAGCTTGGCGACCAGGATGAAGGAGAAGATCGCAGACGCGAGACCGACACCGAGGAAGATGACCGAGAAGATGGTGATCCATCTGACCAGGTCCCCGAAGGTGCCCCTGTTCTCACGCACGGCCGCGGCCGCTCCCTGCTGGAAGTCCGTGATGAGCTTGTCCAGGGCCGTGCGAGCCGGCGCGAAGGCCTGCTCGAGCCCGCCCGCGGCGACCACGACCGCCTGCTGGTCTCCGCTCGACACCGCCTCACCGAGAAGGTCGTCTGCCGCCAGGTACTCGGCCCACCGTCGCTGGTACGTGTCGAGGTCCGCGGCCAAGGAGCCTCCGGCCTTCGCGGCGATGTCCTTCAGAGCCGCGAAGGACGAGGCAATCTCCTTCTCGGCCTCCTGCCGGGCGGTTGCCAGCTCCGACGCCTCGGCGGGCGTGGGCGAGAAGGTCGACTGGAGCGACAGCCCGTAGACCTCTGACGTGGATTCGGCCAGGACCGTCGTTTGACTCAGGCCGGCCACGTACTGGTCCTCGAAGGTGTTCATGTTGTTCTTCAGACGGGCAGCCCCCATAACCGCCGCGGACACGACCGCGACCATGAGGGCCAGCTGAGCACCGAAGCTCACCAGCAGTCTCATCCGCACGCTGATCTTCATCTCGGGCACCTCCTAGACGCGCTCGTAACGAACGCCCCCGATCTCGTTCGGCTCCTTGTCATCCGACCTCATCTCGAACAGGCAAGCTCGGGTCCCCCCACCCAATCACGCCCCGCCCCGCTCGGGCCCGCCAGCAGGTCCTCGACCCCCCCCCCCGACAGGAAGTCCCGCGTCACCCCCTGGATCAATCCGCCGCCGTCCTTTCTCTGCCGCGTCATCGACGCGTCGAGCTGACCGCTTGAGACTTCGCTCACTTCGAGCACGCTGTCGACCAGAAGAGCGATGGAGTTCCGCTCATCGCCGACCACGACGACCCGAGCGTCGCTTCCGACCGGGCCGGGCTCGAGCCCGAGATGCACACGCAGGTTCAGTACCGGGTAAAGGCTTCCCCGCAGGTTCACCAGCCCGGCCCAGACCTGCGGCACGCCCGGTACTCCAACGAGCCCGGACAGCGGCTGGACCTCGCGCACATGCGTGATCTCGATTCCGTAGCGCTCCGGTCCTACGGCTACGACGACGAGCGACAGCGAATCGCCGTCGTGCTCGGTCTTGGGAGGCGCAGCCAGCGCCCTGGCGCGCTCTTGGAGGATCCGTTCGACGAGGGACGGATCCAGCGTAGAGATCGTGTCGGTCATCGTCCTACCTCGCTGGTAGCGGCGGCGGTCGTCCGCTGCAGGCTCACGAGCTCGACCAGACGCCCAATCGTGAGCCCGTCGCCGTCGGGAATGAGCTCATGGATGTCTCGGCCTTCGAGCAGCGCGGCCACGTTGTCGAATGCCTTCTGAGCGCGGGCCGCCTGACCTCGGCTCCGAAGGAGCGTTCCCAGCGCGAAGTGCCCGAGCGCGAACCGCGGGTCCGCGCAGACAGATCGGCGCAGAGCCACGAGCGCTGGTTCGGGCAGACCACGCTCCTGGAAGATGAGCCCGTGAAGGTAGTGAGCCTGCGCCATCATGGGATCGCGGGCGATCGCGACGCCCACCCAGTACTCCGCGGCGTCCAGCTCCAGCCGGCTTGCGTGAATCTTCGCCACGCGGTAGGCGGACACCGCATCCTTGGGGTCGGCTTCGGCCTGGGACTTCAGCCGCTCGAGCGACCCGTCCTCCCGGCCATCGGGTTCGGGGGGCTGCGCCGGCTCCCTCTTTGGGGGTTCCGGGTGGACCACCTGCCTACGGACCTGACCCGCCTTGCGCGCCGACGGCCGGGCCGCGCCCTTCTTTGGGGCGACCTTCGGGACGACGGGGGCCGCCGGCGCGGCCACCTCGTGCACCTCCACGGGCTCCGGGTATTCCGCAGGGGCGTCGGGGCCGGGCCCCGACCCCGACGCCCGGCGATGCGCAACCGTTCCTGGGAAGTTCTGGGCGGTGAACAGCGGTGCTGCAATCGCCTGCGGAGGCTCGGCATTGCCCACGAACAGCCAACCGTCGGGGGCCAACGCGCGGTGAAAGCGCTGGACGACACCCGCGATGGTGGCTTTCCGGAAGTAGATGAGAACGTTGCGACAGAAGATGATGTCCATCCCGACCGTGTTGGTGAGCAGGGAGGGGAAGACGTCATCCACGAGATTGAGGTAGCGGAACGTCACCATCTCGCGGATCTCGGGGACCAGCTCACGCTGCGAGCCGCTGTGCCTGAAGTAGGTCTGCTCGATCTCGGGCGGCACCTCGCGGAATGACCACTGGCCGTAGACGCCGCGGCGAGCCTTGTCCATGGCCCGCGGGTTTATGTCGGTCCCCAGTACGGTCACGTTCCACGCCGCGAGGTTGGGGAGGAGCTGATGGATCAACATGGCGATCGAGTAGGGCTCCTCACCGCTCGCGCATCCCGCGCTCCACACGCGAAGGCGCCGCACGTGCCTGCGAGCCTCGATGAGCTCCGGCAGGACGTGATCGCGGAGGGCTTCGAACTGCGGGCGGTTTCGGAAGAAGTGCGTCTCTCCGATCGTCAGCGACGCGATGAACGACTCGAGCGGGACACGCCCGCGTTGTCTGTCGGCCAGCAGGCAGTACAGCGCGTCCGTGGTCCGGCAACCCGTGTCCGCGAGCGCCTGGGCAATCGCTCGTTCGAGGTTGTTGCGGTGGTTCTCTCCGAGCTCCAGCCCGCTCTTCTCGGCGACCAACTCTCGGAACCGGGCGAACCCAACGGCATCGAGGCGGGGGTCAGCTTTCGTCGAGAGCATCTGTCGGGATCACCACCCCGTCCACGACACTGCACACGGACTTGAGATCGAGGATCAGGATCAGACGGTCGCCCATCCGGGCCACCGACGAGACTGCCTGCCGAGACCGGCCGAGCGCCTCTGGGCCGTCTATCGCGCTCTCGGGCAGCGTGAGCATCTGGATCACCTCGTCTACGACGAGTCCCACCAGGCGCTCGTGGTCGTCGGCGACGAGGATCGGATTGTGGAGGTCGAAGGGACGCGGCCGGAGACCGAGACGTCGCCGCAGGTCCAGGATAGGGATCACGCGTCCCCGGAGGTTGATCACGCCGGAAACCGATTCCGGGGACTCGGGCACCGGCGTAATCGCCACCATTCGAAGCGCCTCGACGACCTGCTGAACGGGCACCGCATACTCTGCTTCGTCCAAGCTGAAGACGATGAGCGTCGCCGTCCCATCCCCAGTCGTTGCATGCTCCGAGATGGCTCCCACCGCCAT
>JBFMCN010000077.1:0-24597 GCA_040754475.1 Actinomycetota bacterium | reverse complement strand
TGGGGCTAGGGGCTTCCTCAAGTCCATCTGCGGCGTCCCCGATAGCTATGGAGGAGCAAGCTGAATGGAAGAGTTCTCCGCCCTGGCGGCACGGGTTGCGGCCAGCGTCGGCGGGTTGCGGGGCTGTCTGATCCTGTCCAGGGACGGCCTGGTTCTCGGGGCGTTCCCTGAGGGCGAGGAGAGCTTCGTCAAGCCGGCGTGGCTGCGTTTCGCCACGCTCGGCGAGCCCGACAAGGGGTTCGTGGAGTTCGGCGACGAGGTCTGGGGCTACGTCCGGCGAGGCCCGTACGCGGCCTTCGCCGTGACCGGCACCACCACCCGCCCCGGGCTCCTCATCGACCAGCTGGACCAAGTCCTGCTCTCTGCCGAGGAGACGCGCACCCGTCGCGAGGCCCTCAAGATTCCCGAGGTCCCGGCGGCCCCGAGCGGGAAGCCGCGAACGTCCCTCCACCCGGAGGTCAAGCCGCCGGCCGCCAGCCCCGCGCAGACCCCGGCCGCCAGCCCCGCGCAGGCCCCGGTGGCGCGGGAGGCGAGCCCCGGCCAGACCCTGCCGCCGATCGCTCCAATGCGGGGAACGGGATCCGCCGAAACGGCTGCACCGCAACCATTTGACATCGGGCCTCTGAGACCAGCGCCTCGGCCAGTTTCGAGCGAGCCGGAGGCGCCGACTCCCGTGCCAGAGCAGAGAGACGAAGGCGCCGACATCGATCGAGTGCTCCTCGCACAAGAGTTCTCGCGACTACTTCAGGAGACGAGGCAGGCTGACGAAGATTGAAACGTCCTAGGGACCGAAGGTCGTAGGCCATGGTGACGGCCAAGCGCAAGCCGAAGCAGCTTGGGCAGATCCTGCTCGAGCAGGGCCTCCTATCGGAGGAGCAGCTCGAGCGCGCCCTGGACGAGCATCGGAACACGCCCAAGTCACTCGGCCGCGTCCTCATCGATCTCGGTTACATCCGCGAGAGAGACCTCGTCTGCGCGCTCGCCGAGCAGGTTGGCCTCGAGTTCGTAGACCTGGGTGAGTATCAGGTCGACCCCGGCGCCACGACGCTCCTGCCCGAGGTCATCGCCCGCCGCTACCGCGCCATTCCGATCGGCGAACGCGACGGCAGGCTGCTCGTCGCGATGTCCGACCCGGCGAACGTCTACGCGCTCGACGACATCCGCGCCATCACCAACCGCGAGGTCCAGCCGGTGGTGGCCACTGCAACGGACATCGAGCAAGCGATCCAGAAGTACAGCGGCATGGGCGACCAGATCGAGGCCCTCTCGAGCGAGGCCGCCAGCGCGATGGAGGGGGAAGAGGTCGAGGGGGACGTCGAAGCCGCCCTCGAGGACGCCCCGATCGTCAAGCTCGTCAACGCGATCATGACCCAGGCGGTTGCCGACCGAGCCTCCGACGTACACATCGAGCCGACGGAACGAGACGTGCGGGTCCGGTTCCGCGTCGACGGCGTGCTTCACGAGGTCATGCACTCACCGAAGAACATCCAGAATGGGCTGGTCAGCCGTCTGAAGGTCATGGCCGACATCAACATCGCCGAGAAGCGCGTGCCCCAGGACGGGCGCATCAGCATGCGCGTGGGCACGAAGGTCCTCGACCTGCGTGTCGCGACGTTGCCGACGGTGTTCGGCGAGAAGGTCGTCATCCGCATCCTCGACAAGAGCCAGGCGCTTCTGCAGCTCTCCGAGCTGGGGTTCCAGGAGCAGGCCTTCAAGCGGTACGAGGAGGCCTTCCGAAAGCCCTACGGCACGATCCTCGTGACGGGGCCGACGGGGTCCGGGAAGTCGACCACGCTGTACGCGACGCTGAACATCCTCAACCAGGCCGACAGGAACATCATCACGGTCGAGGACCCGGTCGAGTACCGGCTCCCCGGCGTCAACCAAATGCAGATGAATACGAAGGCCGGACTCACCTTCGCATCAGCCCTGCG
Source organism: Actinomycetota bacterium (assembly GCA_040754475.1). Lineage (GTDB taxonomy): Bacteria > Actinomycetota > UBA4738 > UBA4738 > HRBIN12 > JAJPHY01. Next base: position 22,663 of record JBFMCN010000077.1, on the reverse strand, counting down.
AACGATCCTACGCGCGGACCCGGACATCATCCTTGTCGGTGAGGTTCGCGACCGCGAGACGGCGATGATCACCATCGAGGCCGCCCTCACGGGCCACCTCGTCCTTTCCACCTTGCACACCAACGATGCTCCGTCGGCCGTGACGCGGCTGACCGAGATGGGAGTGGAGACGTTCCTCGTTGGCTCGGCGCTCGACTGCGTGATCGCCCAGCGGCTCGCGCGGCGCCTGTGTGACCGGTGCAAGGAGGCCTATGCGCCTGACTCCACCGAGCTGACCGAGGCCGGCTATCCGGAGTGGCGCATCGGGGAGATCAAGCAGCTGTATCGGCCGGTCGGGTGTTCGGCTTGCGCGAACACCGGCTACAGGGGGCGCTTTGGTTTGTACGAGGTAATGCCGATGAGCGAAGAGATCGAGCGTTTGACGGTCGAGAGGGCGTCCTCGGATCAGGTTCGGTCCGTGGCTCTCGAGCAGGGGATGTTGTCGCTCCGCGACGACGGCCTGGAGAAGGCCGCGCAGGGTTCGACGTCCATCGAAGAGATCGCGAGGGTGGTGAAGTAGATGAGTGTGGCTGCCGCGCCCGGCGAGGAAGACATCCCGGTCCCGGTTCCGGAACTGCTCGAGATCGTCCTCGAGCGAGGCGCATCCGACCTGCACCTGACGGTCGGGACGCCGCCCACGATCCGTTTGCACGGTGACCTTCTGCGGTTGGAGGACTACCCGATCCTCACGCCGCGGAGCCTCCAGGCGATGATGTACGCGATCCTGCCGCAGAAGATGCGGGAGCGTCTCGAGCAGGATCTCGAGCTCGACATGTCCTACGCGCTGCCCGGCAAGGCGCGGTTCCGCGTGAACGTCTACTACCAGCGCGACTCGATCGGGGCGGCCTTCCGGCTGATCCCCTACGAGATCAAGCAAGTAGAGGAGCTTGGGCTTCCAGCGGTGGTGGCCGATCTCGCCCGGTACCCGCGAGGGTTCGTCGTGGTGACCGGACCGACGGGCTCGGGCAAGTCGACGTCGCTCGCCGCGATGGTGGACATCGTGAACCGCGAGCGCTCGGCGCACATCATGACGGTGGAGGATCCGATCGAGTTCCTCCACCGGCACCGCAAGTGCATCGTCAACCAGCGGGAGGTCGGGGCCGACACCCACAGCTTCGCTCAGGCGCTCAAGCACGTGCTGCGTCAGGACCCGGACGTGATCCTCGTGGGTGAGATGCGAGATCTGGAGACGATCGCGACGGCGATCACCGCGGCGGAGACGGGACACCTCGTGTTCGCGACGCTGCACACGCAGGACGCCCCGCAGACGATCGACCGGATCATCGACGTCTTTCCACCGCACCAACAGCAGCAGGTTCGAGTGCAGCTGGCGACAACGCTTCAGGGCGTGGTGACCCAGCAGCTGCTGCAGACGGCCGACGGGCGGGGCCGGTGCGTGGCCGTCGAGGTCCTCGTATGCACCCCCGCGGTCCGCAACCTGATCCGCGAGGGCAAGGTGCACCAGATCTACTCGATCATGCAGGCCGGAGGACGGTTCGGCATGCAGACCATGGACCAGTCCCTGGCGAACCTGGTGAAGGCGGGCCGCATCACCCAGCAGCTCGCCTACGAACGCTGCCACGACCCTGAGGAGCTGAACCGCCTGATCGGCGGAAGCCTCGGGTATGGCGCGACAGCGGCCGCAGTCGCGGCCGGCGCGGCCGTCGCCGGCTGGGGTGGAGGCTAGGACGGCAAGTCGGGAGAGAGCCATGCCACAGACCTACGAATACAGAGTCCGTGACCGGTCCGGGAACCTCGTGACCGGAGAGCTCGTCGGGGACAGCGAGGGGCTCGTCCTCACGAAGCTGCGCGAGATGGGCTACATGCCCCTCGACGTCAAGCGCGCACGCACCGGCCTCAAGATGGAGATCAACCTGCGAGCGGGCCGCGTCAAGATGAAGGACCTCGCCGTGTTCTCGCGGCAGTTCGCGACGATGGTGAACTCGGGTCTGCCGATCCTGCGAGCCCTGGCGATCCTCGCCGAGCAGAGCGAGAACAAGGAGCTTCAGAAGGTCCTCACGCAGGTGCGCCTGGACGTCGAGCAGGGCTCCTCGCTGTCGGGGGCGATGTCCAAGCACCCGAAGGCGTTCAGCGATCTGTACGTCTCGATGATCCGTTCCGGTGAGACGGGCGGCGTGCTCGACAACGTGCTGCTACGCCTGGCCGACAACATGGAGAAGGACGTCGAGCTTCGCCGCAAGATCAAGTCGGCGATGACCTACCCGGTCGTGGTCGTGATCATGGTCGGCGGGATCTTGGCGGCGATGCTGCTGTTCGTGGTGCCGCAGTTCAAGACCATCTACGCCAATCTGGGCGGAAGCCTCCCGCTGCCGACCCGCGTACTGCTGGGCGTGTCCGAGGCGCTCACGAGGTTCTGGTGGCTCTTCTTGCTGCTGATGGCCGCGCTTGTGTTCGGATTCCGCCGGTACAAGAAGACCCCCTCCGGTCGATTGGTCGTGGACACGACGAAGCTCAAGATGCCGGTGTTCGGCCCGCTGTTCCACAAGACCGCCCTCGCGAGGTTCTCGAGCACGCTGGGCATGCTGCTGCGGTCGGGTGTGCCGATCCTGCAGGCGCTGGACATCGTCACCGACACCGTGAACAACAAGGTGATCAGTAAGGCTGTGAGCGACGTGCAGGGGAGCGTCCGGGAGGGTGAGTCAATAGCGAAGCCCCTTTCGAAACACGACGTGTTCCCACCGATGGTCGTCCAGATGCTCGCCGTCGGCGAGGAGACGGGCGCCGTCGACACGATGCTCGACAAGGTCTCCGACTTCTACAACAGCGAGGTGACGGCGGCCGTCGATGCCCTGACCTCCCTGATCGAGCCCCTCCTGATCGCTTTCGTCGGCGGCGCCGTTGGTGCCGCCGTCATCGCCCTGTACATGCCGATGTTCAACATCATCAAGTTGATCCAGTAGGAGTGCCGTCAAGGGAACCAGCGCCTGGCCGGAGCGCCATCTCACGACACTGGGACTCCGAGGAAGAGGCACGCAGTCTCCTTCGCATGGCAGAGGCACACCACGGAGACGGCTTGGGGACTGTGGGCGTTTCGAGCGACAGAACCGTGGGGACGGCACCCCCAAACGGGCGAGTGCGCGGGTGACCCGGGGGCTAGTCGGTTCGAGCCAATCTCGGAAATGTCGTCCGGGTGGCTTCAGGCTCACCCGCCCGATACCGAGAACGACCTGTAGGAAGAGCGCATCGGTTAGATGCGCGTGCATAGAAGGAGGAGGTGACTCCATGCTCAAGCGCTTTTGGGAGCGCAGGAGGGACGAAGAGGGCTTCACCCTCATCGAGCTGATGGTGGTCGTCCTGATCATCGGCATCCTGATCGCCATCGCCCTGCCGACGTTCCTTGGTGCTAGGCAGCGGGCCCAGAACCGCGCCGCGCAGTCGAGCCTCCGGAACGCGTTGGCCGCGGCCAAGACCGCGTTCACGGACAACGACGACTACACGACGGCGACGGTGTCCAACATGACAGACATCGAGCCGTCGCTCAGCTACCTGGCTGCGGGCGACTCCACAGGGCCGAACGTGGTGAGCATCACGGATGGGGGCTATCTGACGAACAGCGCCGCCGACTCGTGGGCTGCCGCGGCGCTGTCGGATTCGGGCACCTGCTACTGGATCGACGACATCTCGACGGATCCAGGGGCGGGGACGTTCTACGGCTCCGGTGCCGCCGCCGCGTGCTCAGGAGCTGACGCGCAAGGGGCGGCTGCTGCGAGGTTCCCGTAAGCCGTTCACCCAGAGTAGTACATGGAGGGGGCGGCCCTTGGGTCGCCCCCTCTGCTCAACCCGTTTCTGGAGATCGAGCACATGCATGCCTGGAGACATCGGACGGACCAGGAGCGAGGGTTCACCCTCATCGAGCTCATGGTCGTGATCCTCATCGTGGGCATCCTGATCGCCATCGCTCTCCCGACCTACTTGGGCACACGCAAGCGTGCCCAAGACCGGGCGGCCCAGACGAACCTGCGTACGGGCCTGGCCGCAGCCATGATCTACTGGTCAGAGAACGCCAGGTACACGGGTTTCGACGCCGCTGTCGGCCTTGCGACGGAGCCCAGCCTGGATTGGGCTGACTCTGGGGACCCAAGTGAGGACCAGGTCGCGATCCAGTTGGCTCAGGCCGGAGACCTCCTGCTCGTGACGCACTCGGCGAGTGGCACCTACTTCTGCTTGCGGCAGCTCGCCAGCAGCCCAGCCTTCATCAAGGGTAGGGGCCAGGCGTTCGCCGACGTTGACACGCTGGCGGAGTGCACCGGGGGCTGGTAGCGAACGAGCTCGGGGGGCGACTCCCTGGTGGAGGCGCCCCCCGAGCTCGTTCTCGCCTGTTCAAGACCCTGCGGCGAAATGCCGACAACTAGGGAAGAATGAGGAGCCCTGGAAGGACGCGTGCCCGCGCGTTGGCGCGGGCTATCCGCTCATGCCGAGACGAGCGGGGCTTCACCATGATCGAGGTGGCGGTGGCCATCCTGATCTTCGCCGTGCTGGTTGTCGGCATGACCGTCACGATGAGCAGCTCACTCAACCTCGTCCGCAACGACCGCAACCGGAGTGTGGCCGCGAACCTGGCGGCGCAGGAGATGGACACCGCACGTAGTACGGACTTCCCGGACCTCCCCATCGGGCAGTACGTGCACACAGAGGACGTCGGCGGGGTCTCCTACACCGTCACCCGCGAATCGGAGTGGGTGACGAAGGACGCCCTGGCGGGTGCGTGTGACGCTCCTTCCGGGTCCAGGCCCGCCTACCTGCGCATCGACGTCTCGGTGACCTGGCAGGCCATGACCGGCGTGCGACCGGTGGCCGCGCACACCATAGTCACGCCTCCCGTGGGCGCCTACGATCCGAACTCCGGGCATATCGCCGTCAGCGTCGTCGACCGCGACGGCCAGTCTCAGGGCGGTGTCCCGATCTCGGTTGCAGGTCCGCAGAACGAGAGCCAGATCACCAACTCCGACGGATGTGCCTTCTTCGCCTTCCTACCGGCCGGCTCTTACACGGTCGCGGCATCGTCGCTGGGGTACGTGGACCTCCAGGGGGTGGCGACTCCGACGCAGGCGGCGTCTGTCGTCGTCGCCGCGACCACTTCGATCCAGTTCCAGTACGACCAGGCGGCAACGCTAGCGCTTACCCCGATCGGCAAGGACCTGGGCAGCGCGGCGCCACCCGACGTGGCGGTGACCCTGTTCAACACCCACCTCCTCCCAACCGGGATGGTGGTCTTCCCGGGTGTCGGCGTCCCTAGAACGATCGCCGACCTATTCCCGTACGCAGACGGTTACGAGGCGTGGGCCGGGAGTTGTGCGGACGCCGACCCTGCCTCATATGAGGAAGGTTCGCGTGGCGACCCAATACCCACGGAGCCGGGCACGACGACTGCGGCAAACGTCCTGATGCCGGAGATCCGAGTGACGATCCAGCACTTCGATTCGGACTTGGGGGCGATGGTGCCGGTTCCCGGGAAGCAGATCGATGCCGCCCACTCGCCGGGAGACGGCTGCGCGAGTGGCGAGAGCCACTCGATCGGGCAGACCGATGCGAACGGCCAGATCGTGTTCGCCCTTCCCTACGGCACGTGGACGGTGACCGTCGACGGCGGTGCGGTCTGGTCGGGCAGCGTCACGCTCTCGCCCGCGTCCGACCCGGGTGACGGCGACGGCTCCTGGCCCTACGACATCGCGGTTGAGACATGATGGCGCGTCTGATCCGGAGGCTGCGAAGCGAGTCCGCCATGACGCTGCCGGAAGTGGCGGCGGTCGTCTTGCTTCTCGGCGTCGTCATGGGCTTCGTACTGCAGTCGGTCGCGACGTACGAGCGCGCCGCCACAGGAGGAATCCGGCGCCTGGAGAACCTCGGCGAGGCTCGGGTGCTGATGGCGGTCATGAGCAAGGATATCCGCACGGCAACGAAACTCGACGCGGCCACCCCTCCCTTCGTGGTGTCGTCGGGTGATCCCATGGTGCTGCTGGCCGACGACAACGAGCTCACGTTCTACGCGAACCTGAACATGACGACCTCGTGCCCGAAGATCATCCATCTGTATGTGAACTCCGACCGGGAGCTCATCGAGGATGTCACGCCGCCGAGCGGCGGGGCCCCGCCGGATTGCACGTACCCGACGGACCCCGCCGCGACCAGGACGAGGCTCGTCGGGCAATACGTCGCCAACGACCTCGAGGATCCCACTCAAGCGATGTTCACCTACTACTACTGCGACGCAACCGGCGCGCTCACGGCCTTCACGACCGATCAGACGCCGCTGTCCTTGGCCGACGGGCTCTTGGTGGAGGCCGTCGGGATACATCTGGCGATCCGCAAGGACACGAGCCTGCCTGTCGCGGACACGACGCTCGTGAACCGAGTGCGTCTTCCGAACGTGAACTTCAACCCGCCGCCCAGCCCGAGTCCTTGAGGTGAGGAGATGATGCTCCGGATCAGGCGAGACGACGGAGGCTTCGCGTTGGTGGGCGTTCTGCTTGCCCTCGGCGCCGTGCTCTTGCTCCTGGCCGGAGTTCTCTCGTATGCGCTTGGTTCTCAGAACCTCTCTCGTCACGATCAGGACTGGAACGCCGCGCTCTCCGGGGCGGAGGCTGGGATCGACGACTACCTCTTCCACCTGAACCAGGACGGCGCCTACTGGCAGTATTCGGCGACGAACCCGCCTCCAGACGGCAACCAGGCGTTTGCGACTTGGGTGCCCGTCCCTGGGGCGAGCAGCGACGCGTCGTACCGCTACGACATCGATACGTCTGAACTCGCTGTCGACGGCACGGTGAAGGTGATAGCGACGGGCAGGGTCGGCAACGTGACGCGGACGGTCGAGGCATCGCTGCGCCGGCGCAACTTCCTGGATTTCCTGTACTTCACCGAGTACGAGACCACGGACCCGGCCAACTCGAACGTCTACACGGGGTCGGGTGGCCGCTTCAGCACGACCGTGGCGCAGCAGTACTGCGCGAAGCACTACTACGACGGGCGAGACATCGATGGGCGCGTGGACTTCGCCGGGGACACCGACCCGGACTACCAGTACTGCTTCGACATCACCTTCATCGGGGTCGACAACATAGACGGACCGCTGCACACGAACGATGCCCTCCGCATCTACGAGGACCCGCACTTCAACGGCGATACCAGCACGAGCTACCAGCCGACATCGGGCGACCCGTGGGTCTGCGCGGGGAGCCCATGCGCCCCGGTCTTCAAGCCCGGCGACCCAGAGTACGCGGCTGCCCTCACCATGCCTCCCAGCAATGTGGACCTCAAGAACGAGACGGATCCGGTGCTCGGCGGGACGGGCTGCCTCTTCACCGGGCCGACGGCGATCAGGTTGAACTCCGACGGCACAATGGACGTGATCAGTCCCTTCTCCAAGGTTGTCAACTGCACGTGGCCGGCGAACCCGACGACGAGCATGTTCCAGCGGTACACGATCACGAGGTTCACGATTCCGAGCGATGGGGGTGTCGTGTACACACAGAACGTCCCGTCGGTGACGTCGGATCCCAACTACACGAATGGCTGCCCCTTCAACCGGGAGGCGATCGGGGGCACCGGCAGCTCAAATCCGAATAGAACGCACCCGGTCGGCTTCCCGCAGCGATACGACATCACGCCCGGATCCTCCGGCATGAGCACCACGGGTTACGGGTGCCGCAACGGCGATGTCTTCATCCAGGGAACCCTCAACGGCAGACTGACGGTCGCCGCCGAGAACAACATCTTCCTGTTCGGCAGCACGACGTACAACGCGGGTGACGAGCTGCTGGGGCTCGTGGCCAACAACTACATCAACGTCTACCACCCGGTGAGCAGCTCGGATCAGGGATCCTCCACGCGAGACGGATCGTGCGACGGTGGCTGCAACCTGCGGCTGCCGGGGACGTCCAGCACGTCGACGACGCCTTCTCTGTTCAACGGCACCACGCCGGGTACGTCGGGCATGGCCACGGCGACGGGACAACGAGCCCTCCGGGGGCCCGTGTTCAACGCGGCGCTACTCACGGTGGCGCACTCGTTCCAGGTGCAGAACTACACGTACGGGCCCCCCTTCACCGACTATGGGGGTTCGGCAGGGAATCTCAGCGTGTTCGGTGCCATCGCCCAGCAGTACCGGGGTGCCGTCGGCACGTTCGGGTGGGGCACCCTCCAGAGCGGGTACGCAAAGGCCTACTCCTACGACAACGACCTCACGTACGACTCGCCACCGCATTTCCTCAACCCGGTGGCGTCGGCATGGCAGGTCGTGACCTGGGCGGAGCGGAAGGCCGCTCACTCGGCGAGTGAGTCGTAGCTCACGGGCGCGTGTGCCTACCGCCCACGCCGCCATGGGGATCGAATGCGCCAGCAAGGCTGATCAAAGCCGGCCCGCAAGGCTTATCAAGCATGCCCACGACACAGCCGATACCCATAGAGAAGGTGACCGTATGAGGGGTGCGGGTTTGTTGATGCGTATTCGCGCTCGTATGCGCGATGACGAGCACGGTTTCAGCCTGATCGAAACCGTCATCGCCATCGGCGTCATGTTCGTCGCCCTGGTCACGCTCGCCTACGCGGCGACGGCCGGGTTCGGGTACCAGGCTCTGGCGCGTGAGCGGCAGGCTGCCAACGGGATCGCCGACAAGACCATGGAGGAGATCCGGGGCCTGGCATACGGAAGCATCCAGAAGGGGCTCGCGGGTGCGGACCTCGCTGACGACCCCAACTTGGTTTCGAACTGCCCCCAGGACCCGACTTCGCCGCCCATCACCTACCGGTACCCGGACTGCGAGGGAGAGAAGGTCACCTACACGGCCGACCCCAACTACACGCCGCCCGAGCCGCTCAAGGAGCACGTGGGCACGATAGAGGGGTATCCAACCGACTACACGTATCGCATCTACATCACCAACAGCTGCCCGAGCGGTACCGAGACGGGCTGCACGGGGCCGACCCCCTACCGCGTGACCGTGGTCGTCAGCTGGGCCGGGGGGAGGATCCAGGGCGTCGCGAAGTCGGTCACGACGCAGTCGCTCTTCTACTCGCCGGGCGGCTGCGTGAGCAGCCAGACCCACCCGTACGCCGCACCGTGTCAGCCGTTCTTCTACGGGCAGGCGCAGGTCCCGCGCGGGTCGGTGACGGTCTCGGGATCGATATGGGGGCTGCCGTTCGCGGCCGGGGGTCTCTTCACCAGCGGGGTCGAGTCCGATGCCCAGCAGGAGCAGTTCAGCACCGTGGCGGGGGCGTTCATGCAGTCGGCGGCGCTGCTCCTGGACACGTCGGGGAACGAAGGAATGGCCGGAGGGGCTGCACAGACGGTCGCCGCGTCCAACGATCCGAGTGGAAGCATGGACGACTACGCGCAGATCCCCGAGCAGACCCTGCCTGCCACCAACCTCCCGCCGCTGACGTACGGGCAGACGGAGTTCTGGGTCGTCGCTCCTCAAGGAGAGGTGACCGCGGTGCAGGCTGCGACCGCCGCGACCCCCGCGGAGCCGTGCCCCCCGTGGGGGACGTCGCAGAACGACGAAGCCGTTTGCTCGGGCAGCAAGATCCAGCAGAACGGCTCGCTCACGGCCTGGGCGGATCTCACGAACGTCTTCGAGAACGTCGACCTCGACATCGTGACGTTCGCCACGATCGAGGCAGCGCCAAGCCCGAACACGGCGCTCGTCGACCGAGAGCTCGTCACCGACGAGGACGGGCGCCTCGTGTCCACCGTTGAGCGCCGCTTCGGGACGATCACTCTCGTAGGCCTGCCGAGCGGGTTCCCCATCGAGGACCGCCTCGAGCAGCTCCCGCTTTGGGAGGGGTACCTGGTCAGGATGACCGGATACACGGACCGCGTGATAGCCGCAGTGGGAACGGGCGCATCGAATCCGACGGCGGACGTCCTCGGCGGGACTATCAGGTACTGGAGCGGGGACGGCTACACGGAGGTCCCCGCCAACACGACCGTACAGCCAAACGAGATCACTCTGGTCTCGGACATGAGCGGCCACTTGGTCCAGATCCACATCACGAGCTCTGCGCTGGTTGCCCAAAGCCCCAACACGCCTTACGAGGACCTGGAAGGATCGCCGGCCGCCATCGGCGAGGCCACCGCCGAGATGTCGGCGCCTCTCGAGGGGACGATCTCCTACGTCATCACGATCGACGACACCGTGGTCGTGAACCTGACGGTTGATGTGGCTCTCGGCACGATGATCGCCAAGGGCGTCTACGCCCGGGCGCCGATGGAGGGGTGAGGTAGATGCGGGCGCGCCGGATGATCCGACTCCCGGTCCGTCTCCGGCCCGAGCGCGGGTTCACGCTCGCCGAGGTCATGGTCACGATGATGATCATGGGCTTGGCCGTAGCGGTGTTCCTCAGCGTGCTCGCCTCCGTGCAGCGGGGAGTCGTCTATGAGGACAACCTCAGTCGGGCGAACGACAGCGCCCGTCTGGGAGTCGAGGAACTCGACCGCGAGATCCGCTCGGGGAACGTCCTGTACAACCCGGCGGACGAGGGCGACTACTCGGCGCTGCCTGTCGGTTTCACCCTCAGGATCTACACGCAAGCGAACGCGACATCGCGCACTCCCGAGCCCGGGTACGTGTGCGTGCTGTGGAGCATCAACGACGATAACGAGCTTGTCCGCAACATATGGCCGCCGCTGAAGCCCGAGGAGGCGACAGGATGGCACGTCGTCGCCGAAGGCATCGTGAACCGCGTCGTGAGCCCGGCCGTCGAGGCGTTCACATTGGACCTCGACCCCAACAAGGGCGGACGGAACGTGGATATCACGCTTCTCGCGAACCCGGACTTGAGCAACAGACCGGCCCAGACCGTGAAGATCGAGCTGTCGAGCACGGGCCGAAACACCTCGTACGGGTTCCCGGAGAACGTGTGCAGCGACACGCCAACGTAGGAGGTAACGACGATGACCAGGATCAAGCAGGAGCGAGGGATGGCCATGGTGGTGGCGCTCCTGGTCACGTTCGTTGTGATGGTCCTCTCGACTATCGTCGTCCAACAGGCCATCCACAACACGACGCAGAGCGGCCACAACCGGGACCGCGTGCTGGCGGTGAACGCGGCCGAGGCTGGCGTGGACTGGTTCTACAACTACATCCAGACCACGACGCTCGCCGACATCGCCGTCAACCCGTACACCAGCGCGAACCCGATGAGCCAGGCGATGGCGACGGCTCCGACGACGGCCGAGTTCGAGGCATACGCCGTCTACTACGACGAGGACGGGGAGGTCATGGACCCCTCGACCTTCTCAGACATCAACCCCCCGGCGTCCGTGTTCGTCCGCTCCGTCGGGAGCGTCGGCGGGCAGCAGTCCCGCGCGATAGAGACCCTGGTCAAGCTGAGGCCCGTCTACGGGGGGTTCGGGGCCGCCATCGTCACGATGAACGGCTTGAGCCTTCAGAACAACCTGACCCTGAACGGCTTCACGACAAGCGACGCGGACGTCTACATCAACTCCGGCGACCTGGTCATCAGGAACCAGCCGAACATCTTCGGAAGTGTGTACGTCGTGGACGGCTCGGCTTCGCTCGACGGGAACTCGAACATCCGTCAGAACTTGTGGGCGTACGAGGACGTCAGCATCGACAACCCGTCGATGGTGACGTATGACGTCATGTCGTCGACGGGCGCCATTTCCGGCAACGGTGGGGAAGTGGGCGCCGATGCGACCGCCTACACGGCGATCAACGGTGTAGACGTGGGGGGAACCAGCACTGTGGGCGTGCTCCAGGGTCACCCGCCGTCGTATTCGATGCCGAAGATCTGCTGGGACACGATCCCGGGCGTCTGTGAGGGGACGTCGAGCGCATGGGCCGCCGAGGGCTACTACAACCCGGGCACCTTCGGCTCGTGCGACGCGGCGAAGGCCTACATCCTGTCCAATCCGACGCCGCCGGTCGGCTACACGGGGATCGTCGTCCGGATAACGCCGACCTGTGCTCTTTCCTTCAGTGACAAGGTGACGCTCAACGGAGACCTGGCGATCTTCACGGACGGGTCGATCAGCTTCGCGAACAACAACACTTGGACGGGAGCCGGGAGCGAGAAGACGCTCCTCCTGATCGACAACTACCGCTCGGGGCTGGTCTGCTCGACCGGCGCCTACGACATCTCGACCTCGAACAAGACCGACTTCGTCAACGCCAACGTGCTCTTCTACACGCCGTGCACGATCACCCTTGAGAACCGCAACGTCGACTTCGGCGGGCAGGTGATCGGCGGGACGGTCAACATCAAGAACCAGTTCACGCTGAACTTCGTCCCGGTCAAGGTGCCTGGGGCCGGCGAGATCACGGGCTTCGACGAGGACATCGCGTACATCCGCGAGGTCAAGTAGAAGACGAGCGGGGAGCGCGGCCGCGGGCCGCAGAGTCTGGCCACGCGGGGAACCGGGCCTTGAGGCACGCGATGCAGTAGCGTTGCGCCCGCCATGATCGCCGTTCGGGTCCTGATCGCCCTTCCGCTCGGTCTGGCCTTCGGTAGCTTCCTAACCGTGGTCGTCCATCGGGTTCCGGCGGGTGAGTCGTTGACGCGGCCGAGATCCCGCTGTTCCTCGTGCGGGATGCAGCTCCGCAACGTCGACAACGTCCCTGTGGTCTCGTGGCTGTTGTTGAGGGGACGGTGTCGGTCCTGCGGGTCCCGGATCTCGGCCGTCTATCCGCTGACCGAGATCGCCACGGGAGCTCTGTTCGTGGCGGCCGCTCTCGAGTTCGAGCCGGTCTGGCTGGCGGTACTCATGGGGCCCTTCCTCGGCCTGATGTTCGCGCTGTCCGTCATAGACATACGCCACCGCATCATCCCGAACCGGATCGTCTATCCGTGCCTCGTGGCGGTTCCCGCGTATCTGGGGGCCGCCGCCCTGGCGGATGGAGGGGTACGTCTCCGGGATGCCCTCATCGGCTTCCTCGCGTACGGTGGAGGGCTGCTGATCGTTGCTCTTGTCTCGCCCCGCGGGATGGGAATGGGCGACGTGAAGCTCGCGGCGCTCATCGGGATGGCTCTTGGCGCCATCGCGCTCCGCTACGTCGCTGTTGCGGCAGGGTCCGCGGTCACGCTTGGGGGGGTGGTGGCCCTCGGAGCGCTCGCCGGCGGGGCTGGGCGGAAGAAGGCTCTGCCCTTCGGGCCGTTCCTGGCAGCGGGAGCTCTGATCGCGGCGTTCTTCGCCCCGGAGATCTCCAACACATACCTGCGCATCTTCGCCTGACAGGCGCTCGGTGATCGTCACACGCCACGAGTGACTCCTGTGGCTCCTTTGAATTATTGCTAATTACATCTATGTAATTAGGCTTAACGTGCCGAAAGTGTCACAAGGGGTGGTTGACGGCGGATGTTGCAGCTGTTACGGTGCGAGCCCCCCAAAATGGAAAGTGGTACGGGGTGAAGATGTGAAAGATGCGACAGACGTGGCGGTTGGGGCAGCAGTGCGATCTGTAATGTTGCGTGACGCATGAGCAAGCGCCGACCGTTCGTGGGTGATCGGCTCCTCACAGTGAGCGAGGTAGCGGCGACGATGCGGGTATCGAATATGACGGTGTACCGGCTGATCAAGAGCGCGCAGCTGCCTGCGATCAGGGTCGGGAAGAACTTCCGGATCCGGGAGTCGGACGTGGACCGGTACCTGTCGGAGCGGTCGGTCTAGGGGGGGCTGATGGGGTCGTCGAGGCGAGGGTGGAGCGGCATGCGGGGCGGAGACCGGCTGCTGACCGTCGCAGAGGTGGCCGACACGATGCGGGTATCGAATATGACGGTGTACCGGCTGATCAAGAGCGGGGAGCTCCCGGCACTTCGCGTGGGTAAGAACTACCGGCTCCGGGAGTCTGACGTGGATGGCTACTTGGCGAAGCGATCCGTGGGGCAGGAGGGCGCGTAGGTGGCGAAGACCCGGGTGGGCGTGGACATCGGCTCGACCGCGGTCCGGGCGGCTGAGGTGACCCTGGGAGACACCCCCTCGGTAGTGCGGGCCGCGCAGGTTCCGCTTGGCACCGGTGCGGTAGAGAACGGCGAGGTGCGCGAGCCACAGGCAGTGGCGGAGGCCCTGCGGGAGCTGTGGAAGCGGAGCGGGATCAAGTCCAAGCGGGTGTACCTCGGTGTCGGGAACCAGAGGGTGGTCGTCCGAGAGGTCTCGCTTCCGTGGCTACCTGAGAAGGAGCTACGCGCGTCCCTGGGCTTCCAGGTGCAGGAGTTCATCCCCATGTCCGTCGATGAGGCGGTGCTTGACTTCGATCCGCTGGGCGAGCTCGAACAGGAGGGTCGGCGGATGCTGCGCATCCTGCTGGTCGCCGCGCAGCGTGTCATGGTCACTGCCGCTGTCCAGGCGGCCCAGGCCGCCAAGCTCGACCCGGCCGGTGTGGACCTGAACCCGTTCGCTCTGGTGCGGGCCGTCGGAACCGGCGACGAGGGGCTCGACCTCGAGACCGGCGGCGACGAGGCGGTCGTCGACGTCGGCGCACACGTAACGAACATCTGCGTACACGATCGAGGCGTGACGCGGTTCGTTCGGATCCTGCCTTCGGGCGGGCGCGATGTGACCCTGGCGATCGCCCGCGGCCTTGGCATCGACGACGACGTGGCGGAGCAGGTGAAACGGGGTGAGACCGTCGAGGGCGGTCCAGCACTCGATGACGTGAAGCGTGTGGCGATGTCCAGGGCCGGAAGCTTCGTCGACGAGATCCGCTCCTCGCTGGAGTTCTACACGGCGCAGGTCCCCGGCGCGAAGATCGGGCGGGTGCTGGTCACCGGAGGCGGATCCAAGCTCGATGGGTTCCTCCAACTGCTGCAGGAGCGAATCCCCGTGAACGTCCAGCGAGGCCGGGTCTTCGATCGAGTGAAGTCCGAGCTGAAGCTGGCCCCCGAGGAGTCAGAGGAGGCCGAGCCGGTGCTCGCGGTCGCGGTCGGCCTTGCGATGCCGATGCCGAGGAGCAAGTCGTGACCCAGGTCAACCTCCTTCCCCCAGAGCTGCGCCAGCGGCAGGCGACGCGGCGGACGATCTCCCTCGTCGTCCTGGCTGGTGTCGCGGCCCTTGCTGCGGTCGGCTTCTTCTACTTCCTGCAGACCATGAACCTGTCGAGGGCCAAGGACGATCTCACCGCGCAGGAGGCGACCAACGCGCAGATCCAGTCGGAGATCACGTCGCTGCAGGAGTTCAGCCAGCTCCAGGAGGAGCTGGCAGACAAGCAGCAGCTAGTCGGGGCCGTGATCGCGAACGAGGTCTCGTGGTCCGGCATCCTGCTGGACGTGTCGCGGACCATGCCCGGTGACGAGTACCTGACCCAGCTCACGGGTCAGATCACGTCCACCGCGACGACCGGGGGCGCACCGACCGTGGGAGGCCTGGTCGGGTCGATCTCGTTCACGGGGACGGTAAAGGAGATCGACGTTCTGTCCTCGTGGCTCACACGCCTGGAAACGGTCAAGGGTTGGGTGAACGCCTGGGCGAACACCGCCAGTGAGACGGCTGCGTTCTCGCGCATCTACGGCTTCAGCGCCGGGATCGACCTCACGAGCGACGTCCTCACGAAAAGAGGCAGAGGGGGCCAGTCATGAAGCTGCGCGCTCCCATAATCGCCGGCGTGGTCTCGGTAGTGGCCGTGATCCTCGCGGTCTTCCTTCTCGTCATGCCGAAGATGAACGACGTCAAGGAGGCCGAGGACGAGGTCGCACAGGCGCAGGACCTAGAGCTGTCTCTGAGGAGCCGGCTGTCGTCCCTGAAGGAAGCGGAGAGGAACGCCCCAAAGACGAACAAGCAGATCGCCAAGATCGAGACTCAGGTTCCGCCGACCGCCGACCTGCCTGGCCTGCTCCGGCTGCTGAGGGAAGCGGCCGACCGCTCCGCCGTGGACTTCTTCTCGGTGAATCCGGGGGCGCCGACGGTGGATGCATCCGGCCGGTTCTCGATCATCTCAACGTCGATCAACGTCACCGGGAGCTACTTCTCGCTGGAGGAGTTCCTCTACCGCCTGGAGACGCTCCCGCGGGTCGGCAAGGTCATGAGCATCTCGGTCTCCGGGCAGGCGTCTGAGGCGGCCGGTGGGACGGGAGCCGTGAACCTCTCGATGCAGCTGACGGCCGAGTTCTACACGTCCGACACAAGCGCCGGGCCGGGGTCCGAACCAGGTCCGTCGAGTTCGACCTCTTCCTCGGGCTCGTCCGGCGCGGCCACCTAGGAACGACGCAAAGGAGTGTGAGCAGATGGCGCTTTCCCCCCGCGACCGAAAGGCACTGATCATCCTCGGCGCCGTTGCCGGCCTGGCCGTGGTCGCGTTCGTCCTGCTCAAGGTGCTGGGAGGGGGTGGCGGCGAGGAGGCAGCCTCGCCTTCGCCGACTGCGACCGGCGGACCCACCGTCGCCCCTTCGCCCACGGTTTCGCCCACCCCGACGCCCCGCGAGACGCTGCCGCCCGCGCCCCTGGCCGGCGCCCGGGATCCCTTCTCGATCCCGCCGGTGCTCCAGACCGCGAGCGGCAGCGCCAGCCCCACGACCTCGGGTAGCCCGACCACGAGCCCTACCGGCTCCCCGACTACGAGCCCCACCGGCTCCCCGACCACGAGCCCCACCGAGACGCCCACGACGCCCGGCGGAGGCTCGAGCACCACGATCGGTGGGCATACGGTCGTGCTCCTCGACATCTACGCCGGCGGAACCAAGGCGCAGGTCGAGGTCGACGGGGAGGTCTACACGCTCGGCGAGGGCGAGGAGTTCGGCGACAACTTCAAGCTCGTGTCGATCAGCGGGAGCTGCGCGCGGTTCCAGTACGGGGATGAGTCCTTCACGCTTTGCCTGAGCCCGCAGAAGTAGATCCAGGGCTCCGGCGGTCCGCGCACGGGGGGAGCGGTCGCCGGTCGGAGAGGGCGGTCCCGCTTGCGGGGCCGCCCTCGGCCATTCGCGCGTGGAGCTCATGGCGAGGGCCGCCTGCGCGTCACCTATGATGAGGGCCATGTTGCGCCTGCTCACCGCCGGTGAATCGCACGGGAGGGGCCTGGTGGCCGTGCTGGAGGGGATGCCGGCCGGCGTACCGATGACTCGCGAGGCCATAGCCGCGGAGCTGGCCCGTCGACGCCACGGCTACGGGCGGAGCGGACGCCAGAAGCTCGAGGCCGACCCGTTCGAGGTCATGTCCGGCGTGCGTCACGGCCGCACGCTCGGGAGCCCCATCTCGGTCGTCATCTGGAACGCCGAGTGGGAGACGAAGTTCAAGGACCTCATGGCCGTCGAGGGTCAGGCCGACCCGGCCGAGAGGCTCACGCGTCCGCGGCCCGGCCACGCCGACCTCGCGGGCGTGCAGAAGTACGGGTTCGACGACGTGCGCAACGTCCTGGAACGCGCGAGCGCGCGAGAGACGGTGGCCCGGGTAGCCGGAGGGGCGCTGTGCAGGGCGTTCCTTTCGGAGCTCGGGATCGAGGTGGTCTCACACGTCGTCCGCATCGGAGGCGTCGCCGTGCGTCCCGGTGCGCGCCTGCCACGGCCGGGGGATCGGGAGGCCGTCGACGGCTCCCCGGTCCGCTGCCTCGACAAGGGGACGTCGGCGCGGATGGTCGCCGAGATCGACGCTGCCCGCGGGGAGCGCGACACGCTGGGGGGCGTGTTCGAGGTGATCGCCTACGGGTGCCCTCCCGGCCTCGGCTCGCACGTGCACCACGACCGCAAGCTCGACGCGCGCCTTGCGCTCGCTCTCATGAGCATCCAGTCGGTGAAGGGTGTCGAGGTCGGGGGGGGGTTCGCAGTCGCGGCGAAGCGGGGCTCGAAGGTCCAAGACGAGATCGTGAGCGTCGACGGCCGGCTCGCTCGGCGGACGGCACGGGCGGGCGGGATCGAGGGAGGCATGAGCACCGGGCAACCGATCCGTGTCAGGGCCGCGATGAAGCCGATATCCACCCTGCCGCGACCGCTGTCCACGGTCGACTTGGCGACGGGCAGGCCGGACGTCGCGATCAAGCAGCGGGCCGATATCTGCGCGGTTCCCGCCGGCGGCGTCATCGGTGAGGCCGCTGTGGCGCTCGTGCTCGCCGACGCGGTCTTGGAGAAGTTCGGCGGCGACTCGCTCCCGGAGACGCGTCGCAACCTCAAGAGCTATTGGGTGAGACTGCGATGATCATCTACCTCGTCGGGATGCCGGGGTCGGGCAAGTCCACCGTCGGACCGGAACTCGCGGATCTGCTCGGAGTCCCATTCGTGGAGCTCGATGCCGAGATCGAGCGTGCCGGCGGCAAGAGCGTTGTGGCCATCTTCGCCGAGGAAGGCGAGGCACGCTTCCGGGAGCTCGAGGCGGCGGCCCTCACAGAGACGGCCAGCCGCGACCCTGCCGTGGTCTCCTGCGGCGGTGGGGTCGTCCTCGAGCCTGCGAACCGGGTGACGCTGCGTGCCACGGGAACCGTCGTGTTCCTTTCCGTCCCGCTCGAGGTCCTGCGCTTCCGGGTCGTCCCCGGGGCCGAGCGTCCGCTGATCCACGAGCAGGCGGACTTGGACCGGTTGTTCCGGGAGCGCGAGCCCCTGTATAGGGAGTTCGCCGCACACGTGGTCGACGCCAGCGGGCAGCCCGCAGCGGTCGCCCGAGCCATTCAGCAGGAGCTGCTCCGTTGGTCCGGGTGACGGTCGCCCTACCGGAGCGGTCCTACGATGTCGTCGTCGGCTCTGGGATCCTCGCCGAAGCTGGCTCGCATCTTCCTGCGCTTCCCAGGGCCGAGAAGGCGTTCGTCGTCGTCGATCAAGTGGTGGCGACCCGCTACCTCGAGCTGCTCGAGGCCGGACTCGCCACGCGCGGGCTTCAGATCGTGCACGTCCGCGTGCCAGAAGGCGAGCAGGCCAAGTCGCTCTCGACGATGGCTGCGCTGCACCGTCAGCTTGCCACGCAGGAAGCGCACCGCGACGACTTGATCGTCGCGCTCGGAGGAGGGGCGGTCGGCGATCTGGCCGGGTTCGTGGCCGCCACGTACATGCGCGGCGTGCCGTTCGTACAGGTCCCGACAACGCTCACAGCGCAGGTCGACGCTTCGATCGGCGGAAAGACCGCCGTGAACCTGCCCGAGGGGAAGAATCTCGTGGGAGCGTTCTACCAGCCGGTGGCTGTGCTCACCGACGTCACGACGCTTGCGACGCTGCCCGACCGCGAGTTCCGGAGTGGCCTGGCGGAGGTCGCGAGGGTCGCCCTCACGCTCGACGTGGAGCTCCTTGCTGCGTTGGAGGGTGACGTCACGCGGATCCTGGCGCGTGACCCCGCCGCCATGGAGGACCTCGTGGCCCGGTGCGTCCGGGCGAAGGCGAGGATCGTGGCGGCCGACGAGCGCGACACCGGGGTCCGGCTGCTGCTCAACTACGGCCATACGCTCGGGCACGCGCTCGAGCGACTCGAGGCGTTCGGCGGCCGCTCGCACGGCGAGGCGGTCGCGGTGGGGATGGTGTTCGCGGCCCGGCTGTCGGAACGCCTGGGCGGCACGCCTGCCGGTCTCGCTGCCAGGCATGTGCGGCTGCTGAAGTCCCTCGGCCTCGAGACCGAGGGATTGCTCCCGGCGGCTGACCAGATCCTCGCAACGATGCGGATCGAC
Source organism: Actinomycetota bacterium (assembly GCA_040754475.1). Taxonomy (GTDB): domain Bacteria; phylum Actinomycetota; class UBA4738; order UBA4738; family HRBIN12; genus JAJPHY01. The sequence goes on along the minus strand of JBFMCN010000077.1, from coordinate 3,077 downwards.
AAGAAGTTCCTCGGCGGCATCCGCTTCGTGCTGCTCGAGGAAGTGGGCGAGCCGAAGGTGGTCGAGGACGTTCCCGAGGACGAAGTGCTGGCGACGCTGAGGGAGATGGGGGCTGAGTCATGAAGGTCCTGTTCCTGTTCGGGCCGAACCTCGGAGCGCTCGGCACGCGAGATCCCGACAAGTACGGGTCTCAGACGCTCGCCGAGATCATGGACGAGGTACGTGAGCGCGCGGCGAGTCTCGGTCACGAGATCGAATGGCGGCAGTCCGACCACGAGGGCGAGCTGGTCGGGTGGTTGAACGGTGCGGCCGGTGATGGGTTCGGTGCGGTCGTGATCAACCCCGGCGCGCTCACGCACTACTCGTACGCGCTGCGCGACGCCGCCGAGGCTTGCGGCGCACCGGTTCTGGAAGTCCATATGACCAACATCTACGCGCGCGAGGAGTTCCGCCGTCGGTCGGTGATCTCGCCGGTCGCTCGCGTGACGATCGCCGGGGCGGGGGCCGGCGGCTACCATCTCGCGCTGGAGGCTCTGTCATGGATCACGCACTGAGGAGGGAGCGGCTGTCCGCGCGCCTTGCGGATCTGGGCGTGGACGCCCTCCTCGTCACGTACCTGCCGAACGTCAGATACCTGACGGGGTTCACCGGGTCGAGCGGCCAGCTGCTCGTGACCGCCGACGCTGCCGTGTTCTTCTCCGACGGCCGCTACACGGAGCAGTCCGCGCGCGAGGCCCCCGACCTGGAGCGGGTCATCCATCGCGGGGACTTCACTGCGACGCTCCTCGACCGGTGCCGGCATCTCGGCCTGTCGCGGCTGGGCTTCGAGGCCGGCGCCGTCACGTACCGCTTCTGGGACGAGCTCCGCTCCGGCTCGAACGGCCTCGACTTGGTACCCGCCGAGACGGAGGTCGAGCGCCTGCGGTGGGTCAAGGACGAGGAAGAGCTGGCGCTGATCCGCCGGGCGCAGGAGACGGCGGACGTGGCGTTCGAGCAGGTCGTTCTCGGGGGCCTTCGGGAGGGGACGACCGAGCGCGAGCTTGCGTTCGACATCGAGCTCGCGATGCGCCGGGCCGGCGCCGACGAGCTTGCCTTCCAGGTGATCGCAGCTTTCGGCGCGAGCGCAGCCGAGCCGCACCACAGTCCCACCCAGCGTCCGCTGCGACCCGGGGACGTCGTGAAGCTGGACTTCGGAGCCCTCGTCGACGGGTATCACTCCGACATGACGCGAACCGTGGCGTTCGGAGGACTGCCCGCGCGGCTGCAAGAGGGCCGCGACGTGGTGGCCCGTGCACAACAGGCCGGGATCGACGCCGTCAGGGCCGGCGCCGGCGCACGCGAGGTCGACCGGGCAGCCAGGGCGGTCGTCGAGGAGGCCGGCCTGGGGGAGTGGTTCCCGCACGGCCTGGGGCACGGGGTCGGTTTGGAGATCCACGAAGGACCGCGCCTTCGCTGGGACAGCGACGACCTCCTAGCAGCCGGGGCCGTTGTCACCATCGAACCGGGTGTGTACATCCCGTCGGTGGGCGGCGTCCGCATCGAGGACATGGTCGAGGTGACGGACGAGGGCTGCCGAGAGATCGGTCGTTCGAGCAAGGAGCTGATCGTCCTGTGAGCGTGTCCACCAACGACCTGAAGAACGGAATGACGCTCGACCTGGAGGGAACCCTCTTCCAGGTGATGGGGTTCCAGCACGTGAAGCCCGGCAAGGGAGGGGCGTTCGTCCGGACCAAGCTGCGGAACGTGAAGACCGGAGCGGTGATCGAGAAGACGTTCAACGCAGCCGTGAAGGTGGGCCTGGCAATCGTCGATCGCCGCGACATGCAGTACCTGTACAGGGACGGCGACGGTCTCATGTTCATGGACATGGAGACCTACGAGCAGATCGGCGTGCCTTCCGGGATCGTCGGCGACATGGCCAACTACCTCTCGGAAGGCTCCACCGCAACGGTCGCGATGCACAAGGGCAACCCGATCGCCGTTGAGCTACCGGCATCGGTCGCGCTCACGGTCACCCAGACCCAGGGCGCAGTCCGCGGTGACACGCGCACGAACGTCACGAAGCCGGCGACGCTCGAGACCGGCTACGTGGTACAGGTGCCGCTCTTCGTCGAGGAGGGCGAGAGGGTCAAGGTCGACACGCGCACGGGCCAGTACATCGAGCGAGTGAAGTAGCGACCGTGGCCTCGCGGAGGCAGGCCCGGCGCCAGGCGATCGACATCCTGTTCCAATCCGACGTCACCGGCGCCGACCCGGTCGCGGTGGTCCGGGAGTGGAAGGATGCCCGACGCGCAGTGCTGCCGTTCGCAGGCGAGCTCGTGGAGGGCGTCGCCGCACACGTGGCGGAGATCGACGAGCTGCTCGGCCGGTATGCCGAGGAGTGGACGGTCGAGCGGATGGCCTCGCTCGACCGCACGATCTTGCGCGTGGCCTGCGTCGAGCTGCTCTACCGGGACGACGTTCCGCCGGCGGTCGCGATCGACGAGGCCGTCGAGGCGGCGAAGACGCTCTCGACCGAGGACTCGGGCAGGTTCGTGAACGGGATCCTTGGCCGCATCGCGCGCGAGGTCACTCCCGGCTAGGGGGTCAGTCGGGCGTCTCGCCCTTGTCCGCGGAGTCGGACTCGGGCGCAGAGTTGGATGCGCCGGGCTCGTCTTCGGCGCTTTCTTTCAGCCCCTTCTTGAACTCGCTCGTGGACTTGCCGAGCGAGCGGGCGAGCTCGGGGAGCTTCTTCGCGCCGAACAGCAGCACGATGACTGCGAGCACGATCAGCCATTCAGGTCCGATGCTCATGACCGGGAGCCTACCTTCCGACGCCGTGACCGGGTCAAGTCTACGTCCCGAGCGCTCGCCGTGCCGGGCCGCGGCTAGTTGCCTCACGTCAAGATGTCCTCGAAGCGTCCACCGGTTGCCTCACCAAAGATGTCCTCGAAATCTCCCTCCAGGAGAACTTCTCTCCGGGGGCGGGGTGCCCGGGGCGGTTCACCTCCTTCCTTCGATCCGGCTTGGCCCGGTTGATCTGGAGCAGCCTGTCCTGGCACGCGGCGATCCGCCGCTTGAGCTCGGCCGGGTTGAGC
>JBFMCN010000076.1:0-12748 GCA_040754475.1 Actinomycetota bacterium | reverse complement strand
CACGACCTCTTCCATCTTGCCCGGGTCGAGCCATATGTGGGGGTCGAACGGTCTATCGGTGGGAACCGAGATGCCCAACTCCCGTGTGACGTTCACAACCACGCCCCTGGCGTCGTCCACAGCGTGTTCGACGTCGGGCTGAAAGCCTATGTCGCCCAGGAACACCACTATGTCGGCCGTTTGCAGGTTCGCGCGCTGCCCGGCCGAGAGGGCCGTGTCGTGCGCGTCGACCCCGGACGCGGTGAGATCCTCCACCTCGACCCGGTTGCCACCGACCTGCTCGGTGACCCACGCCAGCGGGTGGAGGGCCGCAACGACCTTGACCCGATCTTCCGAATCGGAGTCGGCGCACGCGCCGACTCCGATCGAGAGGACTACCGCCAGAATGACTGCTCTGCCGAACCGCACACGCCTCAGACTAAACGCGAATGATTATCATTTCAATCCCGTTCCAGCGCACGGCGCACGGCCTGCAGGGCTGTCTTGCCGTCGACCCCCAGCTGGCGGGCTCGCCTTGCGTAGGTACGAGCGGCCTCCACCAGACGCGTCCTTGCTTCGTCGGGCGACACCGGCAGAACGTCCGCAACGTAAGTCCCGTGCCGGCCGCGCCCGACGACGAGTCCGTCCGCCTCCAGCTTCCTGTAGGCCTTGGCGACCGTGTTCGCCGCCAGCCTCAGCTCCGCGGCCAGTTCTCGCACCGTCGGTAGGCGCTCTCCCGGCAGCAGCCTGCCCCGCCTTATCGCCCGCGCGATGCCCGTGCGCACCTGCTCGGACGCCGGGACGCCGGAACCGAGATCGAGGTGCACGCGCACGCCCCCAATCATCCAACGGACGGAGGAGGAGCGCTCCGCATAGGCGAAGCGCTCCTCGAACACCCCGCGTGGAGCGGACTTCGGTCAGCATCCAGGCGGGCGCCAACTCGGGGCATCCCCACCCGTCACGAAGTGGCCGCCCGCGGACGTAGCCGCCGGTACCCGAACCACGCGGCAGCAGCTATCGCAAGCGCCGGGACTAGATAGCCAAGCCCCACGACCACCGCGAAGACGACTCCCAGGAACCCTGCGAGCGCCCTGTCCCACGCCTCCCCGAGGCTCGGGCTGCTCACGGCGGACTTCTTGACGACCGGGGCGCCGACCTCGCGGATCCCCACCTGGATCGTCGCGAGCGACGTCTGATTCTCGAGTACGCGGAGCTGGCCCTTGATCTGCTCGATCCGGAACTGGACGTCCTGGAGTTGGGTCTGGACGCGCAGGGTCGCCTCGATCGAGGTCGCCCTTCGCATCAGACGAAGCAGCACCGCCTCCTGCGTCCGCCACGTGCGCAGACGGGCCTGCAGGTCGACGTACTGCGAGGTCACGTCCTGGCCCGAGATCGACTGGTTCTGGACAGTCCCTAGCTCTCGCAGGTCGCTCATCGCCTCGTCGAACCTCGCGCTCGGGACGCGGATCGTGAGGGAGCCGGACTTCGACTTCGTTCCGGCCATCGAGGAGTCCTGCACGTAGCCGCCGTAACTGCCCGCGACCACAGACGCGGCGTTGAAGGCGTCTTGGAAGCTCCCCTTCTTCACCTCGATCGAGATCATGGCCGTCTTCACGATGTCGGGTCCAAATGCTGGGATGTTCCCGACGTCCGAGAGCGGCGTCTCAGCTCCCCCGGCGAGGCCCTCGGCCGATTGGTCCGTAACGAGCTCACCGGGCAGCGGGACGACGGCTGCAGCCCGCTCTCCCTTGTCGGAAATGGAAATCGCGGATGGAGTCGCCCCGGAACCGGATCCTCCTCCAGAGGTCGCGACGAACCCGATGACGCCGGCGACCGCAAGGAGGGCAACGATGGGGACTGCGATCTTGCGCACTGTGGCCTCCCTTCGCGCTAAGTGGCCGTTGGACGGCCGTGAGCAGGGAGGCGTTCCCACCTAGGTCGTAGGCGTGCCGATCCGGGATGGATCTCAGAAGCCCGGCTTGCCACGCTCCGGCAGCTCTGCCGCGGCATCCTTCAGCGCGGTCCATACCTCGCGGAAGACGTCGGCGGCGAACTTCGGAGGCTGGCTGTTCTCCGCACCCAACGTCCCACGCACCGCCGACGCCGTGACGTCGACGGCCTTCTCCAACAGCGCCCAGTCGAGCTCGCGAGTCATGACTTCCGATCCTCCTCCGAGGCAGCGTGGTCCCACGAAAGGCTACCCGACAGGAATCTGCAGGCGGGAGGTCGCGGCGGCACGCTTCCGCCTACGGTCCGGGACGGCACTCGGCCGCCCCGGACCGTGACTCGCGCTCGGGAGACTCGCTCAGCGGCCGATCGGCACGTCGGGCAGGTTGGCAAGAGCCGCCTCCTCGGCCGCCGGGTCGAACTCGACCTCGGGTAGCCGGCCGTTGAGGTAGTCGTCGTAGGCCTGCATGTCGAAGTGCCCATGCCCCGAGAGCCCGATCACGATCACCTTCTCCTGCGCGGACTCACGCGCCTCGATCGCTGCGTTGATCGCGCCCCGTATCGCGTGAGCCGACTCGGGGGCGGGAACGATCCCCTGTGCCTGCGCGAAGAGCACGGCGGCCTCGAACACCTCGTTCTGCGTGTAGGCGGCCGCCTCCATGTAGCCCTCCTTGACCAAGAGCGACAGCGACGGCGAGTCACCGTGATACCTGAGCCCTCCGGCATGGACGGGAGCCGGTACGAAATCGTGCCCGAGCGTGTACATGGGGAGCAACGGCGTCATCTGCGCCGTGTCGCCGAAGTCGTACGCGTATGGTCCCTTTGTCAGCGTCGGACAGGCCGCCGGCTCGGTCGCGAGGAATCGCACGTCGGGAGTCTTGCCTCGAAGCTTGTCTGCCATGAACGGGTACGACAGCCCTCCGTAGTTCGAGCCGCCGCCGACGCACCCCACGATTACGTCCGGTCGTTCGCCGGCCATCTCCATCTGCTGCTTCAGCTCGAGCCCCACGACCGTCTGGTGGAGCAGCACATGGCCGAGACACGAGCCGATCGAGTAGTTCGTGTCGGCGCTCTTGGCCGCCACCTCGATGGCCTCGCTGATCGCGATGCCGAGCGACCCGGTCGAGTCCGGGTGCTCGTCGAGGATCTTCTTGCCCGACTCGGTGCTCGGGGAGGGCGACGGCCTCACCTCCGCTCCGAAGGTCTCCATGAAGACGCGCCTGTAGGGCTTCTGCTCGAACGAGGCCCTGACCATGAACACAAGGCACTCGAGATCGAAGAACTTGCACGCCATGGCGAGCGACGAGCCCCACTGCCCCGCTCCGGTCTCCGTGGACATGCGCTTGACACCGGCTTCCTTGTTGTAGTGGGCCTGCGCGATCGCTGTGTTCGGCTTGTGGGAGCCCGCCGGCGACGTCCCCTCGTACTTGAAGTAGATGTGAGCCGGCGTCTGGAGCTTCTCCTCGAGCCGTGTGGCTCTGTGCAGCGCCGTCGGCCTCCACAGCCGGTACATGTCGATAACCGGGCCGGGGATGTCGATCCATTGCTCTCCCGAGACCTCTTGCATGATGAGCGCCTCGGGGAAGATCGGCGCGAGCAGGTCGGGAGTGATCGGCTCCTTCGTGCCGGGATGAAGGGGTGGGAGCGGTGGGATGCCCGCGGCGACCAAGTCCGGCGTGATGTTGAACCACGCAGTGGGGATCTGGTCGGGGGCCAGGTCGAACCTCGTCTTCTCCGTCATGTGCGCCTCCTTGCAGGGAACAGCTGAACGGCAGCCAACCCGCCCGTGGGTGGAACCCTACCCTGGTCGGCCCGTCGCCGTCTCGCGCCTCAACCCTGGCTTCTGATCTCCGGACCCACTTCGATCCAGCCGTCCTCGACACGGACCCGGTAGACCGGCAGAGGGTCTTCCGCCGGCCCCTCGACCGGCTCGCCGTTCCGTAGGTCGAAGGCACTCTTGTGGCAGGGACAGACGATCGTGTCCGCCACCTCGTCGAGCTCGCCCTCCGCGAGTGAGCACCCCTCGTGGGTGCATTCGTCACCGAGGACGAAGAGCTCGTTCTCGATGTGCGCGACGGCCACCCGTCCCACGAGCAGGTCGTACGCCCGCACCTCGCCGTCGGGCACCTCTGCAAACGAGGCGACCCGAACGAAGCCGTCGCCCACGTCAGCCTCCCCTCACGAGCCTCACACGGTGGATCGCCGACCAGCCGCGCTGCACGACCGTCACGCCGCCCAGGACCACGAGGAGCGCGAGCATCGGTTGCAGCGCTCCGGGAATCATGAGCCCGATCACCATCGCCACGTAGCGTTCCAGCCGCTGGAAGAAGCCCTCAGAAAGCGTCACGCCTGCCGCCTCGGCTTCCGCGCGGATGTGGCTGACCGACAGCGCGATCGCCAGGGTGGCGAGCGCCAGCCCGGCACTGAGTCGGTGACCCTGAACGGCTTCGGACCAGAAGAGGCACGCAAACAGGATGGCGTCCGAAACCCGATCAAGGAAGGAGTCCAAGAAGGCCCCGGACCTGCTCTCCTCACCCCGGAGCCGGGCGATCGACCCGTCGAAGATGTCGAACATACCTGCGGGGATCAGCAGGGCACCGGGGAGGAACCGCCGGCCGGTGAGCAGGAGCCAGCCGATCACCGTGTTCGTGACTAGCGATCCCAGTGTCAGCTGCCAGGGCCGCACTCCGGCTCGGTACAGGCCGGCGAGCGCGACTCGGTACGGCCAGGTGAAGATGAACCGCATCGCCGGGCCAGCCACGCCCTTCGTCTCTCGGGGCGCCGGCATGTCGCGGACCCGCGGGCGGTCCTCACCGGGTCCATGCGGAGCCTGTGGACTAGTCATCGTCGCCCGGCAGGCTAACGCCGGGCGCGCTGCGCCGCGACCCCCCTCAGCTCACGTTCGGCTGGAGGCGGACGACCATGACTCGGAAGGTCCCGCCGGGTGCCTCGTAGGCGACCTCCTCGTCGAGCTTCGCGCCGAGCAGCGCTTTCCCAAGCGGCGACGTCGTCGTGACCGTCCGGACACCGTTCGCACGCTCCTCTGCCGACTCGGCAAGCAGGTACGTCTCCTCCTCGGGATCCACCTCGCCGAGGGGACGGACCGTGACGAGCATCCCCGCCCCGGCTACATCGGAGGCGGTGGGTGTCTCGACGATGTCCGGATCCCGCAGCATCCGTTCGAGGTTCCGGATGCGGGACTCCATCAGCGCCTGCTCGTTCTTGGCGGCGTCGTACTCCGCGTTCTCCTGGATGTCGCCGTGCTCTCGCGCCACTTTGAGCTGCTTCGCGATATGAGCGCGACCGGCGGTCCTGAGCTCGCCGAGCTCGGCCACCAGGCGCCGGTACGCGTCGAGCGTCAGCGTGGCGGTCGGTTCCTGCCCCGGCTTCCGCGGGGGTCGCGAGGCAAGCTCCTCAGGTAGGTCCATCAGGAAGCCGAATCTACCAACGAACGCCGTTTACGGCGCGGGGGAATAGACTCGAATCCAGTCCTGTGCGGTTGCCTCGCCAGGGGAGAGAGGGGGTTCCGCCATGAGGAGTGCCAGGCGCCGCAAGGCGCTGATTCTGCCCACCGTCGTCGCGACGCTGTGCCTGGTTCCGGGGCTCGCAGCGGCGCAGAGCGCCTCACCGACCGTCACCGGGCCGAGCACGGTGGAGCGCGCCGTGACGCTGGCGAGTCCGGCCGTCGTGTTCGTGGACACGTCGGTCAGGATCCACGTTCGGCTCATCTACCAGAACCCGAACGCGGTGTCCGGCCTCGGCAGCCTCGATCGCACCTACTTCTTCGACTACGCGACCGGCAGCGGCTTCGTCGTCTCGCCGGACGGCGTGGTCGTTACGGCCAGCCACGTCGTCGAGCCTGACCAGCAGAGCATGCGCAACTACGCCGCGAACCGGCTCGTCCTGGAGGGCTACGGCTACAGTTATCCCAGCGCGAGCAGCAGCCCGTTCGACCAGTACACCCTGCCGGTCAGGTTTCAGAACCAGCTGCTCCAGCAGTGCTACAAGGGCGTGGCCTGCACCTTCCGGATCACGCCGATAGAGACGGTCTATTCGGCCGTCGACATCGCTCAGATGCAGCTGCCGAAGGGAATGCCGGCGCGCGTTCTCGCCTCGACCGGGTTCAAGAACACCGACGTCGCGATCCTTCAGGTGAACGGCTCGAACATGCCTACGGTTGAGCTCGCAGACACGGCGACCGACCTGTCGGCCGGAGACGAGGTCGTCGCCCTCGGATTCCCCGGCACGTCCCGCGACGCTCTGGAGACCGGCGTGACGGAGCCGAACAAGGCCTTCGGCCGCGTGAGCAACGTCCGGCCGCAGGGCACCAGCAACCTCATCGAGGTGGACGCCAACATCCAGCGCGGGATGAGCGGTGGACCGGTCGTCGACGATTCCGGCAAGGTCGTCGGCCTTATCTCCTTCTCGCTGATCCAGTCCTCGGGTGAGTCCGGAGCCAAGTACCTTCGGACAGTGGACGACATCAAGGCCACGCTCGCCGACGCCGGTGTCGCGGCCTCGCGCGGCACGGTCGACGAGGTGTTCGCGGGCGCCATGGAGCTGTTCTGGGGCAACCACTTCACGGCCGCCGTGCCGGAGTTCAACAAAGTGCTAGCCCTGTATCCGGGGCACCCGCTCGCCACCGAGGGCCTCGCGGACGCACAGGCCAAGGCGGGTACGGCTGAGGACATACCAGTTGCCGAGCCGTCGCCGACCTCCACTGGAGGTGGAGAGGGGTTCCCCGTCTGGGCTATCGGTGCGATCGCCGCGGTGGCGGTTGCGGCCATCCTCCTGGTGATGCTGACCCGCCGCAAGCGACCGGCTCCGGCCGTGGCGGCCGTCTCGCCGATCGCCCCACCGCCATCGACGGTCGGGACTCCGGCCGCGCCACCTGCCCAGGAGGCGGCCAGGGTTGGATTCCAGCCGCCCCCGGCAGCAACTGCGCCTCCGGCCGCCCCGACGCCGCCCCCTTCGACGGTGGCCGAGGTTGAAGGGCCCGGCGAAGCCGGAGAGGCAAGGTTCTGCGCGAAGTGCGGGAGCGCACTCCAGGCCGGGATGAGCTTCTGCGGCAAGTGCGGTCACCCGGTGGGCGCCTGAGGGAGCTCCCGGGCAGGAAGAGCCTCACCGCGACGCTTGCGGAGCGTCGCGGTGGTGCCTAGGCGAGCGCGGCCTTGAGGACCCGGCAGGCCCGCAGGGTCACCCACCTGCTGGGTCCTCCCCGCGGCTCGAAGTCGACCCACAGCTTGCCGCGGTACGAGTACTCGTTCCGCCAGCGGCCGTGTGCGTCCTGCTTCGATAGGACCAGGTCGATCGCGTTCGAGAGGCGCGGGTGCTTCGCATGCCCCAGCTCGGCGAGCACCTCGAGGTTCTGCAGGACGTCGGCGACGTATGCGGATGGGAATCCCAGCTTGAGCCAGTTCGCGCTCACCTTGGTCGCGGTCGGGTAGTCGGCGACCGCCGGGTCTCGCGACAGGAGGAACTCGGTTCCGTGAGCGATCGCGCGGCGATGGATCGCGGTCCGGCGCCGGGTCGGGACCTTGGCCAACCCTCTTAGGGCCTTGATCGCCCCCCAAGCGCACGGGAGATCCCCGTTGATCCCGCAGCGGAAGCCGGGCCCGGAGGTAGCCCAGGGGTGGAAATCGTCGAAGCCCTCACCGGTGATCGACCTTGCCTGCCAGTCGAGTGACCTCCTGACGCGCTCGTCGTCCAGCCTGCCGAACCCGATGAGCGCACGGAGCAGGTTCCCGTTCAGGCAGTGCACGGCGGTCGATGACGATCCCTGCCACCCGAATCCGCCGTTCTTGGCCTGTGTGTGCGAGAGCACATAGTCGCACGCCCGCCCGATCCGCCTGTCCCGGCCGTCGGCCCCCAGCTCCTCCAGGAACATCAGGGACCAGACGGTGCTCGTGTACTTCGGTGAGTACCCAGGCCCCGGCTTGACCCAGAAGCCATCGGGGTGTTGCCCGGCGAGGATCGCCGCGATCGGATCGGAACGCATTGCCGCCGCGCGAGCTCGCCGGACTCTCGGAGAGTCGGCGGGCTCGTCGAGCAGCCACTCGAGCGCCGCCCGGCGAACCGCCGGCAGCTCCGCCTCCAGCAGCCATGGGAGCGGATCTGCGCTCAAAGCGCGCCGCCACGCCTCCAAGCTCGGCCTCCCCGTCCTATCCTCTGTCGGGATGCTCGCAGTTGGTCCGATGTCGACGCAAGAGGAATCGCTCGAAGCGCAGATGCGTTCGCTCCCGGGCAGCCCTCTGCGCAGATCCCGCAGTCCGGCACGATATCGTGCGCCGCGAGGTCGTTTCGAGGGACGGTGATCTCTTGGGGCAGGTAAGGGTCGTTCATGCCGACGGCGATCCGAACGCCAGGGGGCAGCAGATAGGGCGCGCCCTCCGCGACCTGATCAATGAATCGGTCGACTTCTACCACCGCTACTTGTCTCGTCGCGGCGTGTCGTCGACCCAGCTCCAAGAGGTGTTGACCCCATACGTGGTGGCGGCCGAGGCCCAGTTCCCAGGCCACATGACCACGATCAAGGGGATGTCCGTCGGCGCGATGGTGCCGGTGCTCGAGCTGTTCGCGATCAACGCGTTCGAAGAGCTCGAGCCGTTCCTGGAGCCACCCGAGGGCGACGCGACCTTCCTGCGGCAGAAGAACGGTCACCACCCCTCAGCGCCCAGGAGCCCGAAGATCGAGCGCTGCTCGAGCTTCAGCGTCGTCGCCCCCGGCGTGACCCTCCTCGGCCACAACGAGCATTGGCTGTCGGGAGATGCCGGAAACGTGGCGGTCGTCATCGACCTGCCGGACGACGGCTCGGTTCCGGTGGCGTCTCCGACCATCGCGTGCTGCCTTCCGGCGGTGGGTATGAACGGTCACCGGGGTGCCCAGGGCGTCGACTCCCTACCCTCGGGCGGCGACCGCGTGGGAGTTCCACGCGTGCTCGTCTCCAGGCACACCCTCGAGGCGATGAACGGGCGGGACGGCGCCGCGCGAGCCGGCCATCCTTTCAGGGCCGGCGGATACGGGCACGTGTTCGCGTTCGCCGGAGGGAGCGCACTCACGGTCGAGACGACGGGCCGCGAGCTCGCGATCCTGGACGGCCCGGGACCGCACACGAACCACTACGTGGATCCCGATCTCGCGAAGCTCGGGCCACCTCCTTCGGAAGGAAGCCTCACCCGCCTTGCCCGCCTCGCGCGGCTGCTCGCGGAGCTCCAGCCGACAACCCCCGAGGAGGTCATGGTCATCCTCCGAGACCACGAGCCGAGCTCGCAGGCGATCTGTCAGCACCCGAACCCCGACGATGGTGACGACGCGTCATCAGTGCTCTTCTCGATGGTCGCCGACCTCGAGGCGGGCCGCATGTGGGTATCCGCGGGAAACCCTTGTGAGAACGAGTACGAGGAGATCGACCTGATCGGCGTTCTCTAGTCGCGCGCGAGGAGACGACATGGCCTGGACCAATCCCCTGCTCTACGAGCGAATGACCTGGCCCGAGGTTCGCCGGGCAGTCTCCGAGGATCGAGTTTGCCTGATCCCTGCCGGGACGCTCGAGGACCACGGACCGCACCTTCCGATCGACGCGGACACGCGGATCGCAAGCGAGATCTGCCGGCGCACGGCGGAGGAGATCCCCGATGAAGTCGTACTCCTCCCGCCCGTGATCCACGGACACACTCCGCACCACATGGACTTCCCGGGTCCCATATCGATCGGGTGGGAGACGTTCGTGCACTACTGCGTCGACATCGGTTCGTCTCTCTGCCACCACGGCTTCAAGCGGATCCTCTTCCTGAACGGCCACGGCTCGAACATCCCGCTGATCGACATGGCCGTGCGATCGATCGCGCTGCAGTACCCGAACGTGCTCGCTGCCGGGGCCTTCTACCTCACGAGCCCCGAATCGGTGAAGGTGATCGAGGAGGTTCGCGACTCGGAGATAGGCGGCATGGGCCACGCGTGCGAGCTCGAGACCTCCATCTACCTCCACATCGACCCGGACGCGGTATTCATGGACAAGGCGGTCGACGAGAACTCGTTCCCGGAAGGCCCGAACGCCTGGATGGACTGGTCCGACGGTCCGCTGAAGTTCATGCCGTGGTGGAACGCGATCAGCCATACGGGCATTCACGGCGATCCGACAAAGGCCACGGCCGAGAAGGGAAGGGTGCTACTCGCCCAGGCCGTGAGCGAGTGCGTGTCCTTCGTCCGAGAGCTCCGCGGCAAACCCCTTCCGGTTAGGTGGGAGCCGCGCGAGAAGCTGGACTGAGCTCGTCCGGAGCGATCGTGTTCACATGACGCGCAACCCGGGCGACGCGAACGTGCGCAGTGGAGCAGAATGGGCACACGAAGCGTCACGGGTAGAGATGTCGCGGCGGCGCGGCGCGTCGGCGCGCGAGGGGGGGTCGAACGGGATGAGGAAGCTCCTTCGGATCGGCGCAGTCCTCGCCGTGTCTGCATTGCTCGCCGCCGGATGCGGCGGCGGTGAGGACGGCACAGAGGGGTCCGGCACACCGGTGGCCGGCGGGATCCTTCGTATCGGTTCAGGCAGCAAGATCGACTCGCTGAACCCGTTCAAGGCGGTCCAGACGGACGCCTACATCACGTTCTTCTACATCTACCCGGTCCTCATCCAGTACGACGAGGACCTGGACGCGATCCCCGACTTCGCCACCAGTTGGGACGTCTCCCCCGACGGCACGCAGATCACCTTCCATACTGAGAGCGACGGGAAATGGTCGGACGGCGCGCCGCTCACAGCGAACGACGCCGCCTACACGATCAACCTCATCCTCAAGTACCCGGGACCCACGGCGATGATGGGCGGCTACGCCAAGCACATCTCGTCGGTGGAAGCCCCCGACGACACGACGCTGGTTGTCAACTACGACGCCCCCGTCAACACCGACTGGGCGCTCTCACAGCTGAACCAGATCTATGTGCTGCCGGAGCACGTCTGGTCGCAGCACGAGGGCAACGACGGCAAGGACCTGAAGCTCTTCTCCAACGACGCGCCGATCGTCTCTGGGGGGCCGTTCGTGCTCGATGCCTACTCGAAGGGCGACTTCGCCCGGTTCACCGTCAACCCGGACTACTACGGGCCCAAGCCGATGATCGAGGCGTTCGGGATCAAGTGGTTCACGAACGACGACGCGATGGTCACGGCGCTGCTCAACGACGAGCTCGACATGATCACGACCGTCCCACCCCAGACGATCGAGACGATCAAGGCCAACCCGGACCTGGTCGTGGACGAGTACTCGGGAATGGAGTTCTACGACCTGATCTTCAACAGCCACAAGCCTCTGCACGAAGAGATCCTCGACCCCAAGCTTCGAGCCGCGTTCGCGCACGCGATCGACATGCAGGAGATGGTCGACACGATCTGGCTCGGTCACGCGGAGGTGGGATCCACGATCATCCCGCCCGCGACGGCCAAGTGGCGGAACCCGGACATCGAACCGCCGACCTACGACCCTGCTCTCGCCAACCAGATGCTCGACGAGCTGGGGTTCAAGAGGGGTTCGGACGGCGTGCGGATCGCCAACGGTCACCGCATGGAGTACGACATCATCATCCCGAACATCCTGACGGGCGCCGATCGCTTGTTCGGGATCGTCCAGCAGGGACTGGACGCGGTCGGCGTGAAGGTCAACGAGAAGGCCATGGACGGCGACGCCGCCTGGGTCGCCATCACCGGTGCGAACAACACCTACGACGAGTTCGATCTGGCCATCTGGGACTGGTTCCCGGTGGTCGACCCGGACTTCATCCTCTCGGTGCTCGCCTGCGACCAGCTGGGCGGCTGGAGCGACACCGGCTACTGCAGCGCCGAGTACGACCGGCTCTACAACGAACAGGGCAAGGCCGTGAAGACCCAGGATCGTCAGCGGATCATCAACGAGATGCAGCAGATCGCGTTCGACGACGCTCCGTACATCGTCTTCTACTACGTCAACGCGCTGGAGGCCCACTCGGCGGCCTGGGACGGATTCGTTCAGAACCCCCTGGGTTCCATCAACTCGACATCCAAGCTGACGCTGGAGCAGGTCCACAAGGTCGGCTAGGAGCAAGGAGAGGGCTGACGCCTCATGCGAGGCGGCGCTGACTACGTAATCAAGCGCGCCATCTTCGCGCTCGTGACGGTCTTCGTCGCCATCACGTTGAACTTCGTGTTGTTCAGGCTGGCCCCGGGAACGGCCATCGCGAACGTCGCCAGGGTCCCCGGCGCCAGCCAAGAACTTCGAGCGGAGCTGAAGCGCGAGTTCGGGCTCGACAAGTCCAAGTGGGAACAGTACGTGATCTACCTAGGACAGCTCGGCCGAGGCAACCTGGGGATCTCGTTCGCCACACAGGAGCCGGTCCGCAGCGAGCTGGCGAGAGCTCTCGCCAACACGATCCCGATGGTGCTTCTCGGCGAGCTCTTCGCGATCGTCGTGGGCACCGCCGTAGGCGTCGTCGCGGCTTGGCGACGAGGTACCTTCGTCGACAAAGGCGGTATCACCGCGGGCCTGCTCTTCTACTCGATGCCGACACAATGGCTCGGGCTCATGATGCTCCTGCTATTCGCGGGGATCCTTCCGTCGGGCGGGCGGGAAGATCCCTTCCTGTTGAATCCGACGGCGTGGCAGCACTTCGCAGACGTGCTGAAGCACATGATCCTGCCCTCCATGACCTTAGGACTCGTCCTGTTCGGCGAGTACACGATCATCGCCCGTTCCTCGATGCTGGAGACGCTCGGTGAGGACTACATCCTCACCGCTCGGGCCAAGGGTCTCCGGGACCGCCGGATCGTCCGCCGCCACGCCTTCCGCAACGCGTTGCT
>JBFMCN010000075.1:0-3066 GCA_040754475.1 Actinomycetota bacterium | reverse complement strand
CCACCCCGGAGCCCCCTCCGTACGTACCCTCGATCCACGCCGTCCCGGCCGAGGACTGACGGGCGACGGAATCGCAGCTCGGCAGCGTGCGCACACACGTTGCCTCCCGATCTGCCGACCCCTGAACTCCCGGATTGCCGATGTCCCATCGATCCAGCCGACCTTCAGGCGCGCCTGCTGGACCGCTATGTGGTCGAGCGGGGTCGTCGGCGCGAATAGCCTATTGGGCATCTCGTATCCGATATGGGAGAATCGGCTTGGAGGTGCGCCCATGGCGAGGGACTTTCTGGACGAGATCGTCGAGAAGCGAACGAAGGAGAACCCCGCTTTCCCCGACATGGTTGATGCCGCGGTCAGAGCGCGAGCTCTCCTCCGGTCGCTCGCGGACCGGAGGCGTGAGCTCGGGCTCAGCCAAACGGCAGTGGCCGCCAGGATGGGGACCTCCCAGTCTGCACTCGCCCGCGTCGAGGGTGGCGATGCCGACCCGCGGATCTCCACTGTGGAGCGATACGCCCTCGCCGTGGGAGAGGAGCTGGCCCACCGCCGTGTTACGGCCGGAGCTGGCGGCGCCCCAGCGCCTGAGCACCCTCGCGGAAGCGCCCGCAGGCTGCGTGCAAGGTGAGAGCCAACCAGTGGCGTTGAGTCGCAGCCTTCTGGCCGTGATTGCCCGTCGGTGTCGCCGAAACGCGGCGCGCTACGCGAACGGGTCGCGAACCTCGATGTCGCTGAACCGTCGGTAGTCGCGGCCGTGCGTCCAGATCGCACGGACGCCGTTCTCGATCATCAGGGAGACGAGGTGCGCGTCCGGCACGAGGTTCCCGCGCGCGTCCGCGTCGTCAGCCACCCGCCGGTACAC
The DNA here is from genome assembly GCA_040754475.1 of Actinomycetota bacterium. Classification (GTDB taxonomy): domain Bacteria; phylum Actinomycetota; class UBA4738; order UBA4738; family HRBIN12; genus JAJPHY01. The sequence goes on along the minus strand of JBFMCN010000075.1, from coordinate 2,210 downwards.
CTCCCAGAAGCGCTCCTGCTCGCCGGGGCTCTGCACGTGCGAAAGCGCGAGAAGGGCCTCGACGTTCGCGACCGCATTCTCCGGCGGGAGCGGGCGTTCGAACACGGCGGGGTGTGTCGCAAGCCTCAGGTACGCCATCACCGTCGGCCAGAACAGGTAGACGATGTCGGGCCCGGCGGCGACCTGGACGAGGAGTTGCCGGGCTCGCTCATGGAACGGGGTGGCCTCGTCGGAGGCATAGAGGAGCAGGTTGGCGTCGAGGGTGACGCTCACGTCTGCTCGAGTGCCCGGCGAACGGCTTCCTTGTCCTCGAGATCGACGCGGGCCTTCATCTCCTTCGAGGTCCAAGCGAAAGGAATGGGCGCCGGCTCCTGGTTCTGGCGGAGGGCGCCGGCAAGCAGCTCAGAGACGAGCTGCCCGAGCGTCTTCCCTTCCCGCCTCTGGCGCTTCTTGAGCTCGCGAAGCACGGCCGCGTCGATGTCAATCGTGGTTCGAGCCATGATGCGTGATGGTAGATCGATGCGCATCTGATGACAAGCTGGAACGAGAGGCGGCCTGGTCCGCGCCCCGAGCCACAGGCGGAGCGGTGCCCACATCATCCGGGTGATCCTTCCACGGGGCGCTGACACGCCAGCAAGCGCGGGGAGGCGGGCTGGCCACCGAACAGAGCGGGACCCCCGCCCCTGATACCGCTGTCGCGGGTTCGCCCGTGTCGGCGTGACCGCGTAGCATCCCGCTGAAGGGAGCTAAGGTGCGCGTCGGCCTGGTGAGCTGCTCGAAGGCAAAGCTCGATCACGCCGCCCAGGCCCGCGACTTGTACTCGAAGTCCGCGCTCTTCCGCGGGGCCCGCTGCCACGTGGAACGGACGTGCGACCGCTGGTTCGTCCTCTCCGCCAAGCACGGCCTAGTCAAGCCCGAGCAAGTGCTGGAGCCCTACAACCAGACCCTGAACGACGCCTCGCGGGCGCAGCGTCGCGCGTGGAGCGCACGAGTGCTGGCGCAGTTGCACGCCGAACTAGGGGATCTCCGAGGGATCACCTTCGAGTTGCACGCCGGAGCTCCCTACGTCGACTTCGGCGTAGCGGACGGGCTCGTCCACTCGGGTGCAATAGTCGAGAAGCCCCTGGAAGGACTCGGCCTCGGGAGACGCCTCCGTTTCTACAAGGAAGAGGGCTGCCTGTGAACCTCGAGCTGCGGAACATCCGGCAGACTGGACCCTTCGAGTTCCGCTGGCCGGTGGACACGGAATCCTTCGACCACGGCTGGGAGGGCACGGTCGTGGTCGAGGGCCGTCGCAGACGATTCCGGCACGGGATCGGGGCTCGGGACGTGTACGGGCGGCAACGTGTCCACTCGGTGACCTGGCTGGACGGCCAGCCGGTCGTCGAGGGTGTGGAGGCCGATGACTACGGGCAATCCGGCGCGCTCCTGTGTCGGATCAAGGGACCGGACCGCAAGATGGCCCGCGCACCGGCGGAGATCCCGCCCGGGCACGAGGGCTTCGAGATCGTGGTCCACCGCGACGAGATCGACGCCCCGTACAGCCCGTGGGGGCTCGCGGTGAAGGTGCCTGAAGACGACCTCGAGTCGTGGGCCCGACTCGCAGTCCTCCGCGCCAGAGGGGAAGGACCAGCAACGGGCGGGGGATCCCGGCCTCCATCACCTCCTCGCCCAACAACGCTGGCTGCCTCGCCCGGCGATTTCGAGCCGATCCCGCGAGAGCGCAAGCTCGCCATCGCGCGCGAGCTCGTCCACTTCGAAGAGGAGATGAGCGGCCCCCTCCGGCGCGGCATCGGCAAGCTGACCGAGGACGAGAGGCCCGACCGGTTGGTACACGAGAACGGATTCGCTTTCCTGCTCGCGGTGCTGTTCGACCAGCAGGTTGCGTACGGCAAGGCCTGGGGCGCACCGCTCGAGCTGAAGCGCCGGCTCGGCCACCTCGACCCGCTCCGCATGCTGCGAGAGCCACAAGCCGTCGCCGAGGCCATCGGGCGGCGCCCGGCGCTGCACCGCTACGTGAACAAGATGCCGCTGTGGACCCTCGAGGCCGCCCGGAGGGTTGTCGAGGAGTTCGGGGGGCAAGCCGAGGCAATCTGGGGCGACCGCCCGACCGCCCGGGAGCTCCAGGAACGGCTGGATTCGTTCCTGGGGATCAGTCAGAAGAAGGCTGCCATGACCGTCATGCTGTTATGGCGCAACTGCAACGTCGA
>JBFMCN010000074.1:0-8046 GCA_040754475.1 Actinomycetota bacterium | reverse complement strand
GTTCATACTGAACATTATACGTGACCGCTCACGAAATGCAACATCCTGTGTGGAATCTCCACCACGAATGTTGTAGTATGCCACACATGGACGAGAACCAGCTAGAGCGGGTCGCGATGATCCTGAACGATGCCTACTTCGCGACGTGGGCATACAGCCTGTCGTTCCGGGACGAGCACCACAACTACCCTCCGACCCACATGGCGAAGGTGCATCACCTGCGGTCGATTGTCCAGGTTGCCTTGGCCGAGCACGAGCAGTACGACTTGGCGGAAGACTTCGTGCAGTTCGGCCGAGTCCAGTTCTTTGATCGGCAGACCGGTCGGTCCTACCTGCTCCGGAGCCACGCGGCGAACGCTATCGAGCAGGTGGTGCTCCAGCGGTCACTTTTCGATGCCAACCAGTACCTCAAGAGCGACGTGGTGATGATCGTCTACCGGTTCCACCGAGGGGGGCTGGACCTGTCCGTCGTCGGGACGCGACATTCTCGCGGCCGCACCCATCTCGAATCGTCGGGTAGGCCGACCTTCATCGCGACTTGGTCCTATGCCACCGCTGAGGGAAAACCGTTCGATCAGGAAGCGCACGGCAATCCCTTCGAGGAACTCGGCGACCTGGGCAAGGAGGAGGAAGAAGAAGGAGGGAGCGAGGGGTAATGAACCGGCTCCGGGCCTATCGCGCCATCGAAGGCATCAACCAGGGGCAGCTTGCGGAGATCCTTGGTATCTCCACGCAGATGGTCTCGGCTGTTGAAGGCGGTCGCCGGACCTTCTCGGGTGATCTCACCGTGCTCGGGTACGCGCCGGAGCGTTTCGTCCTTCCCGAGATGTCGCCACCCCTGCATAGGCATAAGGCATCCACATCGGTTGCCGCCAAGGGGCGCGCACAGGAGCTATTGAGACTCGCGGGGGAGGTCTTTCTCGAACTCCGCGACCGTACCGAGCGGGCGCCCCGGATGACGCTGGAGAAGCTGCCTCCGCCCAGTCAGATCGACGAGATCGAGGAGCTGGCGGTCGAGGTCCGCTACCTTCTCCAGCATGAGGAGAGCGGACCGATTCGCAACCTGACCACGACCATTGAGCGAGCCGGCGTCTGCCTGATCCCGATGACGGCCCTCCGAGGGATCGATGGCCTATCTGCGTGGGTGAACGGTGTCCCCGTGATCGGCGTCTCGCCGAGTATTCCGGGCGACCGATTCCGATTCACCCTCGCGCACGAGATTGCCCATCTTCTCTTGCACATTCGCAGCACCGAGAACTCCGAGCATGAAGCGAACCGCTTCGCAGGCGCCTTACTGATGCCGCAATCGGAGTTTGAGCTTGCAATGCCTCCGTATCCGCAAATGCGGGACCTTATTGCCCTGAAGTCCACCTGGGGCATGGCTATCTCCGCCCTTGTCTCCCGCGCTTATGAACTCGACCGCATCGATGACCAGCGCTACCGGGCGCTACAGATCCAGATGTCCAAGTGCAAGTGGCGGAAGAACGAGCCGGGTGCCTTCCCGCCCGTATATGGGCAACTGCTGCCTCAGCTCGTGGAGGCCAACGGAGGAACTGAGAACGTTGCAAGGGATCTCGGGGTCAACCGCCGACACTTGACCGAACTGACTAGCTGGAGTCACCTACGCGTCGCGTGACCACCGGGCATTGGCAGCCCTGCGGGCAGCCTCGGACCGTTCGGCGGGCGATAGCCTCGCGGCTCGCGCCTTTCCGCCTTTCAGCCCGCCACGACGCCCCAACTCGGCTGCTGCGGACTTCTCCGCGGGCCCTTTCGGCTCGCCTGACTCGCCCGTGGCGATGTCCACGATGAGCTTGGCTCGCTGGTTCGGATCGCGTGGACGCTTGGGGTTAGCCATCAACCCGAGTATCCCACGGGCCTATGGGCCCCGAGGTTCAAACTGAGACACCACCCGCCCCCCAACGGTGATGCGTGTGCCGCCCCACGCCGGGGCAAGCATTTGCCCTGCCGATGCGTGGTACGGAAGCGCATCGCCCTTATCCTGTTCGTGCCGGTTCGACCCGTCGACGGCACGGAGGGTTCCATGACCAAGGTATCGGCAACCGGCCTCGCCGGAGTTCACCTCGTGTCGCTCGAGCCGCACGACGACCCCCGGGGGTCCCTCACCGAGGTCTTCCGTCGCGAGTGGCTCCCCGAGAGCCGCGAGATGGTCCAGGCCAACCTCTCGCGCTCTCAGCCGAACGTGCTCCGGGGCCTTCACTTCCACCTGCGGCAGGCCGACTACTGGTGCTTCGTCTCGGGGATCGCGTTCGTGGGGCTGTTCGACCTGCGCGATGACTCGCCCACCCGGGGCCACAAAGCGGAGATCGCGATCGATGCCGACCGCGAGCGGACCGGCCTGTACATCCCGTCGGGTGTCGCGCACGGGTTCTGCGCGCTGAGCGAGGTGCGGCTGCTCTACTTCGTGGATGCCTACTACACCGGCGAGGACGAGCACGGCCTTGCCTGGAACGACCCGGACGTGGGCATCGATTGGCCGGTCGCCGATCCGGTCCTTTCGGATCGCGATCGCGCCAACCCACCGCTGGCGCACGTTGCGACGAGCGCCCCGCCCCATCCCGGGTAGCGCGCCGCCTCGGGCGCTCGCCGCTCACCGATCTGAACCGACCTCCGGCGGAGCTGGACGCTGGACTCGCAGGTCACCCATGGGGAAGTCGGCGACGTTGTCCGTCACCAGGACGGCTCCGTGAACGCGGGCGGTGCCGGCCACGAGCGCGTCGGCAAGATGGATAGTCCGACCGCGTCTCTCGAACTCGGACTGGTAGCGACCTGCCCGGACCGCCGCTTCCTCGGTCGTGACGAGGAACGCAAGCCTATTCAGCAGAGCCGCCGCGGCCTTCCGCTCCTTCGGTCGGATCCCCCGCTCGATCTCTGCGACGTTGACACAGGTCACGCACGCGATGTGCCCACGTGAGATGACGTCGAGGATGAAGCCGGTGACTTCTTCGTCCCCTCGCAGGTGTGCAACGAGAACCGTCGTGTCGAGAAGGTATCGGGTCACGACATCCGGTCGGCGCGTCTAGCCTCTCGCACCCAGGCGACGGTGGAATCCCGGTCGTCCCAGTGCTCGTAGCCCTTCCCTCGGGCGATGCCCTTGGTCGCATGAAGGGTCTCCTCCAACTCCAGGCGCGCAAGCTTCTCCAGCGCCGCCTCCTCGACGAACCGACTGCGACCCCGCGCTCCTACTCGCCGATCGATCCGCCCGAGCACCTCATCGGACATGACTACGTGAGTGCGTGCCACCTGTCTTCTCCCGCCCTAAGTCCCATACGAAGTCCCACTATAGCCTCCGCCGTCACCTCTGGGCAACTTGCCGACTCTGCCGAAGGGTCAGTGTCGAGAGCTCATCCCGCTCGCCGCCGGCGAGCCTTCCGCCCACTCAGCCTCTGGCGATGGCTCGCTCGATGTCGTCGAGATGCGAAGAGCGGTGCAGCGACCGGTCGATCATGGCCGACCGACCCGTTGTGACGACGTGCTCCACCGCAGTCAGCGGAAGCCGCGCGATCAGGTCGTCGACGGCCTCCGCCTCGTCGACGGCGAGCTCGGCGCATCGGCGCGGAGCGAGGGCGAGCCACTGAGGCAGACCCGCGGCGTTGGTGAGATCGACGACGCCGTCCGGAAGGTCCTCGATGACGCCGTCTCTCGCGTACAGATCCCAGCGAGCCCGGACCCAGCCGTCCCAGAAGGCCAGATGCGCAAGAACGGCCGCGACGGTCCAACCGTCACCGAGGGGACTCTGCAGGTCGCCCTCGTCGGCACCCTCCGCCAACGCTCGAAGGCGATCGCGCGAAGCGGCGTTCCGTTCCACGTGCGAGCCGGTCACGTGCCCGGGGTGGGACTCGAACCCACACGCCCCTCGCGGGGCGGGTGCTTTTAAGGCACCGTCGTCTGCCAGTTCCGACACCCGGGCGCCAGCCGATGACGCCACCTAATCGTAGGGCTCACGGCGCTCGCCCGCCTCACTTCCGCCGGAGGTTGGGCGGTCCCGCCCTGCTCGCCGAGTGGCCTCGACGAGCAGGTACTCGATCTGCGCGTTGACGCTGCGCAGCTCATCCGACGCCCAGCGCTCGAGGACCGAGTAGAGCCCGGGGCTGATCCGAAGCGGGAAGGTCTTCCGCTTGCCCACGAGCCCGCCGGCCTACTGGTACAGCGTTCCGGCGTTCAGGACCGGCTGGGCCGCTTGCTCCCCCGTGAGCACGACCAGGAGGTTGGAGATCATCGCGGCCTTGCGCTCCTCGTCGAGCTCCACGATGTGCTCCCGCGCGAGCATGTTCAGCGCCATGTCCACCATGCCGACCGCGCCTTCGACCATCTTCTGCCGCGCGGCGACGATGGCCGTCGCCTGCTGACGCCGGAGCATGGCGCCGGCGATCTCCGGCGCGTACGACAGGTGGGACAGACGCGCCTCGACGACCTCGACCCCGGCGTGCGCAAGCCGTTCCTCGAGCTCGGTCTGGAGTGCATGCGACACCTCGTCGACGGTCCCCGACAGCGACAGCGTGCCTTCCTCGTAGCTGTCGTAGGGATACAGCGTCGCAAGGTGCCGGACCGCCGTCTCGCTCTGGATCGCGACGTAGTGCTCGAAGTCGTCGACGTCGAAGACCGCTCGAGCCGTGTCGACCACTCGCCACACGACGACGGCCGCGATCTCCACCGGGTTGCCTCGCTCGTCGTTCACCTTCGCCGTCTCGGTGTTGAAGTTGCGGATCCGCAGCGAGATCCTTCGCCTCGCGCCGACCGTGAACGGGTTCGCCCAGAACCAGCCGTCCCGCCGGACGGTGCCGATGTAGCGTCCGAACAGGATGAGCACTCTGCCCTGGTTGGGCTGGACGATGAACAGCCCCAGGCTGAGGAAGACCCCCAACAACATCAGAAGCACCGCGAGGATCAGACCAAGACCCGTCGCGCCCGTGGGTTCGCCGCGACTGGCCGCGTCGGCGATCGTCCGGACGAACAGAACCACCCCGCCGACGTGGCACGCGATCACCACGAGCAGCATCAGGAAACCGGGAAGCGTCCGCGCCGAGTGTTCCTTGCTCGGGGTTTGCACCGAGACCTCCTCGATATCGCAACGCTATCGAGATGATATCAGACTCAGACCGGCGGCTCGAGCCGTCCGACTCAAGTTCGACTGACGGTGATCGTCACCTTCTCTATGTAGACGGGCCGCCGCGGCTGCTGCCCCGAGAAGCCGGCGCTCGGATCACGGATCGGCAGATCCTGGATCCGCTGCGCGACGTCCAGCCCTTCGATCACACGCCCGAAGATCGTGTAGTCGGGCGGGAGCGTCTTGCCCTTCGGGCCGGTGACGATGAAGAACTGGCTGCCGCCGCTGTTCGGGTCCTGCCCCCTCGCCATGGCCACGACGCCCGGCGTGTACTTCTCGGCGCCGGACGCCTCGTTGGGGATCGTGTAGCCGGGGCCACCCGTGCCGGTGCCCGTCGGGTCTCCCCCCTGGATGACGTCGATGCTCGTATCCAGCCGGTGGAACCGCGTGCCGTCGAAGAAGCCTTTCCTGGCCAAGAACACGAAGCTGTTGACGGTCTCCGGCGCCCGCGCCGCGTCCAGCCCGACCACGATGGTGCCGCAGGAGGTCTTGAGCGTCGCAATGTAAGTCCTGTCGGTGTCGATCCGCATCGGCGGCATCGAGCCAAACTGCGGTTTCGTCACCGCGGCGGCCTTCGGCACCTTCGCGCCACATGCGACAGCCTCCGGGGTGGGCGAGGCCGAGGAGGACGGGGAGGCCGCCTCGTTGCCGCCTCTCGTGAGGGCTACGGCGAGGACCGCGATCACGGCGGCGCCGAGACCGACCCCGATTCCGATCGCCGTTGAGCGCTGACGCCGCTTCTCCCGCCTCTCCGCCTGGCGGCGCGCGGCCTGCTTGGCCAGATGCCGTTCGCGGCTCTTCTTGGACACGGCGCGAAGGTTACCGTGTCCGGAGCATCTCGAACGCGAGTCCGTCCAACAGGTCGGTCTCCGAGACGAGCGCATGCTCGAAACCAAAGCGGCGCAAGACTTCCACGAGGATAAGAGCACCGCAGACGATGACATCCCCTCGGCCGGGCGGCATGATGGGGATGGCCGCCCGCTCGTCGTTCGACATACGCGCCAGATCTCCGAGGATCCGCTCGGCGTCGGCCACCGACAGCGTCGTCCGGTGGGTGGCCTCCGGCTCGTAGGTCTCGAGCCCGAGCGCGATCGCCTGAACCGTGGTGGCCGTCCCTGCCACCGCGACCAGGGTCGCGGCGCTGCGGACCGGGACCGCACGTTCGACCTCGGCCAGCGTCGTTGCGATCAGGCTCCTCGCCGCGTCGAGCTCGGCGGAGGCCGGGGGATCGTCGCGCACGAACCGCTCCGTGAGCCGGACGCTCCCGATCCGGGCGGAGAACGCGGCGGCCGGGGACTCCGTGCCGAGGACGAACTCGGTCGAGCCGCCGCCGATGTCGACAACCAGGAAGGGGGCCGGCGCCTCCAGGCCGCGCGTGGAGCCGAGGAACGCGAGCTCGCCCTCCTTCTCCCCCGAGATCACCTCCAGCTCGGATCCGGCAAGGCCCCGGACGGCCCGTTCCAGTTCCACGCCGTTGGATGCGTCCCGCACGCCGCTGGTGGCCGAGACGCGGATGCGCCCGGCGTGAAGAGCGCGCGCGCGGCGGCAGTATCTGGCGAGCACGTCGACCGTCCGCCCGAGCGCCTCGGGGTCGATCCGGCCCGTCCTGTCCACCCCTTTCCCGATCCTTGTGATGACCACGTCTCGGGCGAACTCGTCGAGCCCGCCGTCCTCGCGCTTCGAGGCCACCAGCAGCCGGACCGAGTTCGTTCCGATGTCCACAGTGGCGACCCGCCCCGGAACCTCATCGTGGATCGGCTCGACCTCGCCGGCCACCCATGCCCCAACCGGGTCGTCGCCGCCGGCGAGGTGGTTCGCGTAATGCGCGTGGAGGCACTTCACGCCTGTGCGCGTTCCGCCTACGCCGCCCAGCCCGAACGCAGCGGGGGTCGTGCGAGCGCGCTCCCGCGCATACTCGTCGTGCGCCGAGTCGAGCGCGGCGGCGAAGCGCTCCTCCACCTCGGCGCGCTCGTTGAGCCGTCCGATCCAGCCCTCGGACTCCAGGGTCGAGACGCGCTTCGCGGCCTCAGGACAGGTGAGCCAGTAGAGCGTCGGGAACGGCTTGCCGCCCGCGTCGTATGGACGGTTTCGGATCACGAGCGGGTGGCCGCCGGGACAGCGCGCCGAGACCTCGAAAGGGACCGAGGGCTCGCGGCCGAGCTGCTCGCGGATCGTGTCGACGTCCTTGGAGTGCAACTCGCCCACGGGGGGCGCTACTTGCGCTTGTGCTCGACGGCGCGCTTGAAGTCCACCTGGCGCTCCTCGCTCTGGCGCATGAACTTCTTCAGCATCGCCTCGAACCCCGGATCGGCGCCCCGTCTGGGCCTCGCCGGCGCGGGATCCTGCAGGGCCTTGATCGACAGATCGATCTTGCCGTCCTCTTTGATGGCGATGACCTTGGCCTTGACGACGTCGGTCTCGCGCAGGTGATCGTGAACGTCCTTGACGTAGTTCCGGTCGATCTCGGATATGTGCACGAGACCAACCCTGCCGCCCTCCAGTGTGAGGAAGGCCCCGTACGGGGTGATGCGGCTCACGGTCCCATCGACGACCGCTCCGACCTCTATGTCCGCCAGCGCAGCTCCTTCCAACCCGGGGGCGAACCCCCGCCCGCCTGTGCGACCGGGCGTCGGCCACTATCCCATCGGCCGGTTTCAACCGTCAATAGAGCGTAGGGATAGGAGAGGGGAAGCGCGCCGGGGGCCGCGAACGTGGACAGCGACCTCAGGGCTGACCAGGCGAGCGCCCGCAGGGGTGCCACCGAGCGGTGCCCAGCCGCCGAAGGCGGCGGCGGGCCTGGGCACGCTTTTGTGACTTAAGCCTCGAATGCCCAGGGACGATGGGGGATGCAGAACCGCAGACCAGGGAGCACCCTTGCCCACCACTAACCCTGAGCTTGCTGACCTTCAGGCGATGATCCA
>JBFMCN010000073.1:0-23203 GCA_040754475.1 Actinomycetota bacterium | reverse complement strand
ATGTCGCGCACGGCGCGCTTCACGCGTGTCGTAGTCCTCACCCAGTCGTTGGTGCCCAGCCGGGAGACCTTCGGGCGCTCGCCCCCGACGTACTTCGCAACCATCCCGATCTGGTCGGTCGGGACGGACAGCCTGTCCCCGGCCGCGTACTCGAGCACCATGTAGTCGCGTTCCGCGCCGGACACGGCGCGGCGCATGATCCCCACGTAGCGGCCGGCGCCGTGGATGCGATGCACGGCGTAGTCGCCGGGCGAGAGCTCCAGGGCGACGGCGTCGGCGCGTCTCGAGGTGACCCGTGGGGCGCTCCGCGTGTGGCGGCGGCTGCCGAATAGGTCCTCCTCCGTCGCGACCGCGAGCCTGCCGGGAGAGAAGACGAATCCGCCTGCGAGCTCGGCCTCCACCCCGACTGCGGGTCCGGCGTCTCGGATCGCAAGGCCGTGCTCGGCAACGATCTCGCGCGCGCGTTCTAGGCTCCCACGGCCGGGGGCCGCGACGACGACGTCGTAGCCCCGGCTCGAGAGATCGGCCAAGCGCCGAGCCAGCTCCGGCGCATTGCCCTGCGCGGTGCCCCATCCTTGGAGCTGCAGGTCGATCCCCTCGGCGAACTCGGTCAGGTCAAGACGCGTCCGATCGCCGAGGGCTTGGTCGAGCGGCGACACGACGGGTGGGCCCGGCCAGTCTGAGGCCTGCGCGAGCGCCGCGGCCTCCTCGATAGCACGGCGAGCGCGGTCGGCGGTTCGGCGCGCCTGCTCGACCACGACCCAGGCGCCGCTTGGAAGGAGATCGGCGACCACGGGGAGTCGGTCGAACAGGAACGGCGCCAGGGACTCCATCCCCTCGAACGAGAGACCGTCGGCGAAGCGCGCCAGTGAGTCGCGGAAGCGGCCGAGGTACTTCGGCGCAAGCCCGGCCGCCCTCGCGCGGAGCTCATCCGTCTCGATCAGCTCACGCACCGGATGAAGCTCGGCGAACGGGACCGGCTGGGTCGAAAGCTGAGTGGCGGGGACGAACTCGCGAAGGGATTCGATCACGTCCCCGTCGAGCTCCGCGCGGACCGGACGCCTGGCGGTCCCCGGGAAGACATCGACGATCCCGCCCCGGACTGCGAACTCACCACGGTGCTCCACGACGGCGACGCGCGTGTAGCCGAGCCCGACCAGACCCTCGGCGAGAACGTCGGGCGCCGTCTCGCTTCCACGCACGACCACGATGGGTTCGATGTCGCCGAGGGTCGGCACGATGCCTTGCAGCGCAGCATGAGCCGGTGCCACCAAGACGAACGGGCCGGCCGCGTGGCGAAGCGCCCGCGCCGCCCGTGCTCGACGCGCCGCCGTCTCGGGCGACGGGCTTATCCCCTCGTAGGGGAGGGCTTCCCATGCCGGCAACAGCGCGGCGCGATCGGGTCCGAGCAGCGCAGCGGCGCCACGCGCCAGCACTTCGGCCTCTCGCGGTCCGGGAGTCACCACCAAGACCGGAGAGTCGAGCGCCCTCGCGAGCGCCGCGAGGAGGAAGTCATGACCCACTTCCGCTCGGGCGACGATCGGCCGGGCGCGCTCGACGAGGAGCCGTTCGAATGGCTCCGATCCGATCACCTTGTCGAGCAGCCCCTGGAACTCCACCGCGCTCCTTCCCGCTCCCGGAGACCCCTCCGGGCAGCGCGAATAGGCCTCGTCGCGCTGCGACGGGCCTTGCGATGGAGTCTACCGGCCGACTGCGACCACTCGTGAGGTGCCTAGTCGGACAACCCAGCGATCGCGACAGGCAGCCAAGGGCGCCGCGGCGGCGGCCTCCTTGACATCAGCCGATGCCCCGCCGCCCCCGGCGGAATCCCTGTCAGCGCAGAGTCCGCCGAGAGCGGCAAAGTCCGATGATCTGCTACACCTTCCAGCCTTGGGTGATCGGCATGCCGATCGCGAAGGCGAGGGCGGCCAGCCACCCGAGCGCGTAGATGACCTTGCGCATACGCACAGGCGTCCTCCTTTCCGTCGCGGCCGACGCGTTCATGCTTTCCACTCGACACCCGCTGAGGCGCTTGCTCCAATGAGACGAGCGGCCGGCGTGGCGGAGCGAGCAACGATGCGGAGGGTGCCCTGCCGCATCCACATCACCACCTCCTCCGGAAATCATCGTCGTCGGGCGTTCGGGCTACATCAGTCACGGGTCTCGAACGTGGACCGACACCGAGGAGGTACTCCGACGGTCGCTCGGTCCCCCGCTACCCGATTCCCGTTAGGGCGAACGCCCAGCGCCGAAGGATCAGGCGCGAGGTTCGGAGCGGTTGAATCGATCCTGGGTGGCCTGGAGGCCTTCACTGACCAGCGAGACGACGGCGTCGGCCGCGTCGCTCACCAGGATCCCCACGTCGGCCTCCTCGCGCCTCGCGAAGGGCCCGAGCACGAAATCGACGGGGTCCTGCCGTCCCGGCGGCCGTCCGATTCCCAAGCGCACCCGGTTGAACTCGAGGGACCGAAGGGCACCGACCAGCGAGTCGAGCCCTCGGTGGCCGGCGGTCGAGCCGCCGACCTTCACGCGGAGCGCGCCGAACGCGAGGTCCAGATCGTCGTGGATCGCGATTACGTGATCGGGCGCGACGCGGTGCCTCTTCGCGAGCGAGGCGTAGGCGGGGCCCGATTCGTTCATCCAACCGTGACTCCTGGCAAGGACGACGCGCGAGCGGTCGACCTTGATCTCGGCGACGTCGGCAGGGATGAGCCGCGCCTTGCGGAAGCGCTCGCCGAAGCGGCGCGCGAGCTCGCCGACGACCATCACGCCGACGTTGTGACGCGTCTTCGCGTAGCGCTCACCGGGATTGCCAAGGCCGGCCACGAGCCAGGTCACGGGCGAAAGCGTAGGCGATGCGAGGGCGGGCCAACGCCGGTTAGCCCTCGCCACCCTCCTCCACTGGCTTCTCTGCGGGGGCCTCCGCGGCGCCCTCCGCCGCGGCCGCGGCCTCAGCCTCGGCGACTGCGACGACCTCCTCCTCGACCACACGGGCTTGCGGCGTGACGACGCCGACGACGCTCTCGTCGGCAGGCGTGAGGATGGTGACGCCCTTCGGCGGGGCGATGTCGCCCACCCTCAGCGAGTCGCCGACCTGGAGAGCGGAGACGTCCGCGTCGATGCCGTCCGGCACGTCGCCGGGAAGGCACTCGACTCGGAGGTCCCACAAGTGGTGCTCGAGGACCCCGCCGGCCTTCACGCCGGGCGACTCGCCGACCACGCGGATCGGAACGTCGACCGCGACCTTCTCGTCGCGGCGAACGGCGAGGAAGTCGACGTGGAGGTACCGCCCGCGCACGTGATCGCGCTGGATCTCCCGCGGCAGCGCGAGGTGCTGCTTCCCATCGACGACCAGATCCACCAGAACGTTCGCCCCGGCGCTCCCGTGCAGCGCATGGAACAGCTCCTTCGAGTCGATCGCGATCGAGACCGGCGCCATGCCGTGCCCGTAGAGGATCGCGGGCACTTGGCCGGCGGCCCGAAGCTTGCGCGCTACGCCCTTGCCGGCACCGTCTCTCTTGGTCGCCTTCAGCTTCAGCTCTGCCATGGGGTGAGCACCTCCGGTCGCGAATCGTACCAACCACCAGGGCATCTCGACCTCGGCGATGCCCGCGGGCGACGCTGGGGCGACTCCTGGAGCGGCGCCTGGGCGACACCCTCAAGCGGCTTTCGGCGTCTTGAGATGAGGAGGCGGCGGCGTGGCTCTGGAGCGGCCTATCGTGAGCACCGAGGTGGCGGAGCAAGAGGAAGCACGCGGACGGCTGGCGGAGCTGTACGTGCGGCATGTGCCTGCCGCCGGGCGTCTCGCGTACCTCCTGACGGCCGACCAGCAGCAGGCCGAGGACCTCGTCCAAGAGGCCTTCGTTCGGATCGTCGGGCGGTTCGGGCACCTGCGGGTGCCGGACGCGTTCGACGCCTACCTGCGCCGGACGATCGTCAACCTTCACGCATCGAAGCTCCGCCGGCTCCGCGTCGAGCGGGCGTACCTGGAGCGCGAACGCGGCCGTTGGGTGGCAAGCGGCGCGATGCCGGATCTCGGAGCACGCGAGGAGCTGTGGTCTGCGTTGCAGCGTCTGCCGGCGAGGCAGCGCGCGGCGGTGGTGCTTCGGTACTACGAGGACCTTTCGGAGCAGGACGCGGCCGAAGCGCTCCGTTGCTCGGTCGCCGCCGTGAAGTCGTTGGTGGCCCGGGCGATGCAGACCCTGCGAGACGAGATCGGAGATGAGGAACGATGACCGATCTGGAGCGGCAGGTTCGCGAGCTCCTCGACGAGAAGTCCCGCGAGTCGCACGTCACGCCGCGGGCCCCCAAGGAGGTGCTGAGGCGTGCGCGGTGGCGGCAGACGCTCGTGGGGCTGGTCACGGCCGTAACCGTTGCCGCGGTGGTGACCGGGTCGATCGCCGGACTCTCCGCCGTCGTCGGGCCCTCTGAGCCGGATGTCGTGATCGGTGGAACCGATTCGCGGACCGTGACGATGGCCGGCGTGACCGTCACCTACCCGTCCGAGTGGACGATGGTCGACCTGTGGCCGCTCGCCCAGTCCATCGTCACGTCTGAGGTGCTCACCGTGTCCGGTCCGGACGGCTCGACCACATGGCAGGAGACTCCCATCGACATTCCCAGCGGCCTCCCGGTCTTCCAGCTCTCAAGCACCGACCTCGGCCTCGGCCCGACGTGCTGGAGTGGCAACGACATCCTTCGTCCGCTGCCTGACACGGAAGCCTTCCTATACGTGGCATACGACATTGACGCTCTCCAACGGCCAGACCTCCCGACCGGCAGTTGGCCCGTCGAGCTCCAGTCAGGAAGCGGCGTGTGTGGTGACGGGTACTACGCACGCTGGGTCTCCTCCCGCGGGACCCCGTACCTCGCCTTCGCGGGATTCGGTCCGAACGTCAGCGCCGAGGACCGGCAGGCCGTGTTCGACGCCTTCGCCTCGATGAGCTTCCACGCACTCGAGCTGAACACCCTCCCTGCGGAGAGCGTGCCGGGCTATGTGATCGACGGCGTCTACGTGGGCGACCTCGAGTACACGCTCGAGGTTCGGCCGGCGGCCGACGGGGGTCTCGACATGTCGCTCGTGAACGGGCGTCAGCCCGAGGTTGCGATCGCCGGTCTCGGTGGGGTGGGGAACCCCGGCGATCCCGACGTTCAGTACAACGTCAGCGCGGTGGTCCGCCTAACTGACGACGGAACGCCGGTCGATGTCGGCAGCGTCGCCTTCGGTGTCGTGTCCGAACGCGTGGCTGCCGTCGAGGCGCGCGTGCCCGGCGCGGGGACGTTCCCCGGAACGATCGTCCCGATCCCCTCCTCGCTCGGAAGCTCCTACCGCGCGTTCCGCGTCGAGATGCCAGGGTCGCCGAGAGGAACTCTGATCGCGCTGGACGCCGACGGGAACGTCATCGCGGAGGAGCCGCTCGCCCCCGCCGAGCCGACCAGTGAGCCGACCCCGGGCTTCTCGGCAGACTGGGCGCAGTCATCGCTGCGAATCTCGCTGACGGTAGCCAAGGTCTACTTCACGGACGCAGCGAGCTACGCGGGATTCGATCCAAAGGCAGCCGTGTCGATCGAGCCGACCCTCACGTACAACACGTCGACAACGGCGCTGGTGGGCGAGATCAGCATCCGCGCCGTGACCGACTCGACGATCCTGCTCGTCACGCGGTCCTTCGACGGAAGGCTGTGGTGCATCGCGGACCACACAGATGAGAACGGCCGGACGTGGTACGGCACGACTGACGCCCAGAGCATCGCCGAATGCCACGGCGATGTTCCTGTGTGGGGGTAGCGTCCGCCGGCGGCTCGAATCCCTACGCGAACGACGGACCCGCGGGGTCCGTAGCCTCAACCGGGTTTCGCGCGTCTTCCGAGAAACGGATGATGCGGACGGTGGAGAGGACCACGACGACCGAGGGATCGGCTCCTCAAGGACGTCTTGAGGAGCTCTACGTGCGGAACGCCCCCGCGGCACGCAGACTTGCCTACTTCCTGACCGGCGACCGCGACCTCGCCGAGGATCTGGTGCAGGAGGCGTTCGTAAGGGTGGCGGGCCGGTTCGGGCACCTTCGCAAGCCCGACGCGTTCGACGTCTACCTGCGCCGCACCGTCATCAACCTCTTCACGTCACATCTTCGAAGGCTCCGGTTGGAGCGAATCCAGGCGGAACGAGAGCGCGGCGGGGCGGAGCAATGCGAGGCTTCGGCGGTCGATCTCGCAGAGCGAGATCGGATGTGGCGCGCGCTCCAGCGGCTGCCGGAGCGCCAGCGAGCGGCGGTCGTCCTCCGGTACTACGAGGACCTGTCTGAGCACGACGCGGCTGAGGTGCTGAGGTGTTCGACGGGTGCGCTGAAGCAGCTGGTCGTCCGCGGCATGGCCACCCTGCGCGAACAGCTTGGAGGCGAGGAAGGATGAACGACATCGAGCATGAGCTGCGGGAGATGTTCGCCCGGCGCGAGGTCGACGTCGCAGGGGCCCCGCCCCCGAGCGATGGGGTCGTGCGGCGAACGCGGCGTCGACAGGCCGCGGTGGTGCTGCTCACCACCGTCGCGGTCGTCGCCCTCGCACTCGTCCCGATCCTCGGTGCAAGGCTCGGACACGGCGATCGTCAGCACCTCGTCCCGGTCGATAGGGCGGTGCTGCCAGACACGCCGCCCGGCTTCACCGCGGCGGCGCTCCCGTTCGCATCGATCGCCTACCCGGAGGGGTGGTACTTGCTCGACACATCACCGCTCGAGTGGGAGGGACCCGCGCGGCCATACGTCGTCCCGAGCGGGCCGATCCTCCAGCTCGCCAACTTCGACCCGGACCTCCCGCGCGCGCCGAAGTGCATGCTCGATCCGGATTCGTTGCCACAGGACGGCGCGCTGCTCACCGTCGGGATCACGACACCTGAGGGAGCGGCGGTGTCCGAGCCGCCGTCGGGTCCGTGGCCCGTCGAGCTCGGCCCTCTGCCGGCCAACAGGGACCCGGTGTGCGCTGGAACGACGCAGACCGCCGCCTGGACGGTTCCCTCGGGCCTCATCTTCTGGGCCACCGCCCAGCACGGTCCCGACGCGAGCGAGGCAGACATAGAGGCTTTGGAGGAGGCCTTCTCCAGCCTGGTGTTTCCGCCCACCGACCGCCCGTGGATGTCGCAGGTGGCGGCGTTCCAGGGGCAGGGGACCCCTCGGGTCATCCTCGGCACGGAACACGTCGGATCGAGAGTCAGCGAGATCGTCGCCTACATCCAGAACAGCAAGGCGCTTGTGGTCGGCGTCTCGTCGGACACCGGGACAGGGAGCTGCTGCGTCGGCCGAGTCATTCAGCCGCGTACCGAGAAGCCCGACGAGCCCGTCAGCAGCACGGTGGACGTCACCCCAGACGGCACGCTCGTGTACGGCGACGTTGCTCCAGAGGTCGCGCGCGTGGAGATTCGAACCTCCAGCGGCGACGCGATCCCCGTCACACCGGTCGCTCTTCCGCAGAGCCTCGGAGTCGACGACCGGGTGGCATGGGGCGTCGTACCGGGCGGCGACGAGCACGCGACGATGATCGGGTTCGACGCGAACGGCGACATCCTCGGGAATCCCACCTACCCGCTGGGCCCGGACGTCACGCTCGGCACCGGCGAGAACGAGGGAGCCTCCTGGACGCTGACGCTCACCCACGACAACTTGGGATACGGCGTCGCCTTCACGTACGAGGGTCTCGGCGGGGGAGGCGGCAGCGGTATCAGCCTCCGACACGGGGAGGTCTTCGGCGGGGGGATGGGCAGCGGCGGACACTGGTACCCGGGCCACGACGAAACCAAGCCGCCGCTCCCGCAGGAGATCACCGGGCTCGTGACGGCCGACGCCGCTCGTGTCGAGTACGAACTGACGGACGGAACGATCATCGAGGCACACGTCTACGAGATGCCCGACGTCCTCGAGGCGCGGGCGAAGGCATTCTTGGTCTTCGTTCCGAACGATGTACTGGTCGTGGCTGGGGACATGGTCGCGTACGACTCGAACGGGGAAGAGCTCGGCCGCGAGTACACGGACTTCTCGCCCATCTTCTTGTGGCCCAAGCTCATCGCCCAAGCCACGCCCGACGCGCTCGCGGTCATGCGGGATCTCCAGGTGGCCGGCGCCGTCGCCGTGCGCTACTACGAGACACACGGACAGTCCTTCCTCGGGCTCGATCCCGAGACCGCCAGCGCGATATCGGACGCGGTCACGTACAACGCCTTCCCCTCCGCCGTGCGTGGGGAGGTCAGCCTCCGGGTCACCGGCAAGGACGGCCTGGCCATTTCGTCTGCGACGCCGAACGGGCACGTCTACTCAGCGTGCTTCGAGTCCGGGCCGTACTCAGCCGTCTACTGCCAGAACGATCCCGCGGACGCCAACAGCTGCTCCAACGACGGCTGGCTCTAGGAAGGGCGGGGGCGTAGCACGCAACGACCTGCGCCCACACGACGAGCGTTCGTCCCTCTCGTCGTCCGTCTGATGTTGGAGACGGCCGCCCGCTCTGATCTCGACCGCGATGGACCCGCGCCCTCGCGCGTCTTCATCGTGGAAGACTGGAGCGGGCAGGGTTGTGAACGCGACCGCGAGCAAGGACGTAGGGCGGGAGAGCCGAGGACTGGCCGACCTCTACACGCGCACGGCCCCCGCAGCCACGCGCCTCGCGTTCCTCATCACCGGCAATACCGAGCTGGCTCAGGACGTGGCCCAGGACGCATTCGTTCGGGTCGCCGGTCGCTTCCATCACCTGCGAGTGCCCGACGCCTTCGACGCCTACTTGCGGCGGACGGTCGTCAACCTCTGCAGGTCGCACTTCCGCCACGAGCGGATCGAACGCGAGTACGTCGAGCGTGAAGGCACGCGCGTCGGAGCGGCGGCGGCGGATCCCCCAGACCTCGGGAGCCGCGACGAGCTCCGCCGAGCGCTCCACCGGCTACCCGTCCGTCAGCGGACGGCGATCGTGCTCCGTTACTACGAGGACCTCTCGGAGCACCAGGTCGCCGACGCGATGCGCTGCTCGGTCCCGGCCGCGCGCTCGCTCGTCTCCCGCGGCATGGAGACCCTTCGAACGCTGATCCGAAGCGAGGAATCATGAACGAGCTCGAGCGTGAACTGCGGGCGTTGCTGGAGGAGGACGCCAGGCATGCCCCGATCCCTCTCGAGCCCTCCCTCGTCCTGCGTCGGACACGACGACGTCAGGTCGCGACCGTCGCGATCGGGCTCGCGACCGCCGTCGCCCTGGTGGCGGCTTCGATCGCAGGCGCCGCTGCACTTCTGCGTTCGTCGGAGCGCCGGACACCGATCGAACCGCCCGACAGATTCTCGCCGGGTTCGCTCGAGGCCGTGGCGTCGCAGCCCATCTCGTTCCATGGACTCGTCGCGGACGTCGACGGGGCACTGTGGTCGAGGTATCCGGGGCTAACGAGGTTCGACCCCGTCACCGGATCGCTCCGAACGTTCACGATCGCGGACGACCCGGCCTTCCCGGCCTTCGACGTGCGCGCTGTCGCGCCGGCCCGCGAGGGCGGGGTGTGGCTGCTCTCCGACGAGCAGACGGTCTCGAGGTTCGATGGAGACCGGTTCCTCGAGATCACGGCGCCGGCTCCGGTCCTCATCTGGGATATCGCCGAGGGACCCGACGGCACGGTCTGGGCTTGCGGCGACGGCGGCGTCCTCCACTGGCAGGACGGGTCGTGGACCCAGATCACCACGGAGGGACGCCCATCGACCTGGGCGGGCGCGATCGCCCTCGACCCATCCGGGAACGTGTGGGTCGCGAACCATACGGAGCCCGACGCGCCGGGAGAACCGGCCTCGCTCGGGATCTCGCGCTTCGACGGCGTCACCTGGACCACGTACCCGGAGGACGAGCTGTTCCCACCCGACCTCGTTACTGCCGAAGGGTGGCCTCGTGGCGGGATCGGCGTGATCGTCCCGGTATCTGCTGGCGACGTGTGGGTCGGCGGTGGGGGGGCCGTGGCGCACTTCGTCGACGGAGCGTGGACGTCGTACGGGTCGGCCGAGCTCGGACTGGCGACCGTGGCGTCGATCGCGGTCACCGACGGTGAGGTGTGGATCGCGGGCGGCTTCCCCCTCGGAGGATCGCCCGCCATCGCCCGGTTCGACGGAACGACGTGGACGCCGGTCTCGGACGGGCTTGAGGGGAGCGGCCATGAGCCCGTCGAGCTCACGTCCGAGGGCGGTGCCGCCGAGTACACGAAGGTCGTCGCCGGCCGGGGAGAGATCTGGGCCACGACGTGGGCGGCACTGTATCGATCGGACGGCTCACGGTGGCTGCGCGTCCCCGTGGACGAGCGGCCCCCGGAGATGGGCGCGATCGCAGCCGCCGGTGCGGGCGAGCTCTGGATGACTGACGCGCCATGGGATGGAGTGTGGCGCCTCCAGGGCAACCGGTGGACGCACATAGGTGACACCGGTGGTGATCCCCCCGATTGCAGGGACCTGCTGGCGACCGCGGACGGCTCCGTGTGGGCGTGGGGGTCGGGAGGACTCGCCTCGTTCGACGGGACCGGATGGGAGCTGCTCGACACAGAGGAGCATGCGACGCTCGCGCTGGGGCCGGACGGCGAGGCCTGGACGGCGACCACTCCGGAGGGGGATCCCGGGCAGCCGGGCAGCATCGTGGGGCCGGTCGGCGGCACGCCGATCCCGGATCCTGCGCCCGTGTACCCCGTGGGTTCGCTCGTGGTCGCATCCGATGGCGACGTCTGGATCGGGTCCAGCGGGCCGGGCTGGGGGTCGCCGGGGATACCCGGGCTGGCCCACTACGACGGCATCGGGTGGACGCCCGTCACGCCGGTCGAGGGCAAGCCGGACTTCTACGTCTACGACATCGAGCTCGACCCGAGCGGAGAAGTCTGGGTGTCGCTCGGACCCTGGGACCCGTCGGCGCCCGACGGTCCGACCGAGTACCTGGTGGCGCGGTTCGACGGGTCGACTTGGCGCACGTACGGCGACGCGGAGGGCGTCCCCTTCGACGTGTCGGCCGGCTGGGCCATGCAGCTCGAGCCCGCCCCCGGCGCGACGATGCTGCTCGTGACAGGGCGTGGACTGTTCGAGTTCCGAGACGACGCTTGGACCCTCCTGCAGGAAGGCACGTTCTACGAGGTCTCGGTCGCGCCCGACGGAACGGTGTGGCTCGCGGGCGATGGCCTGTTCCGCCTGGCCAATGACTCGCTTGGGCGGTCCACACGGGCTGGTCCCTGACGACGAGGTGATCCCAATGAAGCGTTCGTTCCTCCTTGCGATGGTGTTGGCCGTCGGCCTGGCCATGGTTGCCTGTGAAGACGCCCACGTGCGCGAGGTCTCCGACGTGCTCTACCAAGAAGACTCCGACGGCACCCGACACGTGCTCAGCGTGTACGCGCCTTCGACCGAGGGCGGTCCGTGGCCCGTCGCGGTGATGATCCACGGGCTCGGCGGCTGGATGGCTCCTCGACCGGCGGAGGTCGCCGCGCAGGGCATCGTGGTCTTCGAGCCGACCTGGCCCGACAACACGCCCTGGCCGAGTGCCGAGGCCACGGGCATCACCTGCCCCTTCGGCATGGCCTGAGAGCCGGCTGCTCCGCGTCGGACACGATACGGCTCGTTACTGGACGGATTCTCAGTAAGTTGATAGACGAATTCTCGGTCTATCAAGGGACAGAATCCCAGCTCATGGTACGGTCTGCGCGTGAGCACGCAGAGCAACGAGTACATCCCTCGCCGCGCGGAGGCCACCGTCCGCTCCTCCTTGGAGTTGTTTCGAGTTGTGTTCGTGAACGGTCCGAGGCAGGCCGGGAAGACAACCCTGGTTCGCAGGCTAGCCGACGAGATGGGAGGGACCTACCACTCACTCGACGATCCCGAGACGCTCGACGCTGCTCGGCGCGACCCGACCGGGTTCGCCTCCGTTCCCGGACTGGTGGTCATCGACGAGGTCCAGCGAGCCGGTGATCCGATCCTTCTGGCGATCAAGTCACGAGTTGACCGGGACACCGCTCCGGGGCAATTCATACTCACGGGCTCGGCCCGATTCCTCACGGTCCCGAGGATCTCCGAGTCCCTGGCTGGTCGCGTCGAGATCATCGACCTCTGGCCCCTGTCGCAAGGCGAGATCGAGGGGACGAAGGAGCGGTTCGTCGACCGGCTCTTGACAAGCCCCGAGTCCATGCGGGACGCGGCTCGCGGCGCCTCGCGCATCGACCGCGACTCCTACTGGAGTCGCGTCTGCTCCGGTGGGTACCCGGCTGTCCTGCGATTGCCATCCGCGGCGCGGGGTCGATGGTTCCGTGCGTACGTGCAAACGCTCACGCAACGCGAGATCCTCGATGTGGCTCGAGTTCGCCACCCGGGAGACCTGCCCCGTCTCGTTCGCCTGCTCGCAGCGAGCACGGGGCGGGAGCTCAACGTCAACGCGCTCACGAACGATCTCCAACTGTCGTGGAGCACGGTCGACGGCTATCTGTCGTTGCTGGAGACCCTGTTCGTGTGGACCGGTGTCCCGTCCTGGTCACGCAATCTCCGGACTCGAGTGGTCGGGCACCGGAAGGCCCACGTGACGGACACGGGTCTGGCCGCGTTTCTGCTCGGAGCCGACGAGCGAGAGCTCGCGAACCCGATGTCCAAGGTCGTCGGTCGGCTCACGGAGACTTTCGTGGCAGGCGAGCTTGCGCGGCAGATGTCCTGGTCGGAAGCGGACACGCGGCTCCACCACTACCGCGACAAGTCACGCGAGGTGGACCTGGTGCTGGAGGCACCCGACGGTCGCGTGGCCGCGATCGAGGTGAAGTCCGGGGCGTCGGCCTCGCGGGCCGACTTCGCGGCCCTTTCCTTCCTGCGCGATCGCGTGGGCTCCGCCTTCGTTCAGGGGGCAGTCCTGTACACGGGGCATGAGGTGCTCTCCTTTGGAGACGACCTCTCGTTGCTGCCGATCAGCTCCCTGTGGGCCGGATGATCAACGCTCGGCTGGCGGACTCCTGAGCGCACCTCGGCTGGGGGGCGTCGGCCCGCCTGATGGCTCACTCGGACGAGTACCTCCCGACGCCGAGGGCCGTCCGCACTCGACTTCCGCCGGATGCGAGCGCGGAGTGTGGCTGCTCTCCTACGAGAACGGAGCGCCGCGGAGCGGGAGCGCGAGACGCGAACCTACAGCTGATTGTCGCCGCGGAAGATCTCCGACACGCTCGTGTCCTCGAACACGGCCCGGAGCGCCGAGGCGATCAGCGGGGCGATCGAGAGCACTCGCAGCTTGTCGATCTGCTTCTCCTGCGAGATCGGCAGCGTGTTCGTCAGTACGACCTCGCGGATCGGAGCCTGCTCGAGGAGCTGCACCGCCTTGCCCGAGAGCACGGGGTGCGTCGCAGCCGCGTAGATAGGCCCGGCTCCCTGCTGCTCGAGGGCCGCCGCGCCCCTGGCAACCGTTCCCGCCGTATCGACCATGTCGTCCACGAGGATGCAGGCCCGACCGTCCACCTCGCCGACCACAGCCATCTCCTCGATCTTGTGCGCCTCGTGGCGCGAGCGCCTCTTGTACATGAATGCGAGGTCGGCGCGAAGGTACTCGCGCAGCCGCTCGGCGGTCTTGATGCGACCCGCGTCCGGTGCCACGACCACGACGTCCTCGTGATGAAGGCCGAGCTCGTTCGTCAGGTACTCGGCCAGGATCGGGAGAGCCGTCAGGTGGTCCAAGGGGAAGTCGAAGTACCCCTGAATCTGGCCGCTGTGCAGATCGACGGAAACCACCCGATTGGCGCCGGCGGTAGTAAGGAGATCGGCTATGAGCTTCGCGGAGATCGGCTCGCGCGCGAGGCCCTTCTTGTCCTGCCGTGAGTAGCCGTAATACGGGACCACGGCGATGATGCGCTTCGCCGACGCACGCTTCATCGCATCGATCATGATGAGCTGCTCCATGATCGACTCGTTGATGGGATCGGCATGGGTCTGGATCACAAAGACGTCGCTGCCGCGGACGCTCTCCTCGGGGCGCACATAGATCTCGCCGGAGGCGAATCGCGAGATCCTGCACGGCGAGAGATTGCCGCCGAGCCGCTCGGCGATCTCGGCGGCCAGCGCAGGGTGCGTGGTCCCCGAGAACAGCATCATCTTCTTCTTGGTGACGATCTCCACGAACGCGTCCCCCTCTGCTAGACGTTCCCTTTCTTCTTGCGAATCGTCTTGGGCCTCCGAGCCTTCCCGGTATTCCTCGCGGCCTCGGCGTCCCTGCGCTTCCGATAGCCGGGGACGATCCGCTGCTCCGCCCGCTCGACCGCCAGCGCTCCCGGCGGCACGTCTTTCGTGACCACAGAGCCCGCCCCCGTCACGGCTCCGTCGCCGATCTCGATCGGCGCTATCAGCATCGTATCCGAGCCGATCCGCGCGTCGTCGCCGACGACGGTGGAGTGCTTTGCATATCCGTCGTAGTTCACGGTGATGGTCCCCGCGCCGATGTTCGACCGCTCTCCGATCGTGGCGTCGCCGATGTATGAGAGATGCGGGACCTTCGACTCTCGGCCCACCTTCGCGTTCTTCATGTCGATGAACGCCCCCACCTTCGCGCCGTCCTCCAGGACCGTGCCCGGGCGCATACGAACGAACGGACCGACGTCGACGCCTCTCCCGATCCTCGAGCCCAGCACGACGGCGAACTGAACGGATGAGCCGTCGCCGACCTTCGAATCGAGCATCCGAACCGATGGCCCCACGCGACAGCCCGAGCCGATGGTGGTCTTTCCTTCGAGGAACGTGTCGGGGAAGACGACGGTGTCGGCCCCGATCCTCACGTCGACGTCGATGTACGTGGCGCTAGGATCGACGAGGGTCACGCCGGCCTCCATGTGCTTCGCGTTGATCCGCTCGCGCAGAACGCGCTCGACAGCAGCGAGCCCGCCGCGCGAGTTCACGCCCATGACGCCGCCGATGTCGACCTTCACCGCCGTCACGCGCTCGCCCTTGTCCGCAAGGATCGGGAACACGTGGTTCAGGTAGTACTCGCGCTGGCGGTTCTCGCGGCCGAGGAGCGGCAGCGCCTCGAACAGGTCGTCGCGACGGAACGCGAAGACGAGGGTCGAGACCTCCTTGACCTCGCGCAGAGCGGGCGTGACGTCCTCGACGATCCGGAGCCCTTCGGCGTCGTGAACGATGCGCGCGTATCCGCCCGGATCGTCGACCTCGGCAGTGAGCAGCGTCGCCGCGCTCTTCGTTCGCCGGTGCACACGGAGCAACTGCCGCACCTGATCGGGAGTGACGGGGTCGTAGTCACCGCCCATCACGAGCACTTCGCCGGCGTCCCCCACGGCCGCCTCGGCCGCGAGGACCGCGTGGCCGGTGCCGAGCGGCTCGCCCTGGTCAACGAAGACGGGTTCCGGCCGGATGCCCCACGAGCGCACTGCCTCGCGCACCTGTTCCGCGCCCTGGTTCACGACGATCACGATGCGGTCGGGTCTGGCTGCGCGCGCCGTCTGCAGGACGTGCCAGAGCGCCGGACGGCCGCAGATCGGCTGGAGCACCTTCGGCGTCGAGGACTTGAACCGCTTGCCCTTTCCCGCGGCAAGGATCACCGCGGCTAGGGAGCGGGGCGAACTCGCTCTGGGCACACTAGTCCTTCGGTCGGGGGCAAGCCCTTTGTACCGGTGGGCGCCCCGCGTGACAAGAGCGCCGGTCGTTCCGGGGGGAGGAATCGAACCTCCATCGAGGGCTCCAAAGGCCCGCGTCTTGCCGTTAGACCACCCCGGATTGCCCATCGATTATGGCGGATGAGAACGCGCGCTCGAAGCTACGGAGGTCCCCAGCACACGATCGAGCCCGGGAAAGCCTTCGCGAGCGACCTTGCGTGAGCTCGGCTGCGGGCGAGCGCCGCGACCGACGAGCCGCTGCCGGTCATCACCGCGCCGACGGCCCCGGCCTCCAGCAGCCTTTCCTTCGCCCGTCGGATCTCCGGATGGCGGGCGAACACCGACGGCTCGAGATCGTTGAACAGAAGAGGCCCGAGAGCCTCGATATCGCCGGCGGCCGCGGCGAGCAGAAGGGCCGTCGAACGTGGCCCAGTTCCGCCTCCGTCTTCGTCCCACCAGCGATAGGCGTCGGGCGAACGAACACCGAAGTCGAAGTGGACCACCGTCCACCAGAGCTTGGCAACGCTCGCCGGTGACGTCCGCTGCCCTCGCCCGCGCATGATGACGGGCCCTCCCGCGAGCATCGCCGGGACGTCGGAGCCGACCCGCTTGCCGAGGTCCGCGAGCGTCGTGTCGTCCAACGCGCAATTCCACAGCTCGTTCAGCGCCGAGATCACCGCCGCGGCGTCCGTGCTCCCGCCGCCCAGCCCCCCGGCCACCGGGATCCGCTTCTCGATCCGGATGCGGGCGCCGCCGGCCCGCTCGCATACGTCGGCGATAGCGAGCGCCGCAACCAGCGCCAGGTTCAACCCACCCGCCGGCACCTCGCCCGCAAGCCGGTCTGCTCCGGTCACCTCCACTTGGAGCGAGTCCGCAGCGCTGACTGTGATGCGATCCGACAGCGAGATCGGAAGCACGAGGCTTTCGATCTCGTGGTACCCGTCGGCCCTCCGCCGGAGCACGCGCAGGAACACGTTCAGCTTGGCGTGGGCGTTTCGGCGTATCTCCCGGGCGGTCACGACGGTCCTTCCAGGACGCCCTCGCGGATGAGCGCCGTGGTGAGGCGGGAGAACTCGACCAGTCCGAGCGTCTCCGCTCGTGCATCCGGCGACAGGCCGCACGTCTTCATGATCCGGGTCGCGTCCGAAGGGCCCAGCCCCAGCCGGCGCAGAGCGTTCTTCATGGTCTTGCGTCGCTCGGCGAAGCCCTCCTGAACCACACGGAACAGCGCCGCCGGGTCCACATCCACCGACGGCTGCCGAGGAGTGAGGCGAACGAGCACGGACTCCACCTTCGGCCGCGGCCAGAACACGGTCGGAGGGACGCGGCGAACCAGCGCGCGATCCGCACGGTAGGCGACTCGCACGCTCACGGCCCCGTAGCCGACGTCGCCCGGTTCCGCGACGAGCCGCGCTCCGACCTCCCGCTGAACCATGACGAGGTACGAAGACACCTGCGGCACCCCTTCGAGCATCTGCATCACGATCGGCACCGCGACGCTGTAGGGCAGATTGGAGACCATCCTCCACTCGTCCTCTCCCAGGAGCGAATCCCACTTCATCCGAAGCGCGTCGCCGAACTCCAGTCGAACGTTCGGGTACGACCCGAGCACCTCACGCAGCGCCGGCCGGAGGGAGCGGTCGAACTCCACGGCGAGCACAGTCGCACCACTCTCCGCGAGCGCCGCCGTCAGCGAACCGAGACCGGCCCCGATCTCGACGACGCGCTCGCCTCGCAGCACCCCCGCGTCGACGACGATCGCCCGGGCGAGGTTCGGATCAACCAGGAAGCTTTGCCCGAGCGCCTTCGTTGGCCGGATTCGGTGCCGGGCGGCGAGGTCCCTCAGGGCGCCGAGCCCGAGGGCACCGTCACCAGGTGAGTCTGACCTGGATGACCCCGACGCTGAGTGGTGCGAGCGTCGAGAAGGCCTCCGGGGAGAGGTCGATGATGCGCCCGCCGAAAGGTCCACGGTCGTTGATTACCACCTTCACGCTCTTGCCGTTCGCAAGGTTGGTGACGGTGACAATCGTTCCGAAGGGCAGCCAGGGGTGGGCGGCGGTGAGTTCGCTCCCAACCGCGTCGTACCAGCAGGCTTCGCCGACCTCCGTTCCGGCAGGCGTCTGGGCCTTGCCGATCACGCGTCGCTCTTCGACTGCGGGATGAAGGACGCGCTTCGAGAGAAGCCGTCGGCCGACCATCTTGCCGTCGACGAACTTCAGGCGGAACAGCTGGAGCGTCGAGCCCGCCTGTCCCGACTGGACAACCTGCACCTCACCCGGCGGCAGATCGCTCGAGTAAGACGTGAAGCTCTGGTACGGGATCGGAACGACGACCCGCTCCTTCTCGAACTCGACGTCGACGTACCGGACCAACGCTCCGAAGTGGAGGGGGGTGCTGGGTGACGGACGAACGCGATCGTTGCGGTCGGGCCTGATCCCCATGGCCGAGAGGAGTTCTCCGACGGAACCCGCATTCGTGAGCACGCCGTGTTCCTTCCCCTTCACGACGACCCGCGCGCGCACCACCGGAGATGGCCCGACCGGCTCCCCCGCGGAGAACCGGTTCTCGGTGCTCTGGAGCGCCATCTTGAGCGACAGTCCTTGCGCCCCGTCCACCACCCAGACCCCCACACTCTCGGCGGCCTGAGGGACCGACGCAGCGGACACGTTTGTGTCCACCACGACGGTCATGCCGTCGGCGAGTTGCGTCGCCGGCGGCGGCTGCACAACGGCTTCACCGTCGAGGACGATCCCCTTCGTTTCGAGGAGCTGCCCAACGGTCGTGCTCAGGGTGTGAAAGGCCTGCGGATGCCCGTTCACCACGAGGGTCACGTTCTTATCGAGCCACAGGTAGAGCGAGCCGACGGCGAGCAGGGAGACGGCGAGCACCGAGCTGCCGATCGCCTTGCGGATCCGCAACCTGCGGACCCGGGCCGGACGAACCCGCATCCTTCCTCCTGTCGGAAGAAGGCCTCGGGGGAAGCGGCGGTGGGGCCGGACCGAAGCCTCCATGAGCACGGACCCGAACCGTACCAAACCCTCAACCCTCACTGCAAACTCGAGAATCGAACGGGTGTTCGGGCGAGTGTGACTCGCTCTCCCCCTACCGAAGACGAGGGAATGCGGCGCGTGCGTTCGCGGATGTCGCCTTCAGAACCGACTCGGCGGTCTCGCCGCGAACGCGAGCGATCTCTTCGATCACGGCCAGAACGTTCGCCGGTTCGTTGTCGCGCCCCCGGAGTCTCTGCGGGGCGAGGAACGGGCTGTCGGTCTCGACGAGGATGCGATCGCCCGGCGCCGAGGCCGCCGCGTCTCGAAGGTGTTGGTTCTTCGGGTAGGTCACGTTCCCCGCAAACGACAGGAAGTAGCCGCGCGCCGCGCACTCGCGCGCGATATCCACAGCCCCACTGAAACAGTGGAGAACCACCCGCTCTGCCGATCCCTCATCCAGAAGTCGAAGGATCTCGGGCCACGCGTCTCGAACGTGAACCACGAGTGGAGTCCCGGACTCACGGCTCAAGGAGACATGGAAACGGAAGACTCGCTCCTGGTCTTCCCGCGGCGAGCGCATCCTGTGGAAGTCCAGGCCACACTCCCCGACACCAACGACCAGGGGGTCGGCAAGAAGCTCTCCTATGGCAGCCCGGGAAGCGGCGTCGAACTCTGACGCGGTGTGTGGATGCATCCCTGCCGTGGCGAACACGCCTTCGAAGGACCGGGCCAGGTCGACCGATCGCCCGCTCGTCTCGGGGTCGATCCCCGCGCAGACCAGCGTGCCGACCCCGGCCCCCCGCGCAGTCTCGATCAATCGTCGAGGTTCCTCCTCGACCAGGAACAGATGGCAGTGGGCGTCAACGGCCCCGCCCTTCACCGGGAGTTTAGGTTTCTGTTCGCTCATCGAACGCCACGATACGGTCTCTCGACCTTGGGTCAAACCGCCGTGATTGGAACCGCCTTCGGCGCACGCCTCCTCCCGCCGCGTGTCCACCCGGAGTCGAGGGGCGGAGTCGCACGTGAAACGCCATTTCGAGAACCTTCACTCAGGAGTCGAGGCGCGGGAATAGCGACTCGCCCTTGGTGGCTCTCGTCCCGGGCGCAAGCCGACCCCATCCGGCCGCTTCGGGCAGGTGTACCGAGCCGAGCGGCTCCGGGATCCCGAGCTGTTCCCACAGGCGCTCTGCGGCGCCCGGCATGATCGGCGATATCAGCACGGCGAGGATCCGGAGGGTCTCCGCCGCCGCATACAAGACCGAGGCGAGCTCGTCCCGCCTGGCGTCGTCCTTCGCCAGCTTCCACGGCTCTCTCTCCACGAGGTAGACGTTCGCGCGAGCGACGATCTCCCAGACCGCCGCCAGCGCCTGTGAGATGGCGGCTGCGTTCATCTGCTCCCGGAACCGGCGCGCCGCGTCGGCTGTGACGGCGGGGAGGTCGGCCTCGGCACCGTCCATCGCCGCCTCCGGCACCGCCCCACCGAAGAACGAACCGAGCATCGCCAGCACCCGGCTCGCGAGGTTCCCCAGGCCGTTCGCGAGGTCGGCGTTGTGGCGATCGACCATCGACTCCCAGGAGAAGACGCCGTCCTGCCCGAACTGGATCTCACGCATGAAGTAGTAGCGATACGAGTCCACACCGAAATGGTCGAGGAGCTCGAACGGGTGGATCCCGGTGGCGTTCGTCTTCGACATCTTCTGGCCGCCCACAGTCAGGAACCCGTGAGCCCAGACCTGGGTCGGCGGTTCGACGCCGCCGGCCATCAGCATGGCGGGCCAGTAGACCGCGTGGAACCGGAGGATGTCCTTTCCGATCATGTGGATGTCCGCCGGCCAGACACGTGAGAAGCGCTCGGGGTCGTCGGCGTACCCGGCCGCGGTGACGTAGTTGGTCAGCGCGTCGAACCACACATACGTGATGTGCGCGGGATCCCAGGGGATCGGCACACCCCACCTGAACGACGTCCGCGAGATCGAGAAGTCCTGTAGGCCGCCTCGGATCGTCGAGAGCACCTCGTTCCGGCGCGCCTCGGGTTGCACGGCGAGCGGGTTCGCCTCGTAGTGCTGGAGCAGACGGTCCCGGTACGCCGACAGACGGAAGAAGTAGTTCTCTTCCTTCATGCGCTCGACGGGGCGGTCGTGGATCGGGCACTTGCCGTCCGCAAGATCGTCCTCCGAGAAATAGGCCTCGCACGCGACGCAATAGAGGCCTTCGTATTGACCAAGGTAGATATCGTCCCGGCCGTTCTCGTATACGGCCCCCAGCAGCTTCGTCACGGCGGCCTCGTGACGCGGCTCGGTGGTTCGGATGTAGTCGTCATACCTGATGTCGAGCCGCGCCCACACCTCCCTCCATCGAGGCTCCATCTCGTCGACCCACCGCTGGGGATCCACACCGGCCGACTCGGCCGCCCGCTGGAGTTTCAGGCCGTGCTCGTCGGTCCCCGTCAGATGGAAGACCTCCTGCCCCGCGAGCCGGTGGTACCGCGCGATCACGTCGGTCGCGACCGCGTCGTACGCGTGGCCTATGTGAGGAACATCGTTCGGGTAGTAGATCGGAGTTGTGATGTAGAAGACGTCCCGGCCCATGGCCGCGTCATTCTAGAGGCCGGGGCAACGCTCGGCGTGGCTTAGGGGCTTCTGAGCAACTAGTCTATAACGGACTAGTTCCTCAGAAGAGCGCGGTAGATCGCGTTCGTGGAGCCGCCCCGCCGGCGGGCGGTCTCGACTGCGGCGTCCCGCTTGCGCATCCCCGCCGTCACGAGCGCCCGGGCCTGTTCGACCAGCTCGTCGAAGTCGGGCACGTCCGGCTCCCTCGCTCCTTCGAGGACGACCACCATCTCGCCCTTGGGCTTGCCGCTCTCGAGTCGCGCGAGGACCTTCGAGACGGGACCGCGCAGCACTTCCTCGTGCAGCTTCGTCAGCTCTCGGGCAACCGCCGTGCGCCTGTCCCCCAGTTCCTCGAGGACCTCGCGCAGGAGTTGGGTCACTCGGTTCGGCGACTCGAACAGGACGATCGTTCGCGGGTCGTGTGCGAGCGACCGCAGCCGCGCTGTTCGCTGTCCAACGCGTCGCGGCAGGAATCCCTCGAAGACGAAGCGATCGGTGGGGAGCCCGGACACGACGAGCGCAGACACGGCCGCAGATGGGCCCGGTACGACACGGACGTCGATCCCCTCCTCGACGCACGCTCGCACGAGACGGAACCCGGGATCCGAGAGCGCCGGCATCCCGGCGTCCGAGACTACGGCGACGTCCTTCCCGGAGCGAAGCGCGCTCAGGAGCTCCTCGGTCCTTCGAACCTCGTTCGCCTCGAACAGCGAGACCGTCTTCGCCTCGATGCCGAAGTGTGCGAGGAGCCTGCCCGAGCGGCGGGTGTCCTCCGTCGCGACGAGGTCCACCGACGCGAGCGTGGCCCGCGCTCGCTCGCTCATGTCGCCGAGGTTGCCGATCGGCGTGCCGACCAGATACAGCGTGCCGGTCACGACACGATGTTGTCACGCCCGGCCGGCCACTGCGCGTTCGAGCGTCGCTTTCTCGCATACCATCGGGGTCCGATGCAGCCGGCGCCTACGCAAGCCGAGACCGCGCCCACTCAGTCCGCCCCACCGGGCGCGCTCGAGGGACTGCGGCGATGGCTGAACCGTCCCGTGGTCGCGGTAATCGCGGTCGGGCTCATCGCCGGGGGGCTCCGATTCGTCCACCTCGGCTACCCACACGGCAGGGTCTTCGACGAGATCTACTACTCGAAGTCGGCCTGTATCCTCCTCGGCCACTCCAACGAGATTTGCGACGTCACCTCGGGCGACGAGAAGTACTGGCGAAGTGACAAGCAAGACACCGGCGCGTGGGTTCACCCCCCACTCGGCAAGTGGGCGATCGCGCTCGGCGAGCTCGCCTTCGGAACCGACTCCTTCGGATGGCGCGTGTCCTCGGCGGTCGCCGGCACCGCCACCGTGATGCTCCTCGCCGTGATCGTTCAGCTGCTTGTCGGAAGCCCGATCTGGACGTTCGGCGGCGGGCTGCTGATCGCGACCGAGAGCCTGAACTTCGTGCAGTCGCGCGTCTCGATGCTCGACATCTTCGTGACGTTCTGGATCGTCCTCGGGTTCGTGTTCCTGCTCCTCGACCGCCGCTGGATCGAACGCCGCATGCCCCCGTTGCCTCCGGCGCCGGGGGATGGCGGGGCTTCGGCGACCTCTTCGCCGCCGGCTGCGACGCGCTCAAGCGACGGCTCGACCGCAGAGGGGATCGCGGAGGGCTCAGGGGTCGTCTCCGCCCCGCCATCCCCCAGACCGCCCGTGCCTCAACGCGTACCGTCTCCGCTCCTGCGGCCGTGGCGCATCGCGGCGGGACTCGCCCTGGGCGCGGCCTTCGCGACCAAGTGGTCGGGAGTAACCGCGATCGCCGGCGCGATCTTCGTGTCGTTCCTGTGGGAACTGACGCGACGCAGGCGAATCGGCATGCAGCGCTACGTGTGGTCCACGATCGGCCGAGAAGGACCTGCCCTCGTTCTGTGGTTCCTCCTGCTTCCCGCGGCCGTGTACCTCGTCTCCTATCTCGGCTGGTTCCTGCACTTCGGCTTCGACTTCGGGTCGTGGGTTCACCTGCAAGGCGAC
>JBFMCN010000072.1:0-43964 GCA_040754475.1 Actinomycetota bacterium | reverse complement strand
GCCTGGCCACCTGCTTGGTCACCGCCTTGCGCTCTGCCATCGACAAGCCCACCGCACCCCTCCTCGGGGGCCGCAACGCCCCGGAAGAGGGTCAGGCCTTCGAGGACATCCTCAGGTGAGGCAACTCGCTGGGTTGAGGCCGGCGTCTCAGCCGCCTATCCTGTGAGCGGTTCTTCCCCTTTAAGTCCGGTCCCGTGAGGCCGGGAAGGGAGGCAGGGAAGATGAAGCACTACGGAGGCGCCCGGCTGCACGAGCGGCAGGGCGTTCGTTCTTGATGGGCGCCGTCCGGCTGCTGGACGCGGCCGAGATTCGCCGAGCCGTCACCCGTATTGCCCACGAGATCCTCGAGCGGAACAAGGGCGCGCACGGTCTCGTGCTCGTGGGCATCGCCGCCCGGGGGGACCATCTGGCCCGGCGGCTGGCGCAGGAGATCGAACGGATCGAGGGACCGAAGGTGCCGGTCGGCGTTCTCGACATCACGTTCTACCGCGATGACATCGGCATGCGGGCGGAGGCGCCGGAGGTTCACGAGACGCAGATCGACTTCGACGTCAACGGCCGGACGGTGGTGCTGGTCGACGACGTCCTGTTCTCCGGCCGGACGATCCGAGCTGCGATGGACGCGCTGGTCGACTTCGGCCGCCCCGCAGCCATCCAGCTGGCCGTGCTCATCGACCGGGGGCACAGAGAGCTCCCGATCCGAGCCGACTTCGTGGGGAAGAACGCGCCGACGCGCAAGGACGAGGACGTGCGTGTTGCGCTCGAGGAAGTGGACGGAGAGGACGCAGTGTTCCTCGAGGAGCCCGAGGAGGTGGGCGGAGCATGAACCGGCATCTCCTGTCGATCAACGACGTGACGGCGGAGGACATCGTCCGGATCCTCGACACCGCGGAATCGTTCCGCGAGGTCGGGACCCGTGTGATCAAGAAGGTGCCGGCGCTGCGCGGACGCACGGTCGTGAACCTCTTCTACGAGAACTCGACCCGAACGCGGATCTCCTTCGAGCTTGCGGCCAAGCGCCTCTCGGCAGACGTCATCAACTTCTCGGCTACCGGATCCTCCATCGCCAAGGGTGAGAGCCTCAAGGACACGGCCCTCACGTTGCAGGCCATGGGGGCCGACGCGATCGTGATCCGGCACTCGTCGGCCGGCTCCCCGTACACGCTCACGAAGTGGGTCAAGGGGCGTGTGCTGAACGCCGGGGACGGAACTCACGAGCACCCGACCCAGGCACTCCTGGACCTGTACACGATCCGCGAGAAGCTCGGGGGGTTCGACGGACTTCGGGTGGCGATCATCGGCGATGTGCTCCACTCGCGCGTGGCGCGATCGCTCGCGTTCGCGCTGGTGAAGATAGGGGCCGACGTGACGCTCGCCGGTCCGCCAACGCTGATCCCGCCCGAGGCTCCGGCTTGGGGAGTTCAGGTCTCCTATGACGTCGACGGCGTGCTTCCAAAGCTCGACGTCTGCTACCTGCTCCGCGTCCAACGCGAGCGGCAACGCCAGCAGTACTTCCCGAGCGTCCGTGAGTACGCGCAACTGTTCGGACTCACCCGCGAGCGCGTGGGAATGCTGCCGGAAGGCGCTCTGATCATGCACCCCGGTCCCATGAACCGAGGAGTCGAGATCGATTCGGACGTCGCCGACCTTCCCCAGGCCGTCATGGAAGAGCAGGTCACGAATGGGATCGCGGTCAGGATGTCGCTCCTGTACCTGATGCTCGGAGGGACGGGAGCCGAGGCGGCGAGCGGCGATGACTGAGCGGACGCTGCTCAAGGGGGGTCGCGTCGTCGATCCGGCGGCGAGCCGCGAGGCAGTAGCCGACGTGCTCGTGGAGAACGGGCTCATTGTTGCGGTCGGCGACGAGGCATCGGCCGGGCGCGCGACGGCGCTCGACTGCGGCGGGCTCGTGGTCGCGCCGGGACTCGTCGACGTCCACGCTCACCTGCGCGAGCCGGGCCGCGAGGACAAGGAGACCGTCGAGACGGGCAGTCGCGCCGCCGCCGTGGGCGGGTACACGGCGGTCGCGGCGATGGCGAACACCGAGCCGGTCGCCGACACCACCGCGGTGATCGAGGAGGTTCGCTCTCTGGCAGCTCAGGCCGGGATCTGCGACGTGTTCCCCGTCGGTGCGATCACGAGGGGGCTCGGCGGCGACGAGATGGCGGCGATCGGAGAGATGGCCGAGATCGGCGTCCGTATGTTCAGCGACGACGGACGTTGCGTGCCCACCTCACGCGTGCTCCGCAACGCCCTCGAGTACGCGAAGGCCTTCGACGTGGTGATCGCCGAGCACTGCGAGGACGCGACGCTCGCGGACGGAGCCCAGATGCACGAGGGCTACCATTCCTACACGCTCGGGCTGACAGGCGCTCCCGCCGAGGCCGAGGAGATCATCGTGTTCCGTGACCTCTCTCTGGCCCGGCTGACAGGTGGGCGACTACACCTGCAGCACCTGTCGGCCGCCGGCTCCGTCGAGCTCGTTCGACAGGCCAAGGCCGCAGGGTTGCGAGTGACGGCCGAGGCCACGCCGCACCACCTGACGTTCGTCGACGAGGACTTGGTCACCTACGACACGAACTTCAAGATCAACCCGCCGCTCCGGACGCCGGAGGATCGGGAGGCGCTCCGGGCGGCGGTCGCCGACGGGACGGTCGATGTGATCGGGACCGACCACGCCCCGCACTCGGTGGAGGAGAAGGAGGCGGAGTTCGACCAGTCGCCGTTCGGGACGATCGGCCTCGAGACGGCCCTGGCGGCGATCCTCACGCACCTTGTCGAGCCGGGGACGATCTCGCTCACCCGGGCCGTGGAGGCGATGTCCACGACCCCCGCGCGGATCCTCGGAGCAGCCGACCACGGCGGTCCCATCGAGCCCGGTCGTCCGGCCAACCTCGTCGTGTTCGATCCCTCGGTCGAGTGGCTTGTGGGAGCGCCGTTCACATCGAAGAGCCGGAACTCGGCGTTCCTCGGTAAGACCTTGCGGGGCAAGGTTGTTCACACGATGTACCGTGGCGACCTCGTCGTGGCCGATGGGGCGGCCCAGCGGTGACTCGTCGGTGAACAGCCTGAGACGTACCGGGACTCCACCAGCAGCGTTGCTCGCCCTGGAGGACGGCTCCCTCTTCTGGGGGCGCGGGTTCGGAGCCGAGGGGGAGACCTTCGGCGAGGCGGTCTTCAACACGGGGATGAGCGGGTACCAGGAGGTGGTGACGGATCCCTCCTACGTGGGACAGATCGTCGTGATGACCTCCCCGCAACAGGGGAACTACGGGACCAACGGGGAAGATCCCGAATCCGCTCGTGTCCAGGTGGCGGGGTTCGCCGTGCGCGAGGCCTCCCGCAGGGCGTCGAGCTGGCGTGCCGAGCGGACGCTGGGCGAAGAGCTGGCGAAGGCCGGAGTCGTCGGGATCGAGGGGATCGACACACGCCGGCTCACGCTGCGGTTGCGGGAGCGGGGCGCGATGAGGTGCGGTGTGTCGACGGCGGACCTTGATCCCGTCCGGCTGCTCGAGCGGGTGCTGGCGTCGCCGGGCATGGAGGGTGCCGATCTCGCCCACACCGTGACCGCGCCCGCGCCCTACGAGGCTCGGGAGATCGCCGGATGCGCCGACGCTTCGCTCGGGCCGGTGTTCCGCGTGGCTGCCTACGACTTCGGCATGAAGCGGAACATCCTGCGCCTGCTCGCGGCGGCCGGCTGCGAGGTCACCGTCTTCCCGGTGCAGACGCCCGCCGCCGAGATCCTGGCCGATCGGTTCGACGGGGTGTTCCTCTCGAACGGCCCCGGCGACCCGGCCGCGACCCGCTACGGCATCGAGGCGACTCTGGCTCTCCTCGGGCGGGTCCCGGTCTTTGGGATCTGCCTCGGCCATCAGCTCCTCGGTCTGGCCCTGGGGGGGCGCACCTACAAGATGAAGTTCGGTCACCGCGGCGCGAACCAGCCGGTCAAGAACCTGCGCACGGGCCGCGTGGAGGTTACGAGCCACAACCACGGCTTCGCGGTGGACGCCGACGGCTGGAGCGCGGACCCGGATGTCCTGATGGAGCCGGGCCGTGGGCGGATCGGCGGCTGGAGCAACGGTCCCGCACCTCCCAAGGTACGGACGGACCATGGCGAGGTCGAGCTGACGCACTGGAACCTGAACGACGGGACTCTGGAGGGCTTGCGCTGCATTGAGATCCCCGCGTTTTCGGTTCAGTACCACCCGGAAGCGGCACCCGGGCCGCACGACTCCCGCTACCTGTTCGAGGAGTTCCGGAGACTGATGGGGGCCTGATGCCGAGACGGACCGACATCGAGCGGATCCTCGTGATCGGGTCGGGGCCGATCGTGATCGGACAGGCGTGCGAGTTCGACTACTCGGGGACGCAGGCGTGCAAGGTCCTGCGCGATGAAGGGTTCCACGTGTCGCTCGTCAACTCGAATCCCGCGACCATCATGACCGACCCGGAGTTCGCCGATCGGACCTACATCGAGCCCCTCACGCCCGAATCCGTGCTCGCAGTGATCGAGCGCGAGCGTCCCGAGGCGCTGCTTCCGACCCTCGGCGGGCAGACCGGTCTCAACGTCGCCGTCGCCCTCGCCGAGGCGGGCGAGCTGGACCGGCTCGGTGTGGGCCTGATAGGTGCGAGCCTCGAAGCGATACACCGGGCGGAGGATCGGAGCGGCTTTCAGAGAACCATGGCCGAGGCCGGGCTGCCGGTCCCGCGCTCCGGCACCGCGCAATCTGTCGACCAGGCACTCCGGATCGGTCGGGACGTCGGCTTCCCCGTCGTCGTCCGGCCGTCGTTCATGCTCGGCGGCGGGGGAAGCGGGTTCGCGGCCGACGCCGACGCGCTTTGCGAACTCGCGCGCAGCAGTCTGGTCGCGAGCCCCGCCCACGAGGTCCTCATCGAGGAGTCGGTCGCCGGCTGGAAGGAGTTCGAGCTAGAGGTCATGCGCGACGGCGCCGACAATGCGGTCGTCGTTTGTTCGATCGAGAACGTCGATCCGATGGGCGTGCACACGGGAGACTCGATCACCGTTGCGCCGGCCCAGACGCTGACCGATCGGGAGTACCAACGGATGCGAGACGCCGCGCTCGCGTGCATCCGGGCGATCGGGGTCGAGACCGGGGGTTCGAACATCCAGTTCGCCGTGGATCCACGGGACGGTCGGATGGTCTTGATCGAGATGAACCCCCGCGTGTCACGGTCCTCGGCGCTCGCCTCGAAGGCGACCGGGTTCCCGATCGCGAAGATCGCGGCGCTCCTTGCCGTCGGGTATCGGCTCGACGAGATCACGAACGACATAACCGGCGAGACTCCGGCGGCGTTCGAGCCCACGCTTGACTACGTTGTGGTGAAGGTCCCGCGTTTCGCCTTCGAGAAGTTCGCCGAGGCGGACATGACTCTCACGACCACGATGAAGTCGGTCGGCGAAGTCATGGCCATAGGACGCACGTTCAAGGAAGCGCTGGGCAAGGCCTGGCGTTCGATGGAGCGGAGCGGTTTCGACCTCGGCCACCAGTCGATCGGAGCCGGCGGGCTCGATGAGTTGAGCGTCGCGAGCGAGCGCCGGCTCCACCTCATGGAGAGGGCCATTCTCGAAGGGTGCTCGGTGGAAGAGATTGCCGAGGCGAGTGGGATCGATCCGTGGTTCGTTGACCAGGTCGCGCAGGTAGTCGAAGAGAGCATTGTGCTGCAGGCGAGGGTGCTGGAGGAGCTCCCGGCGGCCGAACTGCGAGAGGCGAAACGGATGGGGCTGTCCGACGCGCGGATCGGCCTTCTGACCGGATCTTCCGAGGAGCGCGTGCGGGCGCGGCGTGCCGAGCTCGGCGTGATGCCCGTGTTCAAGACCGTGGACACGTGCGCGGGGGAGTTCGCCGCTCGCACTCCCTACCACTACTCGACGTACGAGGAGGAGAGCGAGGTCATGCCGGCCGAGCGTCCGCGCGTCGTGATCCTGGGGGCCGGACCCAATCGCATAGGCCAGGGGATCGAATTCGACTATGCGTGCGTGCACGCGGCGTACGCGCTCCGTGACGCCGGCTACGAGGCGGTGATGGTCAACAGCAATCCCGAGACCGTCTCCACCGACTACGACACGAGCAGCCGGCTGTACTTCGAGCCGCTCTCGGTCGAGGACGTGCTCGCGGTGTGCGAGGTGGAGCGGCCGATCGGCGTGATCGTGCAGCTCGGTGGCCAGACGCCGCTGAAGCTCGCGCACGCGCTCGAGGCTGCGGGCTTCCAGGTTCTCGGAACTCACCCGGAGGCGATCGACCTCGCGGAGGACCGGGGCAAGTTCGCGGCGCTCTGCGCCGAGCTGGACCTTCCTGCGCCGCCGCACGGGGAGGCGCGCGACCTCGAGGAGGCCCGCGCCATCGCGGCCAGGATCGGCTACCCGGTGGTCGTGCGACCCTCGTACGTGCTGGGCGGTCGGGCGATGGAGATCGTCTACGGAGAGGACGAGCTCGAGCGGTTCGTGCAGAGCGCCGCTGAGGCGAGCCCCGACCATCCCGTTCTCATCGACCGGTTCCTCGAGGGTGCGATCGAGGTCGACGTCGACGCGGTCTGCGACGGGGTCGACGTGTACATCGGCGCCGTGATGGAGCACATCGAGGAGGCCGGTGTGCACTCGGGCGACTCCTCGTGCGCCATCCCGCCACCGACGCTTCCGGAGGAGGAGCTCGAGGAAGTCGAGCGGATCACGCGCGCGCTCGCTCACAGGCTCGGCGTCCGGGGGCTGATGAACATGCAGCTCGCCGTGAAGGACGAGCGCATTTGGGTCCTCGAGGCGAACCCGCGCGCCTCGCGCACGGTTCCATACGTCTCGAAGGTGACCGGTGTGCCCCTGGCGAAGGTTGCCACGCTGGTGCTGGTCGGGCGAACCCTCGCCGACCTTGCCGCGGAAGGGCTGGTCCCGAGCGACGCAACGCACTACCGGCATCTGCCGTACACCTGCGTCAAAGCGGCCGTGCTCCCGTTCGGCCGGTTCCCGGGGGTCGACACCGTGCTGGGGCCGGAGATGAAGTCCACCGGCGAGGTCATGGGCATCGACGCCGACTCGGGCGCGGCCCTCGCGAAGGCACTCGTGGCCAGTGGCGCTGCGCTCCCGCAGAAGGGGGCGGTGTTCGTCTCGGTCGCGAACCGCGACAAGCGCGCGATCGCCCTTCCGGCCAGGCGCCTTGCGGACATGGGCTTCCGGCTGCTTGCGACCAAGGGCACGGCCGGCGTGCTCGAGCGGGCCGGGATACCCGTGACGCGGGTGGACAAGGTCTCGGAGGGAACTCCGAACGTGGCGGACCTGATTCGCGACGGAAGCGTGGACCTCGTCATCAACACACCGTTCGGGCGCGGTTCGCGGACGGACGGGTACTTCATCCGCACGGC
Organism: Actinomycetota bacterium; assembly: GCA_040754475.1. GTDB lineage: Bacteria > Actinomycetota > UBA4738 > UBA4738 > HRBIN12 > JAJPHY01. Next base: position 36,593 of record JBFMCN010000072.1, on the reverse strand, counting down.
CGCGGTGCTGGCCGGCATTCCCTGCATCACGACGTTGCAGGGAGCCATGGCGGCCTTGCGAGGCATCGAGGCGCTCCAGGCCGGTAACGGTGAGCCAAGGTCGATCCAGGAGTACCACGCGCAGGCCCGCGCCTCGGCGCCGCTCCAAGAGCGGCTGGACCTGGGCGAAGTGGGGCCCAGGCCCGAGGTCGGCGATGGATTGGCGAACGGAGCAACGCCGCCGCCTCCCGGACCGCAGTACCGTACGGGCGGATGAGACGGGTCCGGGCGGAGATCCTGAACACACGCAAGATCGGCGCGTATCACTCGCTCACGCTCGTGGCCCCCGAGATAGCGGAGCGGGCGCGGCCGGGTCAGTTCGTCTCGGTGGCGATGCCGCCGGACCGCCAGTTCATCCTTCGACGGCATTTCTCGATCCATCAGGCGTCGCGCCGCGGCGGGTGGGCGGGGACGCTCGAGTTCGTATTCGACCCCCGCGGGCCGGGCACGTCGTGGCTGGCCGAGGCCAGGGCGCACCAGTTCCTGGATGTCATCGGCCCGCTCGGGAAGGCGTTCGCATACCCGAGACGTCTCGCCAACTGCCTTCTCGTGTCGGAGGGCCGGGGCGCCGCTTCCATCTACTTCCTCGCGCAGGAGCTACGGGCGCGAGGCAAGCGGGTGGACATGGTGGTTGGTGCCGCGACCGAGGACTTCGTGTTCAAGCCGATAGAGGCCAAGCGCCTGTCGCAGACCATCGCCATCGTCACTTCCGACGGCAGTCTGGGAGAGCGGGCCGGCGTTGTGGACGTGCTGCCGCGGATGGCAGACGAGACCGGAGCCGAGGTCGTCTACGCTGCCGGCCCTCGGAGCATGCTCCGCACCGTCGCGGAGTTCTGCATCGAGCGGGGGCTCCCGGCGCAGATCGCAGTCGAGGAGCAGATGGCCTGCGGCCTCGGGCTGTGCTTCACATGCGTCGTTCCGCTGATCCGCAAGGATGGTTCCGGGTACGACAACCTGCGCGCGTGCACGGACGGCCCCGTGTTCAATCCGGCGAGGGTGTTCTGGGAGCGCTGGATGAACGACGAGCCGAAGGTGCTCGAGACGCCTCCCGAGGGCTTCCCGGTGGTGCATTCGTGGCCGGATTGAGGCGAAGTCTCGCGGTGGATCTGGATGGGGTGGTGTTCCCCCTGCCCGTGCTCGCCGCGTCGGGGTGCTATGGCGTTGGGCGGGATTCCGGCGGTCTTGGCGACGTCCGCCGGCTGGGCGGTGTGGTTACAAGGAGCCTCACCTACGACGCGGCGAAGGGATCGCCGACCCCACGCCTTGCCGAGAGCCCCTCGGGGATCCTGACTTCGTTGGGCGGGCAGAACGCAGGCGTGAAGGACTTCTTGGTCGCGGACCTGCCGAGGCTGGTGAAGACAGGGGTGCCTGTGGTCGTGTCGATCGCCGGATCCAGCCTGGAGGAGTACCTGCGGGTTGCTAGTGCGCTCCAGAACGTGTCGGGGATCACGGCGCTGGAAGTGTGCCTGTCAGCAGCCGACGAGCAGCACGGCGGGATCCCCTTCTACGCCCGTAGGGACTTGATGGCCGACGTCGTGGGGACGGTATCCAGGCAGTCGAGGTACCCAGTGTTCGCGAAGCTACCTCCGCTGGTCCCGGATCTCGTGGAATCGGCGCGAACGTGCGTGCGGGTCGGCGCACACGGGCTGACGTTGATCGACTCGGTTCCGGCGATGGCGGTGGACGTGCGCAAGCTCCGCCCCAGGCTCGCCACCGCGATTGGCGGGCTCTCAGGCCCTGCGATCCGACCGATCGCGGTCGGCGCGGTGTTCAGCGTCGCACGGGCCCTGCCCGACGTGCCCATCATGGGGGTCGGGGGCATAACGACGGGCGAGGACGCGGTGGAGTTCCTCCTGGCCGGGGCGTGGGCCGTCCAGGTGGGCACGGCCGCGCTCGTGAACCCCTCGGCGCCAGCCGAGATCGCCCAGGGTATCCTCACCTACCTTCGGGAGAAGGGGTTCTCCTCACCGGCCGACCTCAGAGGGAAGCTGCGGGTGCATCCGGAGGGGCCGGCTTGATCTCCAGGCCCGAGAGGCCTCTCATCGTGGCCTTGGATGTCTCCGACCTGGATCGCGCGGAGCAGATGGCTCGTGTGGTGGCACCGCACGTGGGTCTCGTGAAGGTCGGCCTCGAGCTTCTCTCCTCGCACGGGCCCGAAGCGATCCGGCGGCTTCGGACGATCGCGCCGGTCTTCCTGGATGTGAAGCTCCACGACATCCCGACGACGGTGGAGCGCGCGTCGCGCAACTACGCGCGCCTCGGGGTCGCGATGCTCACGGTGCACGCACTGGGCGGCGAGCGGATGGTCGCGGCAGCCGTCAGGGGTGCTGCGCGAGGTGCTCGGGACGGGGGCTGCGCGGTGCCTCTCGTCGCGGCGGTGACGGTTCTGTCGAGCCTTGCCGGGGAAGGGCTCGCGTCGCCGGCCTCGCTCGCGTACGAAGCCCGCGCAGCCGGTGCGACGGCCGTCGTCGTCTCAGGCGAGGATGTGGCCTCGGTCCGGGACGTGATGGGCGAGGACTTCTGCCTCGTCGTCCCCGGCATCCGCCCCGCGGGGTCGGACGGGCACGATCAGATTCGCGTGACGACTCCACAAGAGGCAGTGGAGGCCGGCGCCGATTTCCTCGTCGTGGGGCGGCCGATCACGGATTCGCCGGACCCGGGTGGCGCGGCCCGTGCGATCCTGTCGTCGATCCGCTGACGGGCCCCTTCGGCCGACCCGGGCCGCGCGGTTCTCAGCTCCCGGCGAAACCGCAGGTGACAGGCTTGCACCGCGTTGCTGCAAGAGGGGGGGCATGTCTATACTCGCGTGACTCGACCCCGATCGAGAAAGGAACGAGTGTCATGCCTCTACCCGTCCTGACCGAGGAACAGCGCAGGCAGGCTCTGGAGAAGGCCGCGGAAGCCCGCCGCAAACGAGCCGAGCTCAAAGCCGAGCTGAAGTCCGGAAAGCGCGCGCTGAAGGACGTGCTGTCCAAGCAGGACGACGACACCGTTGGGAAGATGAAGGTGTCCACCGTCCTCGAGTCCCTGCCCGGCGTGGGGAAGGTCCGGGCAAGGAAGATCATGGAGAAGCTGGACATCTCCGCGAGCCGTCGCATTCGCGGGCTTGGTGCGAAGCAGCGCGATTCGCTCCTGGCCGAGTTCTCCAAGAAGTAACGCACAGCTGAGTCCGCGCGGAATCCTCTTCGTGATCGCCGGCCCCTCGGGCGTCGGCAAGGGAACCGTCGTGAGACGGGTGCTGCAGCAGCACCCTGAGATCTGGCTATCCGTCTCGGTCACGACCCGTTCGCCCCGTCCCGGAGAGGAGCACGGGGTCGACTATCTCTTCGTATCGGACGGCCGCTTCGACGATCTCGTCGACCGGGGCGCGCTTCTCGAGTGGGCGTTGGTTGTGGGCCACAGGTCGGGCACTCCCGTCGAGCCGATCGAGCGCGAGCTCGCCGCGGGCCGCGACGTGATCCTCGAGATCGATGTCCAGGGAGCCCGGCAGGTGAAGGCGCGCGTTCCGGAGGCTGTGCTCGTGTTCCTCGCTCCGCCCTCGATGGAGGAGCTCGAACGGCGTCTCAGGTCCCGGGGGACCGAGGACGAGGAAAAGCTCGCCCTACGCCTTGCCACCGCCCAGGAGGAGATGGGCGAGATGGGCTGGTTCGACCACGTAGTGGTAAACGAGTGTCTGGACGAGGCAACAGCGCAGGTGGAGGCTATACTCCAGACGTCCCGATCGCCGACCCAAGGACGAACGCCCCCATGATCGAGCCGAAGATCGACGACCTACTGGCACAGGTCGACTCCAAGTACACCCTCGTGATCCTCGCGGCCAAACGCGCCCGGGAGATCAACTCCTACTACAACCAGCTCGGCGAGGGCCGCGGCGAGTTCGTCCCGCCGCTCGTCGAGACGGGGGGCTTGAGGAACAAGCCACTCTCCATCGCTCTCGAGGAGATCTCCGAGGGCAAGATCCAGGGCGAGCGTGTCGAGGGGGTTGGGATCAAGTAGCCCGCTCGCGGGGCGCCGGGTGCTCCTCGGCGTCACCGGCGGCATCGCCGCGTACAAGGCCTGCCTTCTGACGCGCCTGCTCACCGGGGCGGATGCTTCCGTGCAGGTCGTCATGACGCAGGCCGCCACTCGGTTCGTCGGCCCGGCCACATTTGCGGCGCTGTCCGGCAGGCCCGTGCACGTCGAACTCTGGGAGGATCCGGGGTCGGTCCTCCACGTGCGTCTTGCGCACGAGGCGGACGTCGCCGTCGTCGCACCGGCCACGGCGAACTTGCTCGCCAAGCTCGCGACCGGGATCGCCGACGACCTGCTGTCCTCGACGCTCCTCGAGTCGAGCTGCCCGCTCGTGGTTGCGCCCGCGATGCACACCGGCATGTGGGAGCATCCGGCGACGCACGCGAACCTGGCGGCGCTCGTCGAGCGGGGCGTGCACGTGGTCGGCCCCGGGAGCGGCTCCCTCGCCCACGGCGACGAGGGGATGGGGCGTCTCGCGGAGCCCGAGGAGATCCTGGCGGCTTGCGAGATGGCGGTTGCTCGGGGGCGGGACCTCGCGGGCCTTTCCGTTCTCGTGACGGCCGGCCCGACATGGGAGCCGATCGATCCGGTCCGGTTCCTGGGCAACCGCTCGACGGGGAAGATGGGTTTCGCGATCGCGAAGGAAGCGTCCGATCGCGGTGCGGACGTCACGCTCGTCGTTGGGCCGGGAACCGTCGAGCCTCCACCGGATCTGCGGATCATCCACGTGACGACCGCCGAGGAGATGCGCGACGCGGTCGTCGAGGCCGCGCGCGGAGCCGACGCAGTTGTGATGGCTGCTGCCGTCGCCGACTTCCGTCCGGAGAAGCCGGCGGACTCGAAGCTGAAGAAGGGCGCCGGGCCGCCGGAGCTGCGGCTCGTGCCGACGCCGGACATCCTCTCCGAGCTTGCCGGCGCCAGGAGCGGGCTCGTGCTCGTGGGGTTCGCGGCGGAGACCGACGATCTCGAGGCCGCCGGGCGTGCGAAGCTCGAAGCCAAGGGGCTCGACCTCCTCGTCGTGAACGAGGTCGGGCGGGAGGGCACCGGATTCGGGTCGGAGACCAACCACGCGGCGATCCTTTCGGCCGGTGGGGAGGACGAACCCCTCCGGGTCTGGACGAAACGCGAGCTCGCGTCGGCCATCTGCAACCGCCTCGCGGCGCTCACGGCTCGCTGAGGGTAGCGTCGGCGATGCAGGCTATACTCGCGCGGTCATGAGCCGCGCCTACCTCTTCTCCTCCGAGTCCGTCACGGAGGGACACCCCGACAAGCTCGCGGACCAGATCTCGGACGCGATCCTGGACGCGATCCTCGAAGTGGACGGCCAGGGTCGCGTGGCCTGCGAGACCCTCGTGACGACCGGGTTGGTGATGGTGGCCGGCGAGATCACCACCTCCGAGTACGTCGACATACCCTCGGTCGTCCGCAACACCGTGACCGATGTCGGCTACACCGACGCGAGGTCCGGCTTCGACGGGGTGACCTGCGGCGTCGTCACAGCCATCCAGGAACAGTCCCCCGACATCGCACGTGGAGTGGACGATGCCCTGGAGCACCGCGTCGGGCATTCGGCCGATGAGCTCGACACCCTCGGCGCCGGCGACCAGGGGATGATGTTCGGCTACGCGTGCCGCGAAACCGACGAGCTGATGCCCATGCCGATCGCGATGGCCCACCGGCTCGCCAAGCGCCTGGCCGACGTCCGAAAGGCAGGGGTCGTTCCGTACCTGCGGCCCGATGGCAAGAGCCAGGTGACTATCGAATATCGGAACGGGAAGCCCGCCCGCGTCGACACCATCCTGATAGCCGCCCAGCATCGCGAGGAGGTCGACGTCGAGACCTTGCTCGCGCCCGACGTGAACGCCGAGGTCATCGACCCGGTGCTCCGGGAGTTCGAGGTCGAGGCCACCGGCGTACGGGTGCTCGTCAACCCCACGGGCCGCTTCGAGATCGGCGGCCCGAAGGCGGACACCGGCGTCACTGGACGGAAGGTCGTCGTCGACACGTACGGTGGCATGGCACCTCACGGCGGCGGCTGCTTCTCGGGAAAGGACCCTACGAAGGTCGATCGCTCCGCCTCCTACATGGCCCGGTACGTTGCGAAGAACCTGGTCGCGGCCGGTGTGGCCGATCGGCTGCAGATCCAGGTCGCGTACGCGATCGGCACGGCGCATCCCGTCTCGCTCGCCGTCGATACCTTCGGCACCGAGCAGGCGGACCCTGCGAAGATCGTGGACGTGGTGGCGGAGGCGTTCGATTTCCGTCCCGCCGCGATCATCCGCACGCTGGATCTCCGGCGGCCGATCTACAAGGAAACGGCAGCCTACGGGCACTTCGGACGCAAGGAGTTCCCGTGGGAGGCGGTCGATCGCGCGGATGAGCTCCGCCGCGCGTTCGAGTAGCAGAGCCGGCGAAGCGAGAAGCGCCGGACGCGAAGAGTCCGAGCGCATCCTCTCGGGCCCAGTCGCCGTCTGTGTGGATCGTCCGCTTCTGTCGCTCGACCGCGACTTCACCTACGACCTCTCCGACGACCTCGGAGCCGGTGTCGGGTCACTCGTGCAGATCCCTTTCCACGGCAAGCTTGTTCGTGGCTGGGTTCTCGGGCCGACAGACGACCGTCCTGCGCGGACGCTGAAGGTCAGGAAGCTCGTGTCGGCCGTCCGGTTCTTCGACGAGACGATGCTGGACCTGCTCCGCTGGGTGAGCGGACGGTACGTCGCCCCTCTCGCCTCGGTCATCGCCAGGTCGCATCCACCCCGCGTGGCGTCGGAGGAAATCGCGTGGGAGTCCGGCGGAGCGGGCTCCGGCGGCCATGCCGTCCGCTTCCCGGCCTCAGCCCGGCCTCTGGGCGGGCCCCGGCTGGCTTCCTACGGCAGCGGGCTGGAGATGCTGGCCGCCATCTCGGAGGGCACGGGGGCGTTCGTCGTGCGGCCCGCTCCCGAGGATGAGGTGAGCGTCGCCCTGGAGAGCGTGGGAGCCGCAGTGATGGCGGGGCGTACGGCGCTGGTGCTTGTTCCGGAGGCGGAACCGATGCCGGCGACGGCGGCGGCGGTGCAGAACACGTTCGGCGACACCGTGGCTGTGTTCCTCGGGGGGAGCAAGCGCGAGCGCTACAGGATGTGGCTCGACATCCGGGGGGGTCGGTACCGCTGCGTGGTCGGCACACGGGCGGCGGTCTTCGCGCCGGTTCCGCACCTGGGCCTGATCTTCGTCTCTCGCGAGAGCCACGCGATGCACCGAGAGGAGCGCTCGCCCTACTACCACGTCCGGGACGTCGCGCTCACTCGCGCTTCGCTTATAGGAGGAGCCTGCGTGATGTCGGCCATGTGCCCATCGCTCGAGACGACGGCGGTGAAGCACAAAGCGGTCGAGCCGCAGGAGCGACGCTGGCCGGCGGTCGAGGTCGTGCGGCCGGGACCCGAGGGACGCGCGCCGCGGCTCGTCTCGGCGCTGAAGTCGGCGCGCCGCGCGTTCCTGTTCGCCCCGCTGCCCGGATACGGAGTTGCGCGGGTCTGCCGAGCCTGCGGGGAGCCTGCTGCATGCGCGGCCTGTGGCGGCCTCGTGCGAGCGGAGGAGGGGCGGATCCGGTGTGCGGTGTGTGAGGTAGACGGCCTCTGCGCGAACTGCGGCGCGTCGGACTTCGGGATCGCACGCGGCGGGGCCGAGCGCGTGGAGGAGTGGGCGGGAAGGATCGCCTCGGTTCCGGTCCGAAGGATCGGTCGTGGCGAGGCTCCCAGGCCGGTCGGCGGGGCGGAGATCCTCGTTGGAGGCATAGAGGCGGTGAAGGACTTCGACCTGGCGGGGCTGGACCTCGTGGGCATCCTCGATGCGGACCTGGCCGCGAGGAGGCCGGGGCTGGCCGCTCGGGGGCGCGCTCTCGCGTCTTGGATGGAAGCCGCGGCGTGGGCGCGACCGGACGGTCGCGTGATCGTCCAGACGGCGCATCCGAACGACGCGGCCGTTCAGGCGCTGGTGGCGGGCAAGCCCGAGCGCTTCCACCGGGCGGAGACGCCGCGTCTTGCCGAGGCCGGGTTCTCCGTCGGAGCCCCGGTATTCCGGGTGGTGGGGCGGACGGGGCTGGAGGCCCAGCTCGGCGCGCTCCGCCCCAAGACGCTGCTCGTTTCGGCGTTCGAGAACGAAACGGTATGCTTGGTCGCGCTCGATCCTGGCGACATCGCGTTCTTCGGTCGGACGATGCGTGTGCTCGCGGAGCGCGGCGTGGTGACCAGGGTGGAGGCGGAGCCCCACCTGTAAGGAGCGTGCCGGTGTCGATCCTTGCCATCCGCAAGCTGGGGGACCCAGTGCTTCGGGAGAAGGCTCGCTCGGTCGAGAGGTTCGACGTGTCGCTCGCGCGCATCGTCGACGACATGTTCGAGACGATGTACTCGGCACCGGGGGTGGGTCTCGCGGCACCGCAGGTCGGGATCTCGATGCGCTTCTTCGTGTACGACGACGGCCAGGGGGCCAAGGGGTTCGTGGCCAACCCCGAGCTCTCGGACTTCGAGGAGCTGGACGTCAGGGACGAGGGCTGCCTGTCGATCCCTGGACCGTTTCATCCGATCGAACGCGCTCTCCGCGTCAGGGTCCGAGGGCAGGATCTCCGTGGAGACGACATCGAGATCGAAGGCGAGGGACTCCTCGCCCGCATCTTCCAGCACGAGACCGATCACACGATCGGCATGCTCTTCATAGACCGGCTCGACGTCGAGGGTCGCCGAGAGGTGATGCGTGTGCTGCGGGAGCACGAGCTGCGCCGCGCGGAGGAGGCTCCCCGCACGCCCTGACCGATATCCTCCCGGACGTGGAAGGATCACGCGCGCTTCGCGTCTCGTTCCTCGGGAGTGATCGTTGGTCGGTCGCCCCGCTGGAGGCCCTGGTCCGGTCGCGGCATGACTTGATCCTGGTGGCGACGCGCGCGCCGAAGCCTGCGGGCCGGGGGAACCGTCTCACGCCGACGCCGATCGCCGAGGCGGCGCGCAGACTCGAGATTCCGCTGGTAGAGGTCGAGACGGTACGGGCCGGCCGGGGGTTCGAGTCGCTCGCCGACTCCCGGTCGGACGTTCTGGTCGTCGTGGCGTACGGTGAGGTTCTTCCGGGGGCCGTGCTCGGACTGCCCGTGATCGCTCCGGTCAACCTGCACTTCTCTCTGCTCCCTCGGTACCGCGGGGCCGGCCCGGTCCAGGCCGCGCTCCGCGACGGGCTCCACGAGACCGGCGTCACCACCATGGTCATCGAGGAACGCCTCGATGCGGGGCCGATCCTGCTACAGCGCTCCGAACCCATCTACCCGTCCGACGACGCCGGATCACTCGGCGCCAGGCTGTCGGTGCTCGGCGCCCGCGTGCTGGTCGAGACTCTTGATCTGCTCTCGGGCGGGGAGTTGCACCCGAAACCCCAGGACGACCGGCTCGCGACGTTCGCGCCCAAAGTCGGTCCCGCGGACCGTGTGATCGACTGGTCGAAGGCCGCACGTGAGCTCGTGAACCTCGTACGGGCCCTCGCCCCGGAGCCGGCCGCGGAGACGGGGTTCCGGGGCAGGAGCCTGAAGGTCCTGCGTGCCGAGGCCGTGGAGGCATCCGGAGAGCCGGGCACGGTGGTAGAGGCGGGGAGAGACGGTCTCGTGGTGGCCACGGGGGAAGGCGGGTTTCGGCCGCTGGAGATCGTCCCCGCGGGGCGCAAGCGCATGAGCGCGGCCGAGTTCGTCCGTGGCTTCCGGCCACTCGTCGGCGAACACCTGTCGTGAGCGCCCGGTCCGCACCGTCTGCGCGCTCGGTGGCGCTGGAGGTGATCCGACGAGTCGTGGAGCACGGCGCCTACTCCAACCTTGTGCTCCCAGCCGCTCTTGCGGGCGCAGCCCTGCCGGCGTCCGACCGCAACCTGGCCTCGGAGCTCGCCTACGGTACTCTGCGGCGGTTGCTCCGGATCGACTGGGTACTGGCCGACCGTCTGCACCGTCCGCTGGAACGGACGCCCGCCCGGGCCCTCGCGCTGCTCAGGCTGGGCGCCTACCAGCTTCTCTTCACGCGCATCCCTCCGTATGCAGCTGTGTCCGAGACGGTGGCGCTTGCCGGACCCCGCGAGAGCGGGTTCGTGAACGCGACCCTCCGGAGCGTGGCCGGCGACCCCCCTGCATGGCCGGCGGGGGCCTCGGATGCCCACGTCTCGGTACGCACCGGCCTGGCCCAGTGGGCGGTGCGGGAGCTGCGTCGGCAGCTCGGCCGGGAAGCGGAGGAAGCAGCCGGAGCTCTCGCGGAGCGCGGTCGGCTCACGGTCCGTACGAACACCTGTAGGACGACGGTTGCAGCCCTGGAGCGTGCTTTGGCCGAAGCGGGTGTCGAGGCAACCAGGGGAGCCATCCACCCCGACTCGCTCGTGTTCGAGGCAGGAGCACCGCGTGAGCTGCCGGGGTTCGCGGAAGGGTGGTTCGCCGTGCAGGACCAGGCGTCCTCGTTCGTCGTCCGCGCCCTCGGTCCGCGACCCGGGGAGTCGATCCTCGAAGTGTGCGCGGGCCCCGGCGGGAAGACCGGACACATCGCCTGTCTCGTGTCACCAGGTGGACGGGTCGTTGCCGCCGACGTCTCGCCGAAGCGGTCCGCGCTCGTTCTTGAGCAGCTCTCGCGGCTGGGCCTGCGGGCGCTGGTGCTTGCGCAGGACGCGCGAGTACCCGCACTCCGGGGTACGTTCGATCGCGTGCTGGTCGATGCGCCGTGCTCAGGCGTGGGCTCCGCCAGGCGACGACCGGAGCTGCTCTGGCGGCCGCGGGGAGAGGATCTGCCGGGACTGACGAGGCTGCAGGTCGCGGTCGCCTCCTCCGCAACCGATCTGGTTCGGCCGGGCGGGCGCCTCGCGTATTCGGTCTGCACGTTCACGCGGGCCGAGACCGACGGTGCGTGCGATGCGCTGCTCGGGAACCGGCCCGATCTCGAACCGGCCGAGATCGAAGGACCTGATGGGCCGGATCACCGGGTGCGGCTCTGGCCCCACCGACACGGCACCGACGCCATGTTCGTCGCGGCATTCCGGCGAGCCTTCTGAGCCCACGGCTACAATCGCTGCGTGGGCAAGCTATCCGCGTCGATCCTCGCCTCCGACCTCGCCCATCTGGCCGATCAGGTAAAGCTCGTCGAGCCCCATGCCGACGTGATTCATGTCGACGTCATGGACGCCCACTTCGTTCCGCCGCTCACGATCGGACCCGTCGTGATCGCGTCGCTCCGACCGGTTACGGACCGGATGCTGCACGCCCACCTGATGGTGGAGGCCCCCGAGAGCCTGTTCGACGAGCTGGCCGAGGCGGGTACGGACGCCGTCTCGTTCCACGTCGAGGCCGTCGACGATCCGATGCCGGTCATCCGAAGGGCGGGGGACGCGGGGATGAGGGTCGGAATGACGGTCAATCCGGAGACCCCGGTGGAACGGATCTACCCGTACCTCGAGGAGCTGGACGACGTGATGATCATGAGCGTCAATCCGGGATGGGCGGGCCAGCGGTTCCTGCCGGAGGCCTTGCCGAAGCTCGAGGCCGCGCGGAGAGAGCTCGACCGCTGCGGCCTGTCTGCGGAGCTCGAGATCGACGGGGGCGTGAAGCTCGACAACGCGAAGAGATGCGTGGAGGCGGGCGCCACCGTTCTCGTTGCGGCCTCCGCGATCTTCCAGGCGCCGGATATCGCGGAGGCGGCTCGGGGCCTTGCAGCCATCGCAAGGGGGGATGGCTGATGCCCGAGACGATCCTCGTCGTCGACGACGATCCGGACATCGCCCGTTTCGTGGAGGTGAATCTCCGGTCGGCCGGCTACGACGTCGCGGTTGCCGGCGACGGTGAGGAGGCGCTGCAGCGGGCTCGGGAGATGCGACCGGATCTCGTCCTGCTGGACGTGATGATGCCGAGGATCGACGGGTTCGAGGTGGCGCAGCGGCTGCGGCGGAACCCACAGACCTCGAACACCTCGATCATCATGCTGACTGCCAAGGCGCTATCGACCGACAAGGTCCTCGGTCTCACGTCGGGCGCTGACGACTACATCATCAAGCCGTTCGACCCGATCGAGCTGCTCGCCCGCGTGAAGGGGACGCTGCGGCGGGCCAAAGAGATGCGGAACCTCTCGCCGCTGACCGGTCTCCCCGGCAACATCCGCATCCAGGAGGAGATCGAGCGGATGGTGCGCGCCGGGGAGCCCTTCGCGGTCTTGTACTGCGACCTGGACAACTTCAAGGCGTACAACGACCAGAAGGGGTTCGTTCGCGGGGACCGGCTGATCCAGGCAACGGCCAGGACGATCCAGGACGCCGTCGTCGAGTTCGCCGGCACCGAGGGGTTCGTCGGGCATGTCGGCGGTGACGACTTCGTTGCGATGGTGCCACCGGGGGTCGCCGAGGACGTGGCGAAGCGAATCGTCGAGCGGTTCGAGGCACACATCCACGAGTTCTACGAGGACGAGGACCTCGAGCGCGGGTACGTCGAGGTCGAGGACAGGATGGGTGCCGTCCAGAGGCTCGCGCTGGTGGCGGTCTCGATCGGCGTCGCCACGACGGCGGTGCGTGACTTCGCTCACTACGGCGAGGCGGTCGCAGTGGCGACCGAGATGAAGCAGTTCGCCAAGCGCGAACTGCGTTCCTCGTACGCCGTCGACCGTCGTGCGGCGGTGTAGCCAGGATCACCCTGACGCGGCCGGTCCGGCCTGTTCGGCGCGAAGCCCGGCCTCTATACTGGCCGCCAGAAGCTCGTCTTCGGGGCGGGGTGCAACTCCCCACCGGCGGTGAGAGTCCGCGACCCCTCGGGAGCCGCTCGAGGGTGGACCCGGTGAGATTCCGGGACCGACCGTGAGAGTCGGGATGGGAGAGGACGGGCGGTGGTGTCGGCCGAGCATGGCGCGCCGTCCTGCCCCATCCGCACCTGCACCCGGGAACGGTGGTGATGGGTGTCGGACGAGACGTACATGGAGCGGGCTCTCGGGCTCGCGGAGCGGGGCAGGGGTCTGACCTCCCCCAATCCCCCTGTTGGCTCCGTCGTCGTAGCCGAAGGCCGCATCGTGGGCGAGGGCTACCACGAGGGCCCGGGGAAGCCGCATGCGGAGGTCGTCGCGCTGCGAGAGGCTGGAGATCGCGCCCGGGGCGCGACGCTCTACACGACGCTCGAGCCCTGTGACCATTTCGGACGGACGCCACCGTGCACGGCGGCGGTCATCGAGGCCGGCGTGGCACGGGTCGTGGCGGCGATGGAGGACCCGAACCCCATCGTGGACGGGCGAGGATTCGCCAAGCTCAAGGCCGCCGGTGTGGAGGTTCGACACGGGGTCCTCTCAGAGCTGGCGGAGAGGCAGCTCGAGGGGTATGCGAAGCACGTACGGACGGGCATCCCCTTCGTGACGTGGAAGATGGCCGCGAGTCTCGACGGCAGGGTGGCGGCCCACGATGGCTCGTCGCGCTGGGTCACAGGCGAGGCGGCCCGTCTCGACGTGCACAGGCTTCGCGGGGCCACCGACGCCATCGTGGTAGGGGCCGGGACCGCGCTCGCCGACGACCCCTCGCTCACCGTCCGAGACCCAGCGTATCGGGGGCGCCCGCCCCTGCGTGTGCTGGTCGACGCTACCGGCCGCGTGCCCGCCGGCGGGGATCTGTTCGACGGATCGGCGCCCACGTTGGTCGCCACCACCGAACTCGCCCCTCGCGAGCGTCGCGAGGACTGGCGCTCCCGGGGAGCGGAGGTCCTGGAGTACGAGTCGGAGGGAGGCCTAGTCCCGTTCTCGAGGCTTGTGGCAACCCTCGGCGAACGGGACTCGCAGAACGTGCTGCTGGAGGGTGGTCCGACGCTCGCCTGGTCCGCGATCGAGGAGGGCGCGGTCGACAAGGTGGTCGTGTACCTGGCGCCGAAGCTGATCGGGGGCGCGGCAGCGCCCGGGATCCTCGGCGGGCGCGGGTTCGCGCCCCTGTCCGCCGCGCTGCGGCTGCGGATCGTTTCGGTTGACCAGGTCGGTGAGGACGTGAGAGTAGAGGCCTATGTTCACTGGGATCGTTGAGGAGCGTGGCGTGGTTCGCGAGGTGGAATCGCGCCGACTCGTCGTGGGCTGCGGAACCGTGACGAGCGATTCGCACGTGGGTGCGTCGGTCTCGGTGAACGGCGTGTGCCTCACCGTCGTCGAACGGACCGAGAACTCGCTCGCGTTCGACATCTCGGACGAGACAGCCGCCAGGACCAACCTATGGCGGCTGGCGGTGGGTGACCCCGTCAACTTGGAGCGTCCGGTGACCCTCGCGTCGCGGCTCGGCGGCCATCTGGTCCAGGGGCACGTTGACGGGGTGGGCGAGGTCGTTTCCAACCGTCCCGACGGAGCGGGCGGGGCGCGGCTGAGTGTGCGAGTGCCCGCCGACCTTCTCCAGTACGTGGTGGAGAAGGGGTCGATCGCGGTCGACGGCGTAAGCCTCACCGTCGCCGGCAGGGACCCTGACGGATTCGCGGTGGCGCTGATCCCGCACACCCTGGCGGCGACGACGCTCGGGGTCGTCCGGGTGGGTGACACGGTGAACCTCGAAGTCGACCTGATCGCCAAGTACGTAGAGCAGCTCCTGGCAGAAGGAAAGGCGAGCCGGTGAACGACAGACAGCAGGCGCTGGATCATTTCGTCTTCGCCCCGATCGACGACGCGATCGGCGAGATCCGCGCGGGCAGGATCGTGATCGTGGTCGACGATGCCGATCGCGAGAACGAGGGGGACTTCATCATGGCCGCGGAGAAGGTGACGCCCGAGGCTGTGAACTTCATGGTCACGCACGGCCGCGGCATCGTGTGCATGCCCGTGACAGGGGAGCGGCTCGACGAGCTCGGGATCCCGCTCATGGTGGCCAGGAACAACGAGAGCCATGGAACGGCGTTCGCGGTCTCTGTCGACATCAAGGGCCGGACCACGACGGGGACCAGTGCCTTCGATCGGGCGGCAACGGCCAGGGCCTTCACCGACCCCACTCTTACTCACGATGACATCCGAATGCCTGGTCACGTGTTTCCCCTCATGGCCCAGGACGGCGGTGTGTTGCGACGGGCCGGTCACACAGAGGCTGCGGTGGACCTCGCGCGGCTCGCTGGTCTGTACCCGGCTGGCGTGCTCTGCGAGGTGCTCCATCCGGACGGCACGATGGCGCGACTGCCCGAGCTTGTGCGCGTCGCGGAAGATCACGGGCTGAGGGTCATCTCGATAGCGGACCTCATCGAGTACCGGCGGAAGCGGGAGAAGCTGGTTCGCCGGGTGGCGGAAGCCGGGATCCCCACAAGCGAGGGGGAGTTCCAGGCGTTCGCGTACGAGAGCAAGCTCGACGGCCTCACCCACGTCGCGCTCGTCATGGGGGAGATCGGCGATGGCGAGCGGATCTTGGTCCGCGTCCACTCGGAGTGCCTTACGGGCGACGTGTTCGGGTCCTTGCGCTGTGATTGCGGCGATCAGCTCGAGAGTGCCACCCAGATCGTCGCCAAGGAGGGCCGCGGCGTCGTCCTGTACATCCGTGGCCATGAAGGGCGCGCGATCGGGCTTTCCCACAAGCTCCGGGCCTATCAGCTCCAAGAGCGGGATGGTCTCGACACGGTCGAGGCGAACGAGGAGCTCGGCTTCCCCGCTGATCCCCGCGACTACGGGATAGGAGCCCAGATCCTCGTGGACCTCGGTGTGTCTTCCATGCGCCTGCTGACGAACAATCCGGCGAAGCGCGCCGGGTTGGAGGGCTACGGGCTCTCGATCGTCGAGCGGGTTCCACTCCAGACGGAGCCTCGGGCGGAGAACATCGGCTACCTTCGGACCAAGCGCGAGAAGCTCGGTCACATCCTCGACCATCTCGACGAGGCCGAGGTTCCGGCGGGAGGGGGCTCCTCATGAGGGAGCTCAGGGGGGAGGCGCAGGCGCGCGGCCGCAAGGTCGCCGTCGTGGCCTCGCTGTTCAACGAGGCCGTCGTACGGGAGCTCGCAGAAGGGGCCGTCGAGTGCCTGCGCGCGCGCGGGATCGCCGAAGAGGATTTCGACCTGGCGTGGGTTCCAGGTTCCTTCGAGCTGCCGCTCATTGCCAGGCGGCTGGCGTCCTCGGGTGCGTACGACGCCGTGGTGTGCCTTGGGGCCGTGATACGGGGGGAGACCCCGCACTTCGACCATGTGGCGGAGCAGGCAGCGTCAGGCATCCGACGGGCGGGAGAGGACACGGGCGTACCAGTGATCTTCGGCGTGCTGACGACAGACACGTTCGAACAAGCCATGGACCGAGCTGGCGGTGCGCACGGCAATAGGGGATGGGACGCAGCCGTGGCCGCCCTTGAGATGGCGTCGCTACTTGAGCAGCTTTCGAAGGAGGTACCGGGAACCTCATGATCATCGACAAGCCATGGGGGAAGGTCGTTACGTACGCGCTGAACCAGCCGTCATCCGTGCGTGTCATCAGCGTGGAGCCGGGGCAGGAGACGAGCGTTCACTACCACCAGATGCGGGACGAGGTGTGGGTGGTGCTCGATCCCGGTCTCACGCTTCAGATCGGCAACCGCGTCGTGGCGGCGGCTCCGGGCGAGGAGTACATCGTGTCGGCGGAGACGACCCACCGTATTACGAACAACGGAGAGGTTGGCGGCCGGGTCCTCGAGATCGCCTACGGGTTCACGACCGAAGACGACACGCTGCGGCTGGAAGACGACTACGGCCGCCCGCTCGAGTCGGACTGGTGAGGCCCAGGATCTTTGTCTACCAACGGGACCCGTGCTACATTCGCGCGGCTTCACGCACAGGAGGTCGGATTGGCGACGCAAGGTACGGTCAAGTGGTTCAGCAACGAGAAGGGCTACGGGTTCATCTCCCGTCCAGATGGGGACGACGTGTTCGTCCACTTCTCCGCGATCGAGATGGATGGCTTCCGAACCCTCACCGAGGGCCAGGAGGTCGAGTTCGAAGTCGTTGAGGGGCCGAAGGGGAAGCAGGCTGCCAACGTCCGCACCATCTCTTAGTCGGCCCTGGCTCGCCCCGGTTCGCCGGCCGTCCGTCGACAGCCGTGCCCGGGCGCACCTATACTCTGCAGGAAGGTTCGGCGTGCTACTGCGAAGCACCGGCCGCGGGTCGGTGCTTTCCTTTCGAGGGAGGTGATGCGGGGTCTCGGCTGATCCGCGCATCAACGACAGGATCAGGGCTCCTCAGGTCCGCCTAGTGGGGCCCGACGGGGCACAGATCGGGATCGTTTCGACCCAGGAGGCGCTCCGGCGAGCCCAGGAGCTCGACCTCGACCTGGTGGAGGTGGCGCCGCAGGCCAACCCTCCGGTGTGCCGGATCATGGACTACGGCAAGTTCAAGTACGAGCGAGACATCCGTCAGAAGGAAGCGAGGAAGAAGCAGGCCCGGGTCGAGGTCAAGGAGATCAAGTTCCGGCCCAAGATCGACCCGCACGACTACGGCACCAAGAGGGGCCACGTCGAGCGGTTTCTCAAAGCAGGATCTCGAGTCAAGGTGACCATAATGTTCCGGGGCCGGGAGATGGCCCACACGGATCTCGGACGCCGGATACTGGACCGACTGGTGGAGGACCTGAAGGATCTTGCCGTCGTCGACACCGCTCCGAGGCAGGACGGCCGCAACATGGTGATGGTCATCGCGCCGACGAAGAAACACGTCTCCGTGGACAAGGGTAGGGAGCCCGCCACCACGACGGATCAGGGATGAGTAGATGCCGAAGATGAAGACGCACCGCGGTGCCGCCAAGCGGTTCCGGATCACGCGCAGCGGGAAGGTCCTGCACCGGAAAGCCACGGGCAACCACTTCCTGACGAAGAAGAGCGGTGGTCGCCGTCGGCGGATCGAGGGCATGTCCGAGGTCACTTCTGAGCGGCGCACGGCGCGCCGGCTGCTGGGGGGTTAGGAAGTGGCGAGGGTGAAGCGAGCCGTCCACGCCAAGAAGAAGCGCCGGGAGACCCTTGCGCAGGCGAGGGGCTACTTCGGAGCTCGCTCTCGCCGCTTCCGGGTGGCCAAGGAGCAGGTGATGCACTCCGGCATGTACGCCTACCGAGACCGCCGGGATCGCAAAGGGCAGTTCCGGCGCCTCTGGATCACGCGAATCGGCGCCGGCGCGCGGCAGCACGGTCTCTCGTACTCACAGATGGTCCGCGGTCTTGGGCTTGCGGGCATAGAGCTCGACCGCAAGACGCTGGCCGACCTCGCCGTGAACGACCCGGCCGCCTTCGCTGGGCTCGTTCAGGCTGCCAAAGACGCGCTTTCCGTCTAGCTGCGCGAACCTGCGGCCGCGCAACCCTACAATCCCCTTGTGGCCGGGCCGGCCGGTGGAGGGGGAGGCGTGATCACCTCGCTCAAGAACCCGAGGATCGCGGCGGCCGTCAAGCTGAAGAAGCGCGCCTTCCGCGAACGCGAGGGCCAATTCCTCGTCGAGGGCGCCCAGGCCGTCGGCGAGGCGCTCGCCTCGGCTGCTCGACCGACCTCGATGTTCCACACCTCCGAGCCGCACCCGCTCGTCGATCAAGCTCGCGCCTCGGGAGTGGAGATCCATCGCGTGAGTGAAGGCGTGATGGCGAGGCTCACCTCAACGGTGACACCGCAGGGGCTGGTTGCGGTAGCACCGTTCGTCGACGTTCCGCTCGGTTCCCTCGCGGCCGAGCCGGCGTGTGTCGCCCTGCTGCACGCGGTCCGCGATCCGGGCAATGCAGGCACTGTGCTCCGGTCTGCGGCGGCGGCCGGCGCGGACGCAGTGGTCTTCACTTCTTCCTCCGTCGACGTCTACAACCCGAAGACCGTACGCGCCTCCGCTGGGTCCCTATACCACGTGCCGGTCGTGCGGGGGCCGGGCACGGAAGAGGCAGTCGACGCCGTTCGCGCGCGCGGCGGGCGCGTCCTCGCGATGGACGCCGGGGGGGACACCGACCTGTACGGGCTCGACCTGACCGGCCCGACGGCCTTCCTGTTCGGGAACGAGGCCTGGGGGCTGCCCGACGAGGTCGTCGCCCTTGCCGACGCGATGGTCCGCGTACCGATGCAGAGGGGTTCCGAGTCGCTGAACCTGGCCGCGGCCGCGACGGTCTGTCTCTTCGAGTGGGCCCGCCAGCGACGCGAGGGGCGCCGGGTCGGCCTGGAGACTGTCATCGCCGCCGCCGCGCACGACATCCGCTCTCCGCTTACGGCCATGAAGGGGTTCGGCTACGCCCTGTCCACCAGGTGGGAGCAGCTGACCGAGGAGCAGCGGTCGGTGATGCTGCAGGGGATCGTCTACGACACTGACCGCCTCAACATGAGCGTTCGTCAGCTCGTCGACGCGGCACGGGTCGCAGCAGGGAATCTGGAAGCGTTCCCCGAACTCGTGAACGTCGGCGAGCTCGTGGGTCGCGTTCAGGAGGCGGCAGCTCGCGATCCCGAGCACCCGCGCATCGAGTGGGAAGGAGGCTACGTCGAGGCCCTGGTCGATCCGGAGCGCCTGCAGCTCGCGATCGAGGCTTTCGTGGAGGCGGAGGTCTGGTGGGGGCAGGAGGGGTCGGTCCGCGTGCAGGGCGCCGTGCGCGAGGGGCGTCTGTCAGTGGAAGTCTTCAGGAAGGGGACGGAGATCCCGGCCGAAGAAGCGGCGATGCTGTTCCTACCGAGACCCCCGGGGACCAGCGGCGGCAGCAAGATCGGACTCTACGTGGCCCGCGGTGTCGCCGAGGCGCAGAGAGGAACGGTCACCGTCGAGGTGGACGAGGGTCTGCGCTTCCGGTACGAGGTCCCGTTGGCAGGCGGGCAAACCGCCTGAGCAGGGGCGCTTGCTAGACTCGCGGGGCCATGGATCCGCAGGAAGCTCTTCGCATCCTCGAAGCGGAGCGTACCCGTGGCCTCTTGCTGATCGCGGAAGTGAGCTCGACCGACGAGCTGGAGGCCGCCAAGGTCTCGCTGCTTGGTCGCAAGGCCCGCTTCACGGATGTTCAGCGCTCGCTCGGGTCCTTCGGAGAGGAGGACCGAAGGCGTGTCGGGATGGTTGCGAACGAGGTCCGTTCTGCACTTCAGACGGCGCTCGACGAGCGCTGGCGCATCCTGTCTGGGATGGAGGAAGCGCGGCTGCTCGAGGTGGACGCGGTCGACGTCTCCCTGCCGGGGAGGCGGCTGCGCTCCGGGTCGCTGCACCCCCTGACGATCGTCCAGTACGAGATCGTCGACATCTTCACGCGGATGGGCTATCGAGTCGTCGAGGGTCCCGAGGTCGAGGACCAGTGGCACAACTTCGACGCTCTCAACATACCGCCCGACCACCCTGCTCGGACTTTGATGGACACGACCTTCCTTGACGTGCCGGGCCATCCAGAGCTTGTTCTTCGGACCCACACGTCCCCGATGCAGATCCGCACGATGGAGGCACAGCGGCCCCCCGTGTACGTGATAGTCCCCGGTCGCGTGTTCCGGAACGAGGAGATGACCGCCAAGAACATGCCCGTCTTCCACCAGGTCGAGGGGTTGGCGGTCGACGAGGGGATCTCCTTCGCGGACTTGAAAGGGACTCTTGAGACGTTCTACCGAGCGTTACTCGGACCCGCGCAGCAGGTGCGGCTCACGCCGTCCTTCTTCCCGTTCGTCGAGCCTGGGGCGCAGGTGGAGGTATCGTGCTTCGCCTGCAACAGCTCCGGGTGTCGGACCTGCGGGTACACAGGCTGGATCGAGACCTTGGGCGCCGGGATGGTTCATCCCAAGGTGCTGGAGAACGTCGGCTACGACCCCGAGCGGTACACCGGCTTCGCGTTTGGCGGCGGATACGACCGAATGGCGATGATCCGCTTCGGTATCCCCGACATCCGTTCGCTGTGGGAGAACGACGGCCGGTTCCTGGAGCAGTTCGAGGGAATCGCGTGAAGATCGTCCTCTCCTGGTTGCGGGAGTTCTGCCCGATCGACCTCTCGCCGGACGCCCTGGGGGGGCTCCTTGCGGGCAAGGGCATGCACGTGGAGTCCGTCCTACGTCCGTGGGAAGGGCTGGAGGGGGTGGTCGTCGCTCGAGTCCTTGAGGTTCGTGACCATCCGTCCTCCGACAGGTTGTGCCTGGCCCGGATCGACATAGGGTCGACTGAGCGCGAAGTCGTCGTCGGCGTGCGCAACATGGGACCTGGCGACCTCGTTCCGTACGCGGGTCCGGGAGCGCGGGTCCCAGCACTGCCGGAGCCGCTCGAAAGTCGCAAGATCCGCGGCGTCCTGTCCGAGGGAATGATTTGCTCGGCGCGGGAGCTGGGCCTGTCCGCGGACCATTCCGGGATCCTGGTGTTGGCCCCGCACGACCCACCCAGCGCCCCCGGCGCCGACTTCAAAGCGGCCTTTGGCCTAGACGACGTCGTGCTGGACCTGGAGATCGAGACGAACCGTCCCGATGAGCTTTCGGTCGTCGGGGTGGCGCGGGAGGTCTCGGCGGCCACCGGGGTTCCCTTCACACCTCCCGACACGTCGGTCGCCGAAGGCGGCGGGTCGGCCTCGGAGGCTGCGTCCGTGGAGATCCGGGATCTTGAGCGCTGCCCGCGCTATCTGGCGCGGGTGATCCGAGGGGTGAGGATCGGAGCGTCCCCCATCCCCGTGCAGGCTCGTCTCACTGCCGCCGGGATGAGGCCCCTGTCGAACGTTGTGGACGCAACGAACTACGTGATGCTCGAGATGGGGCAGCCGATGCACCCGTTCGACCTTGACCTGCTCGAGGGGCGAGGCATCGTCGTGCGGAGGGCGACGAACGGCGAGCGACTGGTGACCCTCGACGAAGTGGAGCGAGAGCTGGGGTCTGACGATCTGGTCATCGCCGACCGGACGAAGTCGGTCGCGATCGCGGGGGTGATGGGGTCGGCCACCGCCGAGGTGTCTGAGACGACGACCGACGTGCTGCTCGAGTCGGCGTACTTCGAGCCCCGGGGCATCATGCGCACCTCGCGGCGGCTCATGCTGCCCACCGAGGCCTCCATGCGCTTCTCCCGGGGCGCCGATCCCGAAGCGGTCGCACCAGCCGCCGATCGGGCGGCCCGGCTGATGATCGGTTGGAGCGGGGGAGGGACCGTTCTCGCCGGTGCGATCGACGTGGGAGGTGCGCCGGAACGGAAGCGACTGGCGATTCGTTCGGAACGCGCCTCCCTGGTGATCGGACACGAGGTCTCGACGGACGAGATCGTGGACGTGTTCGGACGCCTGGGCGTCGGGGTCGAGAAGGCCGAGGGGTCGGTGGTTGTCGAGGTGCCGAGCTACCGCCCGGACCTGGAGCGCGAGGAGGATCTCATCGAAGAGGTGGTCCGCGTCCAGGGGTACGAGAGCGTGCGCGCCACGCTCCCCGGGATCAAGCAGGCCGGCGACGCCGGCCCCAGCTATGCGCTCCGTCGTAGAGTCCGCGAGACACTGGTGCGGGCCGGTTTGCGGGAGGCTCTGTCGCTGTCGTTCGCCTCGGCCTCCGACCTCGAGTTGATGGGACACGCAGGCGGGGTCAGGCTGGCTAACCCTCCTTCCGCAGGCGAGCCGTTCCTGCGCACGAGCCTGATCCCCAACCTGTTGCGCGCACTCACCGGGACCCTGTACCGAGGAGCTCGCGGGGCGGCACTGTTCGAGGTCGGACACGTGTTCCGCGCATCCGACCCGATCGAAGAGCGCGAGGTCGTCGCAGCGGCGATCACCGGGCCCGCCCGTCAGGGACTGTACGGCGGGCCGCGCGTCCTCGACTTCTTCGACGCCAGGGGTGCGCTTGAGGCGTTGATGGAGGCGCTATCGGTGGGGGACTGGCACCTCGGAGATACCTTGGGCCGGCCCTTCCATGCCGGCCGGTCCTCGGAGGTCGTCGTCTCGGGGGATGTGGTGGGCGTGATCGGCGAGCTGCATCCGGCCCTGGCGAAACCGCTCGACCTTCCGGATCGGGTAGCGGTGTTCGAGCTGGACGTCGAGGCTGCTGCCCTGCATGCGGGGCCGGGAGTGAGATATCGTGACGTTCCTCGCTTCCCCCCCGTCCGCCGCGACCTGGCCTTCACTCTGGACGCGGGCATCCCGGCAGCAGCGGTTCGGGCCGCGCTCGAAGAAGCGGTGGGGGACCTCCTCGACTCGTGCACGCTCTTCGACGTACACGCGGGGGCACCGTTGCCGGAGGGCAAGAAGAGCCTGGCATTCGCGATCGACTTCCGCGCTCCCGACCGCACACTTACCGACGAGGATGCGTCGGTCGCTGTGGCTCGGGCAGTCGAACGCCTGGCGGGGGAGTTCGGCGCCGAGCTCCGTTCGGGCTAGCTTCCCGGGATCGACGCGCGGCCGGAATTCGAGTCGGGATACACTGCGCCCGTGGAGCGCGATTTCCTATCCGTCGACGACCTGACGCCCGACGAGTTCATAGGCCTCCTGGATCTCGCGGCGAAAGTCAAGGCCACACCCGACGACTACGCGGGACGGCTTCACGGAAAGGCCGTTGCGATGATCTTCGAGAAACCCTCCACACGGACCCGGGTCTCGTTCGAGATGGCCATCGCCCAGACGGGAGCTCATCCGATCTCGTTGTCGTCGGCAGAGCTTCAGCTCGGTCGAGGGGAGACGATCGAGGACACGGGAAGGGTCCTGTCCCGGTACGTCGACGCGATCGTCCTGCGAACCTTCGAGCAGGAGCGGCTTGAGCTCCTGGCTCGAGCTGCGACGATCCCGGTGGTCAATGCGCTGTCTGACTTCGCGCACCCGTGCCAGTGCCTGGCCGACTTGCTGACAGTCCGCGAGATCAAAGGTGGTCCGGCCGGCCGCACCCTTGCCTACCTGGGAGACGGTAACAACGTGGCACATTCGTTGCTGCTCGGATGCGCCAAGTCGGGCATGCACGTCCGCGTCGCCACTCCTCCGGGCTTCGAGCCCATCCCGCAGGTCGTCCATCGCGCCAAGGAGATAGCGGCGGCCACGGGCGGCTCCGTGGAGGTGCTGAACGATCCGGTCCAGGCGTGCGAGGACGCGGACGTCCTGTACACCGATGTGTGGGCGAGCATGGGGCGGGAGGCCGAGGCGGAAGAGCGCGCCCTCGTCTTCCCCGGCTACCAGCTCGATCAGCGCAAGGTCGAGCTGGCGAAGGAGGACGTCATGGTCCTACATTGCCTGCCTGCGCACCGGGGTCACGAGATCACGGACGAGGTGATCGACGGCCCGCACTCCGCCGTGTGGGACCAGGCCGAGAACCGGATGCACACGCAGAAGGCGTTGTTGCTCTGGCTCCTCGGTGCGGTCTGATCCCTGGGGAGGTTCAAGCCGTGCCGCGCATGAACGACACTGTCGAGGCCGTACTGCTCGAGTATGCGGATCTGCTGTCGATCCTGTTCGACGACCCCTTCAAACCGAGGGCGTACGAGAAGGCGGCCCGCGCGGTGGGTGGCTACCATGCCGACATCTCGACGCTGGACGTCAAGGGAATCCTTGCGATCCCGAACGTCGGCAAATCCATCGGCGAGAAGGTCCACGAGTTCCTCCAGATGGGGACGATCCAGGCGCTGGAGGATCTGCGAGAGCAGATTCCCGATGGAGTGCGTCAGCTGATGTCGGTGCCCGGGCTCGGCCCGAAGAAGGCGATGCTCCTATACGAGGAGCTGGGCATCGCCTCCGTCGATCAGTTGCTCGACGCGGTGGAAGACCGCCGGCTCGAGGGAATCCGCGGTTTCGGGGCGAAGACGGAGGAGAACGTCCGACGTGGGATCGCGCAGATGCGCGAATCGGGCGGCAGGGTCCTTGTGAGCGTGGCCCTCGATCTCGCCGAGGAGCTGCTCGCCGAGCTGGAAGGTCTCAAGGCGGTCGAGCGCGCCACCTACGCGGGATCCCTGCGGCGTATGGCCGAGACGATCGGCGACGTCGACCTGCTCGTGGCGAGTGCGGATCCCCGGGCCGTGATGGAGACCTTCACATCGCTTCCAGCCGTCGACCGGGTCCTTGCGAGCGGTGAGACCAAGTCGTCGGTGGTCACCACCAAGGCTCTGCAGGTCGATCTACGGGTCGTTGCCCCGCAGGTATGGGGAGCGGCGCTCCTTTACTTCACGGGCTCGAAGGCCCACAACATCCGCATCCGCGAGATGGCCGTCCGCAAGGGCCTGAAGCTCTCCGAGTACGGGCTGTTCGAGGCCAAGAGCGGCAAACGCATCGTGGCCGAGACCGAGGAGGACGTCTACGCGCACCTGGGCCTGCCGTACATACCGCCTGCGCTTCGCGAGGACCGCGGGGAGGTGCAAGCAGCGCTCGATGGGGAGCTGCCCGACCTGCTCGAGCTCGGGCAGATCAGAGGCGACCTCCATACGCACACGAACCTGACCGACGGCTTGGCCTCTGTGGAGGAGATGCTGGCCTCGGCCTCGTCACTCGGATACGCGTACTACGCGGTCACCGACCACGCGCCGAACCTCGCCATGCAGCGCATGACCGACGAGAAGGTCCTTGCCCAGCGCGAGCGGCTCGGGGAGCTGCAGCGCGCGTACCCGAAGATGACGCTCCTCCACGGCTCGGAGCTGAACATAGACCCCGAGGGCAACGTCGACTGGCCGGAGGATTTTCTCGGGGGGTTTGACGTCCTGGTGGCATCCGTCCACTCGCGCTTCAACCAGCCCAAGGACGACATGACCCGCCGGATCGTCCGGGCCATGGAGCACCCGCACGTGAACATCATCGGGCACCCGACTGCTCGCCTGCTGGGCAAGAGGCAACCGATCGAGTTCGATCTGGAGGAGGTATTCAAGACGGCAGCACGCACGGGTACCGCGTTGGAGGTGAACGCCTTCCCGGATCGACTCGATCTCAAGGATGAGCACATCCTCTGGGCGAGGCGTCACGGCGTGCGATTCGCGGTGAACACCGACTCGCACGCCCCCGTCCACTTGCCGAACATGCGATTCGGCGTCGCAACGGCGCAACGCGGCTGGCTCACCAAGGACGACGTTGTGAACACCTGGCCGCTTGCGAAGCTGCGTCGGTTCCTGCGGAAGGACCGCAGCGCTTAGCCGTGTTACGAGCGAGCGGACGCCTGCCGCGATCGTTCTACGAGCGTGCATCCACCAAGGTCGCGCCTGACCTACTGGGCAGGCTGCTCGTGCGCGAGCTGCAGGGGAGCGTGCGGCTCGTCGCCAGGATCGTCGAAACCGAGGCCTACGAGGAGGACGATCCCGCCAGCCACTCCTACCGGGGCCCCACCCCGAGGACCGAGGTCATGTTCGGTCGCCCGGGGCGGCTGTACGTCTATTTCGCGTACGGAATGCACCACTGCATGAACGTCGTGACGGGCCGCTCCGGCGAGGGGAGCGCGGTGCTCCTTCGCGCGGCCGAGCCCCTCGAGGGGTTGGCGGAGATGGCCCGGAGGCGCGGCACCGACGATCCCCGGTTGCTCTGCTCGGGTCCGGCCAGGTTGGCGCAAGCATTCGGGATCGCTCTTAGCGACAACGGCCTCGATCTCGTGCGGGGATCCGGCTTGTTCCTGGTGCTGGGAGACCCGGTGGCGGAGTCGCACGTGGAACGGACGCCGCGGATCGGCGTCAGCGTGGGCCGCGAGCGCCGCTGGCGGTTCTCCGTGCGTGGAGATCCCTTCGTCTCTCGCTGGCGTCCCCCGCCATCCCCCTAGGGGTTCACGTAGATCCGGATCTCGGAGCCGGCCTGGACGCGCGTGCCGGCGTCGGGCAACTGGGCCCAGACGTATCCCTTCCTGTAGACGCACGAAGGACTCTCGGGATCACACTCCTCCTGTTGCACAACCTCGGTCTCGAACCCGGCGCTTCGCAGGGTTGCCTCGGCCTGGCCCTGGGTCATCCCGACCACGGCCGGGATGACGGTGAGCCCCGCTGAGGGCTGGGGCCTGCCGGCGACCGTGATCGTTACGGTGGTCGCCTGCAGCGCCTGCTCGCCGGGCCCCGGATCCTGGGCGATCACGGTTCCCTCCGGCAGGTCACTCTGCTGATGGAGGACCTGGACGTCGAACCCCGATGAGCGAAGCAGGCTCAAGGCTTCGTCCTCGGGGAGACCCATGGCCGAGGGAACCGTGAGGTACTGGTACGAGGTCGGTTCGGTGCAGACGCTCAGGCGCGGCTCGGTGCCGGCGATGAATTCCCGGATCTCGATGTCCTGCGGAAGCGTGTACTGATTGGCCAGACACCCCTGCGTGGTGTCGATGCGCAGCCTGACGTACTGGACTTCGGACGTGGGAAACGGCCGAGCGGGGATGTTCTGCGTCGCGTTCACCATGAAGGCGCGCCAGATCTGCGCCGGCCACGTCCCGCCAAGGACGTGCGAGATGCGCACCGTCGGGTAGGTCATCGAGACCTGTCCCTGTGGAAACCCGACCCAGACAGCCGCGACGAGCTGCGGGATCGCGCCGACGAACCAGGCGTCATGCCAATCCTGAGCCGTCCCGGTCTTGCCGATCTGCGGGCGCCCGATGTTGGCGGCCGTGCCCGTGCCGTACAGGACGACCTTCTCCAGGATCGACCTCGCAACCGACGCAACCGCGGGGTTCATGACCTGCCTGGGGCGCGGGGAGGCCTCGAAGAGTATGTCGCCGTTCGGCTTCGTGATCCGGACCACGGGCGTCGGTTGCGCGTAGAAGCCGGCCATCGCAAGGGTTCCGTAGGCCGATGCCATCTCCAGGGTGTTGACCTCGTTGGTCCCGAGCACTGCGGAGGGCAAGGCTTTGAGCGGGCGGTCCGGGTTGCTCGTCCGCGAGCAGCATCGGATGCCCATCCGCCTTGCCGTCCTGACGACTTTGGCGGCGCCCTCGTAAGCGTCACCGTCCCCAAGAGCGACGACGAGGTTTGCGTAGGCGATGTTGACCGAGTCGATCGTCGCCGCCTCCAGCGAGATCGTCCCGTAGCCCGATCCGTCGTAGTTCAGCGGCGTCCACCACGTTCCGTCCTGGAGCGAGATCGATGCGTAGGAGGCATTGAGCGGTGTCTGCGGCGACAGCCCGTTCTCGAGCGCGGCGACGAGCGCAAAGGGCTTGAAGGCCGAGCCGGCCTGTCGCCCTGTCGTGCCGCCCGTTGCAAGGTTGACCCGCGCGAAGCGGTCCGTCGGCGACCAGTAGTCGCGGCCGCCGACCATCGCCTTCACGAACCCGGTTCGGGGGTCGATCACCGTCATGGCCGCGTATGGGTCGGTGTGGTAGATCAAGATGGAGTTGACGGCGTTCTCGGCATCGAGCTGCAGCGTCGGCACGAGAGTCGTCGTGATCCGCAGGCCGCCCTTGAAGAGCAGGTCGTAGCGCTCATGCACGTTCCTGCCGAACCTGGGGTTGGAGAGGAACCAACGCTTGAAGTAATCGACGAAGTAGGGGGCGATGTACTGCTTGTCGTGGTCGACGTGCCTACGGAGGTTCACAGAACGCTCTGTCGCCCTCAGGTAGGCCGAGTTGCGGATCATCCCCTCCTGGAGCATCTGCAGGAGCACCCTGTTGCGTCGGCTGATGGCCTTCTTGGGATGGGAGACCGGGTCGAAGTCATTCGGGGCTCGGATGAGTCCCGCGAGGAGAGCCGCCTGGGCAAGCGTCAGTCCGGCGGCAGGGCGGTCGAAGTACGTCTCAGCCGCCGCCTGGATGCCGTAGGCGCCGTTGCCGAAGTAGACGGTGTTCAGGTATCGGGTGAGGATCTGGTCCTTGGTGAGCTTCTTCTCGAGCTGCCAGGCGAGGAAGGCCTCCTTGATCTTCCGCGATAGGGTCTGCTCGTCGCCGACGAATGCCAGCTTCACGTACTGCTGGGTGATGGTCGACCCACCTTCCACGATCTCGCCCCTGGTCGCGTCGATGTACGCGGCGCGAAGCACCGCCTTCAGATCGATGCCTCTGTGCTCGTAGAACCGCTTGTCCTCGACAGCCACGACGGCGTTCCGCACGACCTGCGGGATCTTCGACGACGGAACCATGATCCTGTCCTCACCCGCGTGCAGCCTCGTGATCAGCGAGCCATCCGCCGCGTAGAGGAACGAGGTCTGAGGGAGTGTGGGAGCCTGGGCTCGCTCCTCGTTGAGGCTGGGCAGGCTGCACGCAGAGGCAGTCGCCATGAGCAGGGAGACGCCGAAGACGAGCCACCTGCGGGGGAAGGCCATGGCTCAGACATCATGACACGGGCATGCGTCCGCACTGGTAGCATCGCTCGGCCGATGACCTCCGATCAGCTCCTCCGCCTGATGTCCGGGGCCGCCGAGGTGGTCCCCAAAGGCGGCCTCCAGGACAAGCTCGCCCTCGGGCGCCCGCTGCGAGTCAAGTTGGGGCTCGATCCCACAGCGGCCGAGGTGACGCTCGGCTGGGCGGTCGTCCTCCGCAAGCTCCGTCAGTTCCAGGACGAAGGGCACGTGGCGGTGCTGATCGTGGGGGACTTCACTGCACGGGTCGGCGATCCCTCGGGGCGGAGCGATACCCGTCCGCGCCTGAGGAAGGGTGTCGTGCGCCGATACGCGGACCGGCTGCTCGAGCAGTTCTGGACGATCCTGGATCGGGAACGCACGGAGGTTCGCTACAACTCGGATTGGCTCGAGGGCATGGACATGGAGGCCATCCTGGGGCTGACGGCCTCCTGCACGGTGGCGCAGATGCTGGAGCGTGACGACTTCGCGAAACGGTATGCGGAGGGCCGACCGATCTCCATAATGGAGTTCCTGTATCCGCTGCTTCAAGGTATGGACTCGGTCGCCACCAAAGCCGACGTGGAGCTGGGCGGGACCGATCAGAAGTTCAACCTGCTTGTCGGGCGTGAGCTCCAACGCGACCACGGGCAGGATCCCCAGGTCGCGTTCACGATGCCGCTTCTGGTCGGGACCGACGGCGTGCAGAAGATGAGCCAGTCCCTGGGCAACTACATCGGCATCGCCGAGGCGCCCGATGACATGTACGGGAAGCTGGTCGGGCTGTCCGACGAGCTGATCCCCGAGTACCGTCGGCTCGTTCTCGACTTCTTCGCCGACCCAAACGAGGCGGAGAGGGTCGCGGCTGGGCTGGCCGACGGCACGCGGGATCCGTGGTTGGAGAAGCGGCGGATGGCCTGCGAGGCAGTCAGTCTGTACCACGGCTCCGGCGCCGGAGAAGAGGCGGAGGCCCGCTTCGACCTTGTGCACAAGGAGCGGGGCATCCTGAGCGAGGTCGAGGTTCGGGTGATCCCGACCGAGGCCCTTCGAGCCGGGCGCGTGTGGCTTCCGCGCCTTCTGGTCAAGCTTGGCGTGGCAGATTCAAACTCGGCGGCTCGCCGCTTGATCCTCCAGGGTGCTGTTCGCCTCGACGGCGAGCAGGTCATGGATCAGGACGCCGATTACGAGCCAGCGGACATCGACGGCAGGGTTCTTCAGGTAGGCAGGCGGGAGCACGCACTAGGCGTTCGATTGCAGGCACAGGGGGACACCGAATAGGCGCGGGAGCCGGGGCGCTCCTGCGAGGTCAGCCGGGTGGGATTCCGAGCCTGTTGACGCCTGAAGCACGGCTGCTACCATTGTCTATTGGTGCGAGACCCCCCTCTCGGAGGTGTTTCGCGCCCTGGTGTCGTTCGCACCTTGAGAACTGAACAGTGTGCCAAAAGCCAGTGCGTTTCCCCGTCAGCCGGGAGGCGCGGTTTGCCGCGTCCACCGGCCGGCGGTCTAGTACGCAATCCGTCCGGACGAGAACCGGTCGGGTCAGACGACCAAGGGGGTGCCCCCGAGGTCGACTCCTAGGAAGACAAAGCCGGCCGAAAGGTCGGACGCATTCTCTACGGAGAGTTTGATCCTGGCTCAGGACGAACGCTGGCGGCGCGCCTAACACATGCAAGTCGAGCGAGAGCCTGAGGTGGGGTAACCCACCTCAGGGGAGAGCGGCGAACGGGTGAGTAACACGTGGGCAACCTGCCCCAGGCACTGGGATAACCCCGGGAAACCGGGGCTAATACCGGATACTCCGGCCGGATCGCATGTTCCGACTGGGAAAGCTCCGACGGCCTGGGATGGGCCCGCGGCCTATCAGCTTGTTGGTGGGGTAGCGGCCTACCAAGGCGACGACGGGTAGCTGGTCTGAGAGGACGGCCAGCCACACTGGGACTGAGACACGGCCCAGACTCCTACGGGAGGCAGCAGTGGGGAATCTTGCGCAATGGGCGGAAGCCTGACGCAGCGACGCCGCGTGGGGGATGAAGGCCCTCGGGTTGTAAACCCCTTTCGGCAGGGACGAAGCGCAAGTGACGGTACCTGCAGAAGAAGCTCCGGCTAACTACGTGCCAGCAGCCGCGGTAAGACGTAGGGAGCGAGCGTTGTCCGGATTTATTGGGCGTAAAGCGCGCGTAGGCGGCCGCGCAAGTCGGTTGTGAAATCCCGGGGCTCAACCCCGGGACTGCGTCCGATACTGCGTGGCTAGAGGCAGGTAGGGGAGATCGGAATTCCTGGTGTAGCGGTGAAATGCGCAGATATCAGGAGGAACACCGGTGGCGAAGGCGGATCTCTGGGCCTGTCCTGACGCTCAGGCGCGAAAGCTAGGGGAGCGAACAGGATTAGATACCCTGGTAGTCCTAGCCGTAAACGTTGGGCGCTAGGTGTGGGGGGACATCGACCCCCTCCGTGCCGAAGCTAACGCATTAAGCGCCCCGCCTGGGGAGTACGGCCGCAAGGCTAAAACTCAAAGGAATTGACGGGGGCCCGCACAAGCGGCGGAGCATGTGGCTCAATTCGATGCAACGCGAAGAACCTTACCTGGGCTTGACATGCGGGGTGAAACCGTGGAAACACGGCGCTCTACGGAGCCCGCACAGGTGGTGCATGGCTGTCGTCAGCTCGTGCCGTGAGGTGTTGCCTTAAGTGGCGCAACGAGCGCAACCCTTGTCCCTAGTTGCCAGCGGGTCAAGCCGGGAACTCTAGGGAGACTGCCGGTGCCAAACCGGAGGAAGGTGGGGATGACGTCAAGTCATCATGCCCCTTATGTCCAGGGCTGCACACATGCTACAATGCGTGGTACAAAGGGCTGCAATCCCGCGAGGGGGAGCGAATCCCAAAAAACCACGCTCAGTTCGGATCGGGGTCTGCAACCCGACCCCGTGAAGTCGGAGTCGCTAGTAATCGCAGATCAGCAATGCTGCGGTGAATACGTTCCCGGGCCTTGTACACACCGCCCGTCACACCACGAAAGTGGGCAACACCCGAAGCCGGTGGCCCAACCCTTGTGGAGGGAGCCGTCGAAGGTGGGGCTCGCGATTGGGGTGAAGTCGTAACAAGGTAGCCGTACCGGAAGGTGCGGCTGGATCACCTCCTTTCTAAGGAGCACATGGCACTCCGGACGGGCCCTCACTCGAGGGCCACCCGGAAGTCTCCAGGTCGATGCACTGGCTACTCCGTCGGGAGATACCCGAGCCGTCCGTTAGTACCCCTTAGGGGCGAACGCGAGCGGCGAGGGAGCGGACCGGCGGGGCACACTGTTCAGCTCTGGGGGTGTGAACCTCCGAGCACCTTGAGAACTCGATAGCGAGCGCGAGCATCTATCTGCCAAGTTACTAAGGGCTCACGGTGGATGCCTTGGCGCCAGGAGCCGATGAAGGACGCGTCAGGCTGCGAAAAGCCTCGGGGAGCCGCCGAGAAGGCTGAGATCCGGGGGTGTCCGAATGGGGGAACCCGGCCGGGGTCATGCCCGGTCACCCAGGTCTGAATCCATAGGGCCTGTGGGGGGAACCGCTCGAAGTGAAACATCTCAGTAGGGCGAGGAAGGGAAAGCAACCGCGACTCCCCAAGTAGCGGCGAGCGAACGGGGACGAGCCTAAACCGATGCAGTGTCATAGCCCGGTGGCGTTGCTGCGTCGGGGTCGTGGGACCCGCTCGAGTCCGCGCCGGCGGACTCAGGGAGTCACAAAGCCGGCACGTAGTCGAAGGCCATGGAAAGGGCCGCCACAGGAGGTAACAGCCCTGTAGACGAAACGCGACCGGCCTCCCGCGGGGATCCCGAGTAGCACGGAGGATATTCCGTGTGAATCCGGAGGGCCCACCCTCCAAGGCTAAGCACTCCCTGGCGACCGATAGTGGACTAGTACCGTGAGGGAAAGGTGAAAAGCACCCCGGGAGGGGAGTGAAATAGCACCTGAAACCGTGAGCCTACAAGCTGTCGGAGCTCGTCTCCTGGGCAACCAGGGGCGGGTGACGGCGTGCCTTCTGAAGAATGAGCCGGCGAGTTAGCGGTGTGCGGCAAGGTTAACCGTTCTCGGGAAGCCGAAGCGAAAGCGAGTCCTAACGGGGCGCACAGTCGCATGCTCTAGACCCGAAGCCGGGTGATCTACCCATGGGCAGGCTGAAGCGGGGGTAAGACCTCGTGGAGGGCCGAACCCACCAGGGTTGAAAACCTGGGGGATGACCTGTGGGTAGGGGTGAAAGGCCAATCAAACCCGGTGATAGCTGGTTCTCCCCGAAATGCCTTTAGGGGCAGCCTCGGATGTTCAGCATCGGAGGTAGAGCACTGATTGGGCTAGGGGGCCGACAAGCTTACCGACCTCAGTCAAACTCCGAATGCCGATGCTCCAGAGTCCGGGAGTGAGGCTGCGGGGGCTAAGCTCCGTAGCCGAGAGGGAAACAACCCAGACCGCCAGCTAAGGCCCCGAAATCCGTGCTAAGTGGGAAAGGATGTGGGATCGCACGGACAACCAGGAGGTTGGCTCAGAAGCAGCCATCCTTGAAAGAGTGCGTAATAGCTCACTGGTCAAGTGATCCTGCGCCGATGATGTAACGGGGCTCAAGCACGGTGCCGAAGCTGCGGGATTCCTCACTACGGCTCGGCCTTCGCGGGCAACCGCGGAGGTCCAGGCCGAGGGATCGGTAGGGGAGCGTTCTTGCGCGAGTGAAGCTGCGGGATGACCCAGCGGTGGACGCGCAGGAAGTGAGAATGCCGGCATGAGTAGCGAGAGACGGGGGAGGAGCCCGTCCGCCGAATGCCCAAGGGTTCCTGGGGAAGGTTCATCCGCCCAGGGTTAGTCGGGACCTAAGCCGAGGCCGAGAGGCGTAGGCGATGGACGACTGGTTGATATTCCAGTACCACTTCGATCGCGCCCAGCCCGAATCCAGGAGACTAAGGGAACCCCTTCGGGGGCTACCGACCAGCCTGGTGCTAGGGCAGCGAAGGGGGGACGCAGGAGGGTAGGTCGACCCACGCGATGGTCGTCGTGGGGCAAGTGCGTAGGGGGGTGGCCCAGGCAAATCCGGGCCGCCGTTCAACCCTGAGGCACGATGCCGAGCCGTTTTAGGCGAAGCGACTGATCCCACGCTGCCGAGAAAAGCCTCTAGCGAGCGATCGAGGTGCCCGTACCCCAAACCGACGCAGGTGGGCAGGTAGAGAATACCGAGGCGATCGAGAGAACCCTGGTTAAGGAACTCGGCAAATTGCCCCCGTAACTTCGGGAGAAGGGGGACCACGGTAGGGTGAAGGACCTCGCGTCCCTAGCTCGATGTGGTGGCACAGACCAGGCCCAAGCGACTGTTTACTAAAAACACAGGTCCGTGCTAAGTCGCAAGACGACGTATACGGACTGACGCCTGCCCGGTGCCGGAACGTTAAGGGGAGGGGTCAGCTTCCTTCGGGGGGCGAAGCTCCGAACCTAAGCGCCGGTAAACGGCGGCCGTAACTATAACGGTCCTAAGGTAGCGAAATTCCTTGTCGGGTAAGTTCCGACCTGCACGAATGGCGTAACGACTTGGGCACTGTCTCAACCAGGGACTCGGCGAAATTGCAGTACGAGTAAAGATGCTCGTTACCCGCGACAGGACGGAAAGACCCCGGGACCTTTACTGCAGCTTGGTGTTGGGTTCTGGCAGGTGTTGCGTAGGATAGGCGGGAGGCTGTGAAGCCCGGACTCCGGTTCGGGTGGAGCCACCCTTGAAATACCGCCCTTCATTTGTTGGGACTCTAACCTCGGCCCGTGATCCGGGTCGGGGACAGCGCCTGGTGGGCAGTTTAACTGGGGCGGTTGCCTCCTAAACGGTAACGGAGGCGCCCAAAGGTTCCCTCAGCCTGGTTGGCAATCAGGCGTCGAGTGCAAGGGCACAAGGGAGCTTGACTGCGAGACCGACGGGTCGAGCAGGTGCGAAAGCAGGGCCTAGTGATCCGACGGCGCTTTGTGGTAGGGCCGTCGCTCAACGGCTAAAAGGTACCCCGGGGATAACAGGCTGATCGCTCCCAAGAGTCCATATCGACGGAGCGGTTTGGCACCTCGATGTCGGCTCGTCTCATCCTGGGGCTGGAGCAGGTCCCAAGGGTCGGGCTGTTCGCCCGTTAAAGAGGCACGCGAGCTGGGTTTAGAACGTCGTGAGACAGTTCGGTCCCTATCCGTCGCGGGCGTAGGAGACTTGCGGGGAGCTGCCCCTAGTACGAGAGGACCGGGGCGGACGCACCTCTGGTGTGCCAGTTGTCGCGCCAGCGGCACGGCTGGTTAGCCACGTGCGGCAGAGATAAGCGCTGAAAGCATCTAAGTGCGAAGCTTGCCCCTAGATGAGGTCTCCCACTGGGTGACCAGGTAAGGCCCCTCGCAGACCACGAGGTTGATAGGCCGGAGGTGTAAGCACGGCAACGTGTTGAGCCGACCGGTACTAATAGGCCGAGGACTTGGCTGTTGCTCGCGCTCGCTATCAGTTCCCGAGCTCTGCTCGGGGGACGCACCCCCGTCGGCGTCCCGATCTGTCGATCGGGAGCGACCGTTTCGGTGGCCATGGCGGAGGGGAAACACCCGGTCCCATCCCGAACCCGGAAGTTAAGCCCTCCTGCGCCGATGGTACTGCCCGGGAGACCGGGTGGGAGAGTAGGTCGCTGCCGGAACACCTTGCACGAGAGCCGCCGTCGGCGGCTCTCGTTCTTCTCGGGGGCGTCGGCTCGCGTGGTGAGTAGGCTAGGTCCTGTATGCCCAGGGCCTTGCGTCCCCGTCCCGGCGGCGGCCGGCGAGAGCCGGCGCCTGCTCCTTCTCTGCCGCCCGGGATCGTTGGGGAGATTCGCCGCATTGCCAGGATCGGCCACGCGGACCAGGCGATCGCACGGCTCGAGCGCGCTGTGGGGCTCCTGGAGCGCGGCGATGGCAAAGGCGCCTCCAGCGAGGCCGCGAAGGCGAAGGAGCTAGCGCCGCGTTCACCGGCCGTGCGCGAAGTGCTCGGGATGGCCCATTACGGTCAGGGCCGTTGGCAGGAGGCGCTTGCCGAGATGCAGGCGTACCGGCGCATGTCCGGGCGGGCCGACCAGAACCACATCATCGCCGACTGCCAGCGGGCTCTCGGGCATCCCGATCGGGCAGTGCCGCTCGCGGAGGAGGCACTGACCGCCCGAGGCGTGCCGCTTGCGGCCAAGGCCGAGGCGGTGGTCGTGGCGGCGTCGGCGCTCGCGGACATGAGGCGGTTCGAGCAAGCGCTGGGGCTGCTCAGGCGGGTGAGGACACGCGAGGACCTCGCGAGTCCCGAAGTGATGCGCGTGTGGTACGTGACCGGTGACGTGCTGGACAGAGCGGGGCGGCCTCGGGAGGCGGCTGGCGAGTTCCGCAAGATTCTGCGTCACGACCCGAGCGCGTTCGACGCCGCAGAGCGCCTGGCTCAGCTCGACTGAGCAGACTCCGCCTCGGTCGTCTCACGCTCCAGTCGTTTCTTCCAGTACCGGATCAGGCCCATTGCGTTCATCC
>JBFMCN010000071.1:0-24047 GCA_040754475.1 Actinomycetota bacterium | reverse complement strand
TAGGTTCGCTCCGGGGGAGAGACTCGAACTCTCAACCATCGGATTAACAGTCCGCCGCTCTGCCGATTGAGCTACCCCGGATGGGCGTCAGGCAGTCTATCAATGCCTCATCAGGCACCTTGGGAGGCGGGCCCTACTCGAGGTAGTCGCGGAGCTTCTGGGAACGCGAGGGGTGCCGAAGCTTCGACAGGGTCTTCGACTCGATCTGGCGGATCCGCTCGCGGGTGACGCCGAACTCGCGCCCGACCTCCTCCAGCGTGCGCGGGTGCCCGTCGAGTAGGCCGAACCGGAGCTGGATGACCTTCTTCTCTCGTTCGGAGAGCGTGTGGAGCACGGACTCGAGCTGCTCTTGCAGCAGGATGAACGACGCCGCGTCCACCGGAACGACGGCGTCGGAGTCCTCGATGAAGTCGCCGAGGTGGGAGTCCTCCTCCTCTCCGATCGGGGTCTCGAGCGACACGGGCTCCTGCGAAACCTTGAGGATCTCGCGGACCTTGTCGGCCGGGATCCCCATGTGCTTGCCGATCTCCTCCGGGCTCGGCTCGCGCCCAAGATCCTGGAGGAGCTGCCGCTGCACACGCACGAGCTTGTTGATCGTCTCGACCATGTGCACAGGGATGCGGATCGTCCGTGCCTGGTCCGCTATCGCGCGCGTGATCGCCTGCCGGATCCACCACGTGGCGTACGTCGAGAACTTGTACCCCTTGGAGTAGTCGAACTTCTCCACGGCACGGATGAGACCGAGGTTCCCTTCCTGGATGAGGTCCAGGAACAGCATGCCCCGCCCGACGTACCGCTTGGCGATCGACACGACCAGGCGCAGGTTCGCCTCGATCAGCTTCTTCTTCGCGAGCTGGCCGTCCCGCTCCACCCGCAGGAGGAACTCGTCGAGGTGCTGCCGCGTCTTGGCCTTCCAGCTCTTGGCCAGCCTGTCTCTGCCGATGCCCTCGACCTTCCCGAACTTCTCGACCTGGTGATTGCGGATGGCCACTACGCGCTCGACGACGCCCCTGACCCTTTTCTGGTCGACCTTGTCGTCCTGCCCGACGAGGCCCAGCAGCTCCGTCGAGAACTCTCCCGCCTCGATGCGACGTGCGAGATCGACCTCCTGGGCGGCCGTGAGGAGAGGGACCTTCCCGATCTCCTTCAGGTACATCCGAACGGGATCGTTCGTCGGCGCCTTCATGTAGTCGACGTCGATCCGTGAGACCGTGCCGGGCTCGACTAGCTCGTCGCCCGGAACCTCGATGACCTCGATGCCCTCGCTCCGCAGGTGCTCTTCGACCTGGGTGAGGAAGTCCTCCACCTGCTCGGGGGTGAAATCCTCGACTGGGACCGACTCGAGCAGGTCATCGGAGGTCACGAACCCGCGCTCGCGTCCGCGGGCGGCTATGGCCTCTTTCGCTTCCTCCAAACCCAGATCCCGGGCCGCTTCGGTCAACGGGTCTCCTCGCGCGCGGGGGGTTCGAACGCCGGGAAGTGTACGAGACGCACGATGCAGCGACCCATTGGAGTCTCACTCCTCACAAGAGCTTCCCGCCGTTTCAAGTCGCTTCGCCGCGGCGCTCCTTCAGCTTGCGAAGCTCCCCGTCGGCCGCGATCAGGTCCTGGAACAGCCGGTCGTACTCGTCCGTCTGCGTCGTCGGGTTGAGCTTCTGGAGCCGTTGACGAAGGGCGCCGCCGCGCCTCTTCAGGACGAACTCCTGGAGCCTTGCCCAGACGTCCTCCGCGTACTCGAGCGTGGTATCGCCGTCGACCGGCTCGAGAGCCAGAGCCGACACGCCCCGCACCGCCTTCTCGTCCTCGGAGCCGCCCACGACCGCGCGGACGTCCCCGCCGGCCGCGGAGAGCAACGCGAACAGCTTGCGGTTCTGGGAGGACTGGAAATGCTCCTCAGACAGGCGCGGCCCGACTTCGAGCCAGATCTCAGCGTCGCGGGCAAGGAGCTTGAGCATCTCCCGCTCCACCCTCTCCTGGGCCGAAGCCCGCTTGATCGCCTGCGCCACCTCCGCCGGCCTACCCGCGAGCTTGCGTTCGAGGGCGAGCAGCACCGAGGCCTCCGACACGCCGGCAAGCTCGGCGAGCATGTGCGCGTATTCCTGTCGACGGACCGGGTCCGACAGACCTTCCAGGATGGGCAGCGCAGCCGAGACGGCCGCCGTCTGGCCCTCCACGGTCGACAGGTCGCGGCGGCCGACGCTTCTCAGCAGCATGTACTCGACCAGGGGTGTTGCGCGGCCTGCAAGCTCCCGGAACGCCTCGGCGCTGTGCTGCTCGATGAAGTCGGCCGGGTCCAGCCCCTCCGGCAGGATCAACACCACCGGCTGGACCGGGAACTGCTCGAGGAACTCGTAGGCTCGCTCGGCGGCGCGGGCTCCCGCCTCGTCGGAGTCGAAAGCGAGAACCATCCGCTGGGCGAACCTCGAGGCCAGACGGAAGTGACCCTCGCCGAGCGCCGTTCCGCAGGTCGCGACGGCCGCCTCTATCCCGGCCCGGACGAGAGCGATCACGTCGGTGTAGCCCTCGACGACGACGATCTCCCCCGACTTCGACACCTCGGACTTCGCGCGATGCAGGTTGTACAGGACCTCGGCCTTCTTGTAGACGGGCGTCTCCGGGGAGTTCAGGTACTTGGGCCCCTCCTCCTTGTCGCCCGGCAGGGTCCTGGCCCCGATCCCCACGGCGCGGCCCGAGAGATCGTGGACGGGGAACGTGATGCGGCCCCGGAACCGATCGCGCAGACCCCCTCCGGCATCGCGAACGACAAGGCCCGCCTCGAGCAGGATCTCCGGCGAGAGGCCCCGCGCCAGCTTCCTCAGGAGGAAGTCCTGGCGGCTCGGCGCGTACCCGACGCCGAACGCCTCGGAAACCTCCCGGTCTATGCCCCGCGTCTGGAGGTACTCGCGAGCGCGATCGGCCTCGCGCCCTTCCAGAAGCGTGTGGTGATACAAGGCGAAGGCTTCCTCGTTCGCCCGATAGAGCGCCTGGCGCCGCGATGCCGCACGGCGTTCCGCGGGGGAGTCGCCCTCGTAGTGCAGCGCGACGCCGGTCTCCTTGGCGAGCCGTTCGACCGCCTCGCCGAACTCGAGGTGCTCGACGTCGCGGAGGAACCGGATGGCGTCTCCGCCGGCACCGCACCCGAAGCAGTAGTAGAGCCCTTTCGCAGGGGACACCGAGAACGACGCGGTCTTCTCCGGGTGGAACGGGCACAGACCGACGAAGGAGTCGTGCCCGGCCTTCTTCAACGTCAGGTATCCCGAGACGAGCTTGACAAGATCCGTGCGCTCGCGAACCGCCTCGAGGTCTTCTTGCCTGATCCTTCCGGCCACCGCTCCCCCAGCGTCTAGAGCAACCAACCCTGGGGAAGAAAGAGCTGTTCGTACATGCGGAGGGCGTACCGATCGGTCATGCCGGCGATGTAGTCGGCGACGCGGGTGGGCAGCTCTCCCGGCGCTCGATGGTACTCCTCGGGAAGCTCCTCGGGATGGTCCAGGTAGTGGGCGAACAGCGAGCGGATGAGGGACACGGCCTTCTCCTGCTCGGACCTGACCTCGTCGCGCAGGTAGACGCGCTCGAACATGAAGTCCCGGAGGTCGTCCAGGGCGCGGAACACGTCGTCGGAGAGGGCCACCTCGGGGCCGTCGGCGGTGCTCCACACGAGATCGGTGACGAGCGTGTTGATCCGCTCCCGGTGCGTCCGTCCGAGAACCTCGACTGCCGTGTGGGGCAGCTCCTCTGCTTCCAGGACGCCGGCGCGGACGGCATCGTCGACGTCGTGGTTGACGTAAGCGATGCGATCGGCAAAGCGAACGACCTGGGCCTCGAGGGTGGAGGGTGGAGGCATCGACCACGTGTGGTTCACGATGCCGTCTCGTATCTCCTGGCACAGGTTCAGGCCGCGTCCGTCGTTCTCCAGGTAGTCGACGACCCGGAGGCTCTGCTCGCTGTGCAGGAACGGACGGCCGAGGAAGGGCGTGAGCGCCTGCTCACCGAGATGGCCGAAAGGCGTGTGCCCGAGGTCGTGGCCGAGTGCGACC
The DNA here is from genome assembly GCA_040754475.1 of Actinomycetota bacterium. Lineage (GTDB taxonomy): Bacteria > Actinomycetota > UBA4738 > UBA4738 > HRBIN12 > JAJPHY01. Next base: position 20,010 of record JBFMCN010000071.1, on the reverse strand, counting down.
GCCTCCGTCAGGTCCTCGTTCAGCCGCAGCGCTCGGGCAGCCGTGCGAGCGATCTGGGTGACCTCGAGGGTGTGCGTCAGCCGAACCCGGTAGTGGTCCCCCTCGGGAGCCAGGAACACCTGCGTCTTGTGCTTCAGACGACGGAAGGCTTTCGAGTGGACGATCCGGTCGCGGTCCCTCTGGAAGCAGGTGCGAAGCGGGTCCGGGTCCTCCTCACGCTCGCGCCCCTTGGACGCCTGGGAGAGCACCGCCCGAGGCGACAGGGTCCGACGCTCGATCTCCTCCGTGTGCTCTCGGGGGGTCAGGGCTGCCACGTTGGCATCGTAGCGCGGGTCTCGGACAGGGCCCGCCGAGATCAGCGTCCGAATACCCGGTAGTGCAGGTACGCGAAGGTCTCCCGGACGTATCCCTGTAGGCGGGTCGGCTCGCTTCGGGCCGCCGAGTGCCACGTGGCCGAAACGTAGCCCTCGATCCCGAGGTCCGAAGCCATACGCTTGATCCGAAGGTTGTGCCAGGGGTCCGAGACGAGGAACGCGGTGCGCATCCCGTGGTCCTTCATATACGCGGCGGCCGCACGCAAGCTTTCGTAGGTGGTGCGGCCCACCGGCTCCGCGACGACCGCATCCGATGGCAACCCTTGCCGGAGCAGGTAACCGCGTCCCGCGTGCGCCTCGGTCGAGATGTCGCCTGCTCGACTGCCACCGAGGACGATCACCGTGCCGGCCCTGTGCTGGCGGTAGAGGAGGCGCGCCTGTTCCAGCCGCGCCGCGAACACCGGCGAGGGCTGACCGTCGTACTGCGCGGCGCCGAGGACGACGATGGCGTCGACCCGCTCGATCTGGCTCGCGTCGTCCTCGTGTGCCGCCCGCCAGACTGCGCCGAAGGTCACACCGACGAGGACAGCCACACCGAGCAGCAGCGTGACGACAAGAGCGAGAACGGGATGGCGGCGAGCGGCGCCCACGCGACCAATCTAGCAACGCCTAGTGACGCCGCCGCCCGCGCGCACGACCGCTCGCCGCCCTGCCCCACCCCCTACAGGGCCCTCACCTACTGGACCCTCACCCAGACGCTCGCCCTAGCGCCACCGAGCCTGGCCGTGGACAGGAACAGGCCCCGCCACCGGCTCGTCGCTCCGAACGTGTATGTGCCGGCGAGAGCCGCCCGGTACGAGTGGTAGTGCCACGCTGCCGTCCAGTTCGTCTCCGCAGGACAGCACTCCCTCGTCCACGAGCCGGGCGGCAGCGTGCCGAGCCCCGGCTGGTTGAACCCCGCTGCGCTCACCCAGATGTCCAGCGGCCCCGGAACCGACGTCCGAACCGTATGAACTACCCGCTGCCCAACGAGAGCCGGGTTGGGCGAGGCCTGGATGGTCACAGGCCCCGCGGCCCCTGCAGGACCGGCCGACAGCACGAGCAGCGCCGCCGCGATCACCGCCATCTTGCGCATACGTCCCTCCCTCGTCGTGCGCCGGGGGAGGGACGGCGCTTCGTCCTATCCGACCGAGACTCCGGACTGCTGCAGCATCTCGAGGAACTCCGGCCGCGTGAAGCGGCTTCCGAGGACGGCATGCGCCGCGCAGGGCCCCTCGGTCTGCCACACAAGGACCCAGGTCTCGTCGGCGCCGAGCAGGCTCCCCTGCTCGCCGGTCGCGAGCCCGACTTGTGCTTTGAGAGGAAGTCCCTCGCCGAACTCCCCTCGAATCCCTGCGAAGTAGTGAAGCTCACGGTCGCTCGCATCCCTGAACCCGATGCGGATACCGATGTGGTCCTGGTAGGGATCCTCGAAGCTCTCGGTCACCTCGAAGCCCTCGGGCACTTTGAGGCTCGCTTCGCAGGTGACCGGCCCTGATGGGCTGCCTTCAACGTGAGCGTGGTCGGAACCGGTGCACCCGACCGCCGACGCGAGGAGCAGGCAGGCAAGCCTGTGCCATACACGCGCCCTCACGGCAGTGAAGCCCTGATCGGCCCGGTCAACGGGCCCAGTCCATTCGGATTCGCCTCCTGGCCGAGGCCGGCGTACTGGCCTCCCAGGCTGTGCACCCGGCTGCTGAGAATCGTCGCCGGGTAGCCCAGCGATTGCGCGAACGCGGCGAACTCCTGCGCGCCCTGGTCGGTGCGGAACGCCGACACGAGAGCGAAGTCGCCCGGAGACCCGATCTGCTCGCGGAACCCCTGGAACTGCGCAACTGGAACGACGTAGAAGCCGGCAACGTCGCCGAAAGACATCTGCGAGTTGACCGCCTCGGCCTCGGCTCGGGTTCCGTAGACACCCCCGAGGACGACCAGGAGCATCTCTCCCGCTCCCGTGTCTCGCTCCATCTTCGGCCCGATGGGCGTGCCGTTCGGAAAGGGCTGCGGCGCCGTGTGCCCCGCCATGGCTAGGAGCCCGAGCGCCACGAGAACGCCGAGGACCAGACCGATCCCCGATGCCACGGTTCGCTTCATCTCTTCCCCCTCCCGCCTAGTAGCCGAACGCGTACTGGAAGTGCATGGGGTCGCAGAAGTCCAGGCCCCATCGCCAGCCGTGGTTCTTGAACTCGAAGGCGAAGTTCTTGTTGACCGTGCTGTAGCAGTTGCCCATCGGCTCGTAGCTTGCCGAGATGTCCACGGCTATCCCGAAAGCGTGGGTGCTCCACGAAGTCCCGCCCTTGATGTACCGGCAGGCGTAGCCCCAGATCCCGCTCTTCGTGTGTCCGGTCAGATGGTCGTTCTGGATGTGGCCGTAGACGTCGTTGTCCAGGTTTGTCGACTTGCCTCCCTTGTTGGAGACCATCTCGGTCGGGTAGCCGCCCAGCTTCTTGTGGAAGCTGAAGGTGTAGGTCACGCGGTTGTCCGCCGCCGGCCAGCCCATCGAGACGGCGCGAGCGTCTGCGCTGCAAGGTTGCCCAAAGACGCTGACGATCTGCGCGTAGCCCGTCGGCTTCGGCGGGTACTGGTAGTGCTTGTCCCGCCATCCGAGCTTGGCCCAGTGCCATCCGACCAGCAGCGGGGTCAAGGTGAGCACGGCAGCCGCCAGAACGACGGCTGTCGTGCGAGACCTTCGCGAAGAGCCCGGTCTCGAACCCATCCGCTCCACCTCCTTGGTTCGCGGGGGAGGTGGGGAGACCGCGAACACTAGCCGACGGACCGCCGTGCCCGCATCACCAGGATGGGGGAACTTCCCCCGTCGCCGGCGGATTCGCGGGGCGGACCTACCTTGGTCGGTCGGCTACTTCGATGCCGACTCGGCGACCCCGACCACGGCCTGGCCGGCCGCGAGCCGCGCGGTCTCGATCCGGAACGGCGAGCACGAGACGTAGTCGAGGCCTACCTCGTGGCAGAACGCCACCGAGGCGGGATCGCCGCCGTGCTCGCCGCAGATCCCGAGATGGAGGTTGGGGTTCGAAGCCTTGCCCTCCTCCGCCGCCATCCGCATCAGTCGGCCCACACCGATCCGATCGATCGTGACGAAGGGGTTGGCCGGAACCAGCTTGCGCTCCTCGTACATGCCGACGAACTTGCCGATGTCGTCGCGGGAGAAGCCGAAGCCCATCTGGGTGAGATCGTTGGTGCCGAACGAGAAGAAGTCGGCGACCTCGGCGATCTCCCCCGCCGTGACGGCCGCGCGCGGGACCTCGATCATCGTGCCCCATTCGAGGTGGGCGAGTGACACGCCCTCGCGCTTCTGAACCCTTTCGGCCACCGGCTCCAGCTCCTGGCGCATCTGCTCCAGCTCGGGCTTGGTGGCGACCAGAGGGATCATGATCTCGACCTTCGGGTCGCCGCCGTCCCTCTTTACCCGGCAGGCGGCCTCGACGATGGCTCTGACCTGCATGGCGTACAGGCCCGGCTTGATGATCCCGAGCCGCACCCCTCGAACACCCAGCATCGGGTTCGCCTCGTGCAGCTCGCGGACCTTCTGGAGCGTGCGCTTCTTCTCCTCCAGCCCCTCGGTCTCGCCCTTCGATTCGGCCAGCGCGACCTCGACCGAGAGCTTGGTGAGGTCGGGCAGGAACTCATGGAGCGGCGGGTCGAGCAGGCGCACCGTGATCGGCAGCCCCTCCATCGCCTCGAAGATCCCGACGAAGTCGCCGCGCTGCAGGGGAAGCAGCTTGGCGTAGGCGGCTTCCTCCTCCTCGGTGGTCTCGGCGAAGATCATCTGCTGGACGGCCGCTACCCGCTCGGGGCCCAGGAACATGTGCTCCGTGCGGGCCAGGCCGATCCCCTCGGCGCCGCGATCACGTGCGTTCTTGGACTGCTCCGGGGTGTCCGCGTTCGCCCGAACGCGCAGACGGCGCTTCTCGTCCGCGTGCGACATCAGACGCTGGAACGCCAGCCAGATACTCTCCTCGCGGGCGGCCGGGTCGCCTGCGCGTGCCTTCTCGAGCACCGAGTCCTCGAGCGGCAGCTCGCCCTGGTAGACGTTGCCGGTGAAGCCGTCGATCGTGATCACGTCCCCCTCGACGACACGGGTGCCGTTCGCCGAGAAAGCCTTTGCGGTCACGTCGAGCTTGATCCCATCGGCTCCGCAGACCGCGGGGATCCCTTCGCCGCGAGCGACGACCGCCGCGTGGGAGTTCGTCCCGCCGGCGGAGGTCAGGATGCCCTGAGAGGCGATCATGCCGTGGTAGTCGTCCGGCGTGGTCTCCCGCCGGACCAGGATCACGCGTTCGCCTCCCTTTGCCCACTTCTCCGCCTCGTCGGCGCTGAACACCACCTTGCCTATGGCGGCCCCGGGGGAGGCATTCAGGCCCTTGGCGATCGGACTCTGCTTGGCGGCGGCCTTCGCGCTCACGCGGGGCTTGAAGAGCTCCTCCAGCCGGTTCGCGTCGACACGCAGGAGCGCTGTGTCCTCGTCGATCAAGCCCTCCTCCAGCATGTCGTAGGCCATCACCCACTCGGCGAACGCGGTGCGCTTGCCCACGCGCGTCTGGAGGATCCAGAGCCGACCCTTCTGGATGGTGAACTCGATGTCGCACATGTCGCGGTAGTGCGTCTCGAGCGTGTGCATTACCTTGACGAGCCCGCCGAAGGACACTGGGTCCAGCTTCTCGAGCTCCGCGAGCGGAAGCGTGTTGCGGATGCCCGCCACGACGTCCTCGCCCTGCGCGTTCGACAGGTAGTCGCCGTAAGGCACCTTCTCCCCGGTCGCGGGGTCTCGCGTGAACGCCACGCCGGTGCCCGAGTCCTCCCCCAGGTTGCCGAACACCATGGCGACGATGTTCACGGCCGTGCCGAGGTCGTCGCTGATCTTGTTCTGGCGCCGGTAGTCGACCGCGCGCTTGCCGTTCCAGGACTTGAACACCGCCTCGATCGACAGACGGAGCTGCTCGCGTGGGTCGGTCGGGAAGTCCTGGCCGGTGTGCTGGCGGTAGATGCCGAGGAATGCCTCGATGAGCCGGTCGAGGTCCTCCGCGTCGAGGTCGGTGTCCTGAGCACCCGGGGACTTGGCCTCCTTGGCCTTGTCGAGCGCGTGCTCGAAGGCATCGCCGGGCACGTTCATCACGATCTTGCCGAACATCTGGATGAACCGGCGATAGGCGTCGCGCGCGAACCGGACGTCGCCGCCCGTTTGCTCGGCAAGGCCCTTGAGGGAGTCCTCGTTCAGGCCCAGGTTGAGGACGGTGTCCATCATGCCGGGCATCGAGAACTTCGCGCCGCTACGGACCGAGACGAGCAGTGGGTCCGAGGGATCGCCGAGCCGTTTGCCCATCGAGGACTCGAGGTGGACGAGATGCTCCTCGACCTCGGCCATCAGCCCTTCGGGGTGGTCGCCCTTGGCGAGATAGGCGAGACACGCCTCCGTCGTGATGGTGAAGCCGTGGGGCACCGGCAGCCCCATGTTCGTCATCTCGGCGAGGTTGGCGCCCTTCCCCCCGAGGAGGTCCTTCATCTCCTTGTTGCCCTCGGAGAAGTCGTAGACGTACTTGGTCATGGTCACGCCTCCAGACACGCGGATTCGGAGTCCACAGTCTACGCAACTCCCCGCCCGCCGGGGGCCGTGATCGCCGCCTGCTATCCGGCGGCTGTTTCGAGCGCGGAGAGCGTCGCGGGGTCGGAGGCGAACAGGACCCGCACGCCGCTACCCTGGACCGGCAGGACCGTGGCTGCGCCGTCGCCGGCGTCGAGCCACCGCTGCATCACCTGAGCGAATCGGCTCGCGTCTTCCGACGTGTCCCACACCGTCGCCATCACCACGGCCGCGTGATCGCCGTCGGACCATGCTCGGTAGATCCCGCCGTCCCAGCCCGCTGCGGCCGAGGCGCCCGAGGCCCGCTCGATCCGCAGTCCGAGCAGGAGCGACAGCCACTCCTCCCCCACCTCCTGGACGTCCAGATCGGTCCAGCCCGGTCCGAGCTTGGGGGCGAGGTCGGGCACGTCGACCGGCTGCGGCAAGTCTGTCTGGTAGCGCTCCGGATGGATGATCTGCTCCGTCGAGACCGGCAGGTGCGTGAGCGCGTCGTTCACCGACCGCTTGCCACCGTCCTCGACGAGATCCATCACGAACGTCAGACCGGCCGTGTAGGGCCACGTCTGCAGCTGCACGATGAACTCCGGGATCCCGGCCGTCGAGGGCACGGGCTGGAGGCCGATCTCGAGCTGCTCCTCCAGCGTGAGGAAGCGCTGCACATACAGCATCTGGACGTAGGTGGCGCTGCCCTCGACCACCGCCAGCGCGGCGGCGAGGGCTTCGTCCTTGCAGCCCCCTGCCAGCCTGTCCAGCCGGCTGAGTCCGAAGTGCTGATCGTCCACAGCGTGCGTGAGCTCGTGAGCGAGCACGGCCCGCTCGAACGCCGTCGGACTCTCGCTGCCAATGAAGACGAGCTCATGCGAAAGCGTGTCGTAGTAGCCGATCACCTGCGTCGAGCCGAAGCTCTCCAGGGCCCGACGGATGCTCGATCCCTTCGGGATCGCCCCGATCGTCTGCCACGCGAGGCTCTTGCGTCTGTAGAGCACGCCGGGATACGAGGTGTCGAACGATTCCGTGAGCCCTTTCACGAGCTCTCGGTGACTCACGGGATCCACCGCCACCCGCTCGGTGAAGTGGAGCCCCCGCAGCTGTTCGACCTGACGCTCGACCCGGGCGATCGCCGGTGGAGTCGGACCCTCCTGAGGGACCTCTGACGACGGCGGCAGCGATGGGCGGACGCACAGCTCCGCGAGTGCAGCCGCCGCGGACCCCGGCCCCGTCGGCACCGGCGAAGGCGATCCTTCCGAGCTCGGCGACGGTGAGGCCGAGCTGGCGGTCGGTCCCGCACCTCCATCGCCGTCGCAGGCAGGCAGGAGGAGAACCAGAGCCAGGAGCGACGACGCAAGGCGGGCGCGAGCACTCATCGCCGGGGCACCACGACGCTTGCGAGTGCGACCACGATGGCGGCGAGGGAGAGCCCGGCCGAGACCCAGAGCAGCCGGATCGAGCTCAGGTACCCGACCGTTCCGACCACCAGGATCACACCTGCGGCGAGCATCAACACGAAGGCGCCCGCGAACAGGCTCACGGCGCCCCGGCGGACGGTTCTCCCGCCCTCCGTCACAAGCGCTCGCGCAGGTATCCAACCAGCGCGTCGATCGGTATCCGGTCCTGCTGCATCGAGTCCCGCTCTCGGACGGTAACCTGCCGATCCTCCAGCGTGGCGAAGTCCACCGTCACACAGTACGGAGTCCCAACCTCGTCCTGGCGCCTGTACCGGCGCCCGATCGATCCGGCGTCGTCGAAGTCACACACCCAGTGGGGCTTGACGATATCGAGCACCTGCCGCGACTCCGGGACGAGGGCCTCGTTGCGCGAAAGGGGCAGGACGGCAACCTTGGTCGGCGCAAGGTCCCTGTGGAGCGAAAGCAAGACGCGCTTCTCCGTTCCACCGGCCGCCGTCGGCACCTCCTCCTGCCGGTAGGCGTCGATCAGGAAGGCGAGGATCGACCGGTCGACCCCGGCGGACGGCTCGATCACATAGGGGTGATACCGCTCGTTCCTCTCCTGGTCGAAGTACCTGAGATCCTGACCCGAGAACTTCTCGTGCTGCTTGAGGTCGAAGTCGGTCCGGTTGGCGATGCCCTCGAGCTCGCCCCAGTCGGTGAACGGGAACCGGTACTCGACGTCTACGGTGCGCTTCGAGTAGTGCGACAGCTCGTCCTTCTCGTGCTCGCGCAGGCGAAGGTTCTCCTCGCGGATGCCGAGGTCCTTGTACCAACGGAAGCGCTCGTCGATCCAGTACTGGTGCCACTCCTCGTCGGTCCCGGGCCGGACGAAGAACTCGAGCTCCATCTGCTCGAACTCACGCAACCGGAAGATGAAGTTGCCCGGCGTGATCTCGTTGCGGAACGACTTACCGATCTGAGCGATCCCGAACGGCACCTTCTTGCGGCTCGCGGACTGGACCTGCACGAAATCTACGAACTGACCCTGCGCCGTTTCCGGACGCAGGTAGACGGCGTTCGACTCGTCGGCGACCGGGCCCATGTGCGTCTTGAACATCAGGTTGAAGTTCCGCGGGTCGGTGAACCCTTGGTTTCCGCAGTTCGGGCATCTCGGTTGCGCATGCATGTCGATGGTCGTGTCGTCTTCCTCGTGCCCCGACTGGGGAGCGTGAGCGCCGGCCAAGTGGTCGGCCCGGAAACGCTGGTGGCAGCTCAGGCACTCGACGAGCGGGTCCGTGAAGACCTCGAGGTGCCCGCTTGCCTCCCAGACCCTCGGCGACATGATGACCGCGGCGTCCAGGCCCACGATGTCGTCGCGGAGCTGGACCATCGAGCGCCACCAGGCGTCCTTGACATTCCGCTTCAGCTCGATGCCGAGGGGCCCGTAGTCCCACGACGATCGCAGGCCGCCGTAGATCTCGCTGGACTGGAACACGATCCCTCGCCGTTTGGCGAGGGCGGTGATCGCCTCCATAAGGTCGGTCACGATCGGACCTCCTTTCCCGGCCGCTGGCCGCGGCCGCTGGCGTGGCCGCCAGTCTATCCCGTGTCGATCGGACCATCCCGAATGACCAGGGCCGTTTGGCCTCCCCCGATCTTGCGGAAAGCGCCGATCGGCGGATGCCCGAGGGAACCGAGAGGCCTACGCTGCCGCGGGGGTCCGATGAAGACATGCCGCAAGTGCGGAGCTCGCCTGTCGCCAAGCGTCGACTGGTGTCTCCGGTGCTACCGACCCATACCGCACGAAAGCGCGGCCCGCATCCACCGGCCCGCCTCCCCGAGCTTCATGCCGTGCGTGCCCGTCCCGCCCACCAGACTCCTCGCCGTCGTGCCCGAAGCCGGTGCCGAGACCACGATCGTTCGTTCCGGCCCTACGGCCTTGGACCTCGCGCTGAAGTTGCTCGTCACGGTCGTTGTGGTCGCCATCGGCTTGGGGGTACGCATCCTCACATCAGCCTTGCCGGACACCCTCGGGACGATCGGTGTCGCGTTCACGGCCGTCTCCCTCGGTGCCTGGGCCATCGTGTCGGCGCCGATCCTCTGGTCGACCTGGCGGCCGAAACGGGCCTGGACGTTGTGGGTGGAAGGCGAGGTCATCTCGGTCACACCGGCTCGGCATCGCGCCGCCGACACCCGCGCGCCCGCGTACTAGACCCTGCGACGGCCGAGCCCCTGCGACGACCGAGCCCCGGTTAGGCGATTGGCCCTGGCGGCCGATCCACATGCCAGCAGCGATGGACGCGGGAGATCGGGAGCGCCCGAGGCCAACATGACCGCCCCGAGGACTTGCCGGAAGTGCGGAGCGCAGCTCCCGGGCGACGTCGGGTGGTGCACGGCGTGCTTCGAACCGGCCCGTCACCTCACTCCACGAGAACCGCCGCTCCCTCCTCTACTCGACGCCGAGGAGCCTCCGCCGTGAGTCTCACGCTCGCCTTTTCGGGACCAGCCGCCGGCGACTACTCGCGCTGGCGCTCCTGGTGATCCTCGGGATCCTCGTGGCCGCTTCCGTCGCGATCACCTTCGCGCGGGCCGACAGGCTCGGTCGCTACTACTTGTGTGTGGTCGGACTGGTCGGCGGCGCGGCTGTCGTGCTCGCCTGGCTCAACGACATCTGACGTCCGTCGAGTCCGACGGCATGATCAGTCGTGGTTCCCCGCCTCAGGGACGCCGCCGAACCGCCGCGAGCGCTTCTGATAGTCGCGGATAGCCTCGTAGAGGTGCTCGCGGTTGAAGTCGGGCCAGAGCACCGGCGTGAAGTACAGCTCGGAGTAGGCGGCCTGCCACAGGAGGAAGTTGCTGATCCGCTCCTCGCCGCTCGTTCGGATGATGAGGTCGGGGTCGGGCATGTCCGGGCGGTACAGGCGCGAGGCGATGCTCTCCGGCGTGATCTTCTCGCCCTTCAAGCGCCCGGCGTCGTGGTCCGCGAGTATCCGCTTGACGGCATCGGCGATCTCGACCCGACCGCCGTAGTTGAACGCGATCGTGAGCGTCATTCCGGCGTTGCCCCGGGTGAGCTCCTCGGAGATCTCCATCTCGCGGAGAAGCGAACGGGGCACCCTCCAGTCGCGCCGGCCGAGGAATCGCACACGCACGTTCAGGTCGTGCAGCTCGTCGCGCCGGCGTCGGAGCAGTCCGCGGTTGAAGCCCATCAGGTAGCGGACCTCGCTCTTCGGCCGGTTCCAGTTCTCCGTGGAGAACGCGAACATCGTCAGCCACTTCAGCCCGACCTCGACTCCGCCCTTCACCGTGTCGAACATCGCGGTCTCGCCGGCCGCGTGGCCCTCGGTTCGAGGCAGACCCCGCTGCTTGGCCCACCGGCCGTTGCCGTCCATCACGATCGCGACGTGCGCGGGAACCCGCTCCGGGTCGATGTCGGACAGGTACGTGCTCACGGAACCAGGCTCCTCGCGAGTATCGGCAGGCTCTTCATCCGCCGCTCCAGATGGTATTCGGCGAACCCGAACAGCAGGGGTCTCGCCTCCCTTCGCGCCCGAGCATCGGCCGCGACCTCTCCGGCTTTGGGCAGGTCGCAGGACGCGAGCCCCGCGAGGAACGCCAGCGCCCGCGGCGACACGGGACCGGCGTCCGGCTCGGCGCACGACGAGCACACCGCGCCCCCCTGTCCACTGGAGAACAGACCGGGGTCCCGGCGTCCACAGACGGCGCAGGCGGTCAGGCTCGGGTGGAAGCCGGACAGCGACAGCAGCTTCAGCAGGAACGATTCCGCTACGGCGGCCGGATCCGTGGGGCGGGCGTCCAGCGCTCGGAGCCCCCCCAGGAGCAGGAGGAACAGACGGACATTGCGCTCGTGCTCCTCGGCTACCTTGTCGACACCCTCGAGCATCGTCTCACCCGCCGCGAACAGCCCGAGGTCGCTCCGGATCGCGCGGAACGAGGAGACGATCTCCGCCTGGCTCACGGTGTCGAGCGCACTCCGACCCCGGTAGAGCATCAGTGAGACGTGCGTGAGTGGTTCCAGACGCGCGCCGAACCGGCTGCTGGTCTTGCGGACGCCTTTCGCGACGGCCCGGACCTTCCCCGAGCCCTGGGTCATCACCGTCACGATCTTGTCGGCCTCGCCCAGCTTCGCGGAACGCAGGACGACGCCCTGTTCCTTGTAGAGGGGCATCGGCCGAATCGTACTTCCGAGCAGGTGCCGGACAGCAGGATGCTCTTGGCGATTCCGTGGAGATGCCCTGGAGCTGCCGGGGCCTGAGGCCTCCGGTCAGGCACCGATCGGGTGCCAGACGGTCTTCATCTCCATCAGCGCGGTGATCTCGTACGGGCTCTGCGCCTCAGGGGAGAACAGGTCGACGTCGAGTGCCCGGTGGAGGCGCTTCACGTTCCCGGCCGCGAGCTCTTCGACCTGCGCGAGCATGTCGTCGGGCACGCCGGTGACGTCGATCGCGTTCACGTCCATGTGGCCGGCGAGCCACGGGACGAGCTCCCGCACAAGACCGGTCAGCACGTTCACTACACCGCCCGGCACGTCAGAGGTCGCCAGGACCTCTGAGAGCGAGACCGCGGGAAGCGGCGCCTTCTCGCTGGCGATCACCACGGCCGTGTTGCCGGAGACGATCGCCGGCGCGAGACGCGACACCAGCCCGAGGAGCGACTGGTCCTGGGGGGCGACGATCCCGACGACGCCGGTCGGCTCGGGTATGGTGAAGTTGAAGTAGGGGCCGGCCACGGGGTTTGTGCTCCCGAGCACCTGGTGGACCTTGTCGCTCCACCCCGCGAACCAGACCCAACGGTCGATCGCGGCGTCGACGCCGCGCCTTGGGTCCGACGCACCGGCGTCGGCAAGCTCGGTCTCGAACTGCGCCCGACGGCCCTCCATGAGCTCGGCCACCCGGTACAGGATCTGCCCACGGTGGTACGGGGTCTTGCCCGCCCAGCCGGGCTGTGCGTCCCGGGCAGCACGCACCGCGTCCCGGAGGTCCTTACGCGACGCCTGTGCCGCCCACCCGAGTGGCCGTCCGTCCTCGGCGAAGACCTCGTAGGACCGGCCGGACTCGCTCCGCGGGAACTCGCCGGCGACGTACAGCTTCGCGGTGCGCCTGACGGGCACTCGCTCCTCGCTCATGGCGCACCTCCCTCGAGGTGCAGGTACGGCTCGAGCCCGTGCCGGCCTCCCTCCCGCCCGAACCCGCTCTCCTTGTAGCCGCCGAACGGAGAGGACGGGTCGAAGCGGTTGAACGTGTTCGCCCACACCACGCCGGCTCTCATGCGCTCGGCCATCCAGAGGATCCGAGACCCCTTCTCGGTCCAGATGCCGGCCGACAGCCCGTACGGTGTGTTGTTCGCCTTCTCCACCGCCTCCGCGGGCGTTCGAAAGGTGAGGATCGAAAGGACGGGCCCGAAGATCTCCTCCCTGGCGATCCGGTGCGACTGCGAGACGTTCGTGAAGAGCGTGGGCCGGAACCAGAACCCACGTTCGGGAAGGTCGCATTCCGGCTGGAACATCTCGGCGCCCTCCTCGATCCCGCTCCGGACTAGCTCGGTGATCTTCTCGAGCTGGTCGCGGGAGTTGATCGCGCCGACGTCCGTGTTCTTGTCCAGCGGGTCTCCCACGCGGAGCGTGTTCAGGCGCGTCTTGAGCTTGTCCAACAGCGCCTCGAACACGGACTCCTGAACGAACAGCCGCGAACCCGCGCAGCACACCTCCCCCTGGTTGAAGAAGATGCCGTTCACGATGCCCTCGATCGCCTGATCGAGCGGCGCATCCTCGAACACGATGTTCGCCGCCTTCCCCCCGAGCTCGAGCGTGAGGCGCTTGCCCGTCCCGGCCACGCTTCGGCGCAGAACCTTGCCGATCTCGGTCGAGCCGGTGAACGCGATCTTCGCGACGTCCGGATGCCGGGCGAGCCACTCTCCCGTCTTGCCGCCCGGGCCGGGGATCACGTTCACGACACCGGGCGGCACCTCGGCCTGCTCGATCACCTCGGCGAGCAGCAGCGCGGTGAGCGGTGTCGTCGAGGCCGGCTTAAGGACGATGGTGTTCCCGGTGGCGAGCGCCGGCGCCAGCTTCCAAGCGCACATGAGCAGGGGGAAGTTCCACGGGGTGATCTGCGCCGCGACGCCGAGCGGCCTCGGCGTGCGGCCGGGAAACGCATACTCGAGCTTGTCGGCCCAGCCCGCGTAGTAGAAGAAGTGCGCGGCCGCGAGCGGCACGTCGACGTCGCGCGACTCCTTGATCGGCTTCCCGTTGTTCATCGTCTCCAGGACGGCGAACTCGCGTGATCGCTCCTGGAGGGCGCGGGCGATCCGGTACACGAACTTCGCCCGCTCCTTGCCGGGGAGATCGCGCCAGCGCTCCTCGAACGCCTCGCGCGCCGCTCTCACGGCGAGGTCGACGTCCTCCTCCCCTGCCTCCGCGACCTCGGCGAGCGGCTCCTCGGTGGCCGGGTTGATCGTGATGAAGTAGCGGCCGGACTTCGGCTCGATGAAGCGTCCGCCGACGAAGAGGTCGTAGCGGTCCCGAAGGTGCACGACCTCGGTGCTCTCACGCGCCGTGGCGTACTCCCACGGCGCTACCTGCTCCTCCGTCTCGCCGCCCTTCTCGATTTCGGTCGTCTCACCCATGCTCGCCCATCCCAATTCGTCGCCGGTCTCAATCGATCGTGAAGTAGTCGGGGCCTTGGTAGCGACCCGTTCGTTCTTTGTCGATCTGCATGAGCACGTCGTTCAGCAGCGACGACGCGCCGATGCGGAAGAGGTCGGGCGTCATCCACTCCGGACCGAGGGTCTCGTGCAGAAGCACGAGGTACTGGATCGCCTGCTTCGACCGGCGGACGCCGCCGGCGACCTTCACACCCACGTGCCGGCCGGTCTCGTGGAGGAACTCCCGGGCGGCCTCCATCATGCAGAGGGCGCCCGGGGGCGAGGCGCCTTTCGAGAGCTTGCCCGTCGAGGTCTTGATGAAGTCGGCGCCGGCCGCCATCGCAAGGATGGAGGCCTGCCGCACCCGGTCGTAGCTCCCCAGCTCGCCGATTTCGAGGATCACCTTCAAGCATGTGCTCCCGGCGGCCTCGCGCGCCGCGGCGAGCTCCTGGAAGGCCTGCTCGTACTGCCCGTCGAGGAACAGTGAGCGGTTGAGGACGATGTCCACCTCGTCCGCGCCCATGTCGACGACCTCGCGGACCTCGGCCAGCCGGGCGTCGAGCGGCCCGAGACCGCTCGGGAACGCCCCAGCCACGCTGGCGACCCTCACCCCGGTGTTCTTAAGCTGCCCGACGGCTACCGGAACGAGCTGCGGGTATAGGCACACCGCCGCCACCGGCGGGATCGTCGGGTCGACCGGGTCCGGGCGGACGGCTTTGGCGCACATCGCCACGATCTTGCCGCGCGTGTCAGTGCCCTCAAGCGTGGTGAGATCCATACACCGAATCGCGAGATCGAGCGCCCGGAGCTTTGACTCGCGCTTGATCGATCGTTTGCCGAGCGAGGCCGCCCGCTCCTCGAGGCCGACGGCGTCCACCGCCGGAGTGCCCTCCATGAGCCGGGCGGCGTCTTTCGAATGGAACCGCAGGCCGGCGGCGCCGCCTCGCTTCATCTCGGCCCCCTAGGCGGTGGCTACAGCTCCCCGCCCGGGACGCAATGGTAGTCGAACGGGACGCGTGGGCCGCGCCGATATGGAACTGGAAGAGCCCTAGCACTCGGCCGGGAATACCGAGCGCGGAGGCAACGTTGCGAGATCGTGGAACAACCCATGATCCAAGCGTTGTGTTAGGAGTGACGCTAATGCGCAGAGTAGCGCTCGTACTGGTGGCAACCCTCGCACTCTTCGGGGCGGCGTGCAGCAGCGACGGCAACGGCGGCGGGTCCGCATACGGCGGAGGTATGGGTAGCAGCGACGGCTGTACCGAGGCCAACGCGGTCGATCTGTCGGGCGACAACCCATTCACCATCACGATCGGGGACTTCGCCTTCCAGCCCAACTGCGTGAAGGCCGCCTCGGCCTCAAGCATCACGATCGTCAACAACGACAGCGTCAGTCACACCTTCACGATCGATGGAACCCAGGTCGATGTGACGATCCCCGCGGGAGAGACGTTCAACGGCGAGTCGGCGGGGCTTGCGCCCGGCACATACGAGTTCTACTGCAGCCTCCATCCCGACATGACCGGCACGATCTTCGTCGTCTGAGCGGCTCCGCAGCGCGCCCCGGACGGCTCGAAGCCCAGCTACCGGAGCGACTTCGGCCCGAAAGCGTCTGGGAGCAGCTCGGTCAGCGTCCAACGCTTGCGCTTGCGACCGGGCGACTCCGCGATCACCACCATCAGCGGCCCGAACTCGTACAGCACCTGCCGGCATCCGCCGCACGGCGGTGTCACGTCCTCACCCGAGCCGACGACGGCGACCGCATCGATCGTTCGCTCACCCGCGCCGACGGCGGCCGCCACCGCCGCTCTCTCGGCGCAGATCCCCTGCGGATACGAGGCGTTCTCGACGTTCACACCCGAGAAGATGCGCCCGCCGGCAAGCACGGCCGCGCCGACCGAGAACTCGCTGTAGGGAGCGTACGCCCTCTCTCGTGCCTCGCGAGCAACGGCCACCAGGCGTTCCAGGTCCTCCTCGGTCGGGTCGCTCATTCGGCCGAGACCTCCTCCGCGTCCACGTCGGTGGGGTCCTTCCGGGTGATGAGGATCTTCGCGATCCGCCTGCCCTGCACATGCTCTGCCCGGAAGACGAGGTTCTGGAAACCGACCTCCTCGCCCTCGGCCGGGATCGATCCGAGCAGACCCAGCATGAGGCCGCCGACCGTGTCCCACTCCTCGTCGGGCAGCTCCACGTCGAGGAGCTCGTTCACCTCGTCTATCGCCACCTTGCCGTCCACCCGGTAGACGCCTTCGTCGACCTCGACCATCTCCGGCTCCTCGCGGTCGTACTCGTCGGATATCTCACCCACGAGCTCCTCGAGGAGGTCCTCGAGCGTGACGAGACCGGACACCGACCCATACTCGTCGGTGACCATCGCGATGTGGAACTTCTCTCGCTGCATCTCGCGGAGGAGGTCGGCGACCTTCTTCTGCTCGGGCACGAAGTGGGCCGCACGCACGACGTCGCGGAGCGGCATGTCGCTCCTTCCCTGGTGCAGCGCCTTCAGCACGTCCTTCGCGTAGATCAGACCGATGACGTCGTCGAGATCGCCCTGGAAGACCGGGACCCGCGAGAACCCATGCTGGAGCACGATGTCCTGCACGTCGGGCAGGGCCTTGTCGCTCTCGATGGCGACGATGTCCGGCCGCGGGACCATTACCTCGCGTACGATCGTGTCCCCGAACTCGAAGATCGAGTGGATCAGCTCCTTCTCCTCCTCCTCGATCTGTTCCTCCTCGGAGGCCACCTCAGCGAGAGCCCGGATCTCGCGCTCCGTGATGAACGGACCCTGCGGCAGGCCCTTGCCCGGCATGATCGCGTTCGCGAGCTTGACCAGACCCGTCGCAACGGGGCCGAAGAGACGGCGCAGGCCGACGAGCAGGGGCGCGAGTAGCAGCGCGGCTCTGTCCGTCTGCTGGATCGCGAACGTCTTCGGGGTCACGTCGGCAAAGACGAACAGGAGCAACGTCATCGCAACCGTCGCGATGAGCTCGCCTCCGCCCCTGAAGAGCCTCACCGCCAGCGTCGTCGCGATCGTCGTGCCGCCGATCGTCGCGAGCAGCGTGAGGAGCAGCACGACGTTCAGGTAGGGTGCCGGGTTCTCCGCGATCTTGACTAGTGAGGCAGACCCCCGGCGCTTCTCCTCGGCGAACCGGTACGCTCGGACGCGGTTCACCCGGGTGATCGAGACCTCGGATGCGCCCAGGAGCCCCACGATCAGGATCAGCAGGACGATCGAGGCGAGCGTGAACCAATCCCATCCCCTCACGGGACGCGCACCCCCGCGTACCGCTCCTGCAGCGTCCACATCGCCGTCCGCTCGTCCTCCTCCTCGTGCTCGTGGCCGAGGAGGTGGAGGATGCCGTGTACCAGGAGCAGGCGCAGCTCCGCGGCGGGATCGTTCGGGTTGTTCTCCGCCGCCATCTCCGGGGCGATCACCACGTCGCCGAGCAAGCGCACACCCTCCTCATCGCCTTCGTCCAGCGGGAACGAAAGGACGTCCGTGGCTCCCTCCTCGCCGGTGTATCGCCGGCGAAGGTCGGCCATCTCGTCGACGGTCACGAAGGAGACCGAAAGCTCACACGCGCCGGCCCCCTCGCCCTCAAGACACGCGGAAGCCACCTTCACGAGCGATCCCTCGTCGATCGGGGCGGATTGCCGATCTGAGACGAGGATCCTAGGCCGATGCTCGCCGTCACTCATCGGGCTGCGTCCGCCTCTCGGTATGCAAGCGGTACGCCTCGACGATGTCTTGCACGATCTTGTGGCGCACGACGTCGCGTGCCCCCAGATGGCAGAACTCGATGCCCTCGATGTCCTGGAGGATCTCCTCCACGATCACGAGCCCGGATTTCTGCCCGTTCGGCAGGTCGATCTGAGTGACGTCGCCGTTCACGACCGCCTTCGAGCCGAAGCCGAGGCGCGTGAGGAACATCTTCATCTGCTCCGGCGTGGTGTTCTGGGCCTCGTCCAAGATGATGAACGAGTCGTTCAGCGTCCTTCCGCGCATGTATGCGATCGGCGCGACCTCGATGGTCCCGCGCTCCATGAGCCGGGGCAGCGTGTCCGCGCCGGTCATCTCGAAGAGCGCGTCGTAGAGGGGCTTCATGTACGGATCGATCTTCTCGTACAGGGTCCCGGGCAGGAATCCGAGCCTCTCGCCCGCCTCCACCGCCGGCCGGGTGAGGATCAGCCGCGAGACTTGCTTCTCCTGCAGCGCCCGGACCGCGGTGGCCACCGCCAGGTAGGTCTTGCCTGTCCCGGCCGGGCCGATCGCGAACGTGAGCGTCGCGCGGCGCATCGCATCGACGTAACGCTTCTGACCGAGCGTCTTCGGAGATATGCCCTTTCCACGGCTGGTGAGGAGGACGTCCCCGAGAACCTCTGTCGGCGTCGCCTCCTCGCCCTTGACTAGCTCGATGGAACGCCCGACCGACGAGGCCGTCAGCTGATGGCCTCGTTCGAGGAGCGCAACCAGCTCCTCGAACAGCAGCGCGACGCGCTCGACCTCGTCCTCGGGGCCCGAGATCGTGATCTCGTTGCCTCGGACGACGATCTCGGAGTCGAAGGCAGCCTCGACGAGCTTGAGGAGCTCGTCACGTTGGCCGAGAAGGGCGACCATCGACTGGTCGCCCGGGACGAGGATCTTCACTTGGATGTCGGCTCTCGCCAAGTCCCTGTTCCTGGGGTGCTGCCCCGCTCCTCCTGTTGAAGAAAGGGTCGTCACTCGACGACCCCGCGCGAAACCGATTCTACCCCCGCCCCGGACGCTCGCCGACTACCCGGGCCGCCGAAGCGTCGCCCGAACCGGCGCGTGCTTTTCCGCGTGCTCGCCTCGCATCTCCCCAAGCTGCTCAAGGAGTCGCCGCTCCTCCCTTCGGAGGTCCTTCGGGGTCCCCACGTGGACCGTGAGGAACAGGTCACCTCGTCCACGCCGCCCGAGATTCGGAATCCCCTTGCCCCGCAAGCGGATCACGGTACCGGACTCGATCCCCGCCTCGAGCTTCACCCGCTCGGGCCCGTCGAGGGTTTCGACCTCGAGCTCCGCACCCAACGCGGCCTGCACCATCGGAATCTCCAGCACCGCGAAGAGATCCTGGTCCCGTCGCTCGAAGACCGGGCTCCCGGCTACGCCGATCGAAAGGTAGAGGTCTCCTGGGGGACCACCCGCCCGACCCATGTGGCCGGCGCCGGGGACCCGCAGGTCCATACCGTCCGACACACCGGGGGGGATGTCGACAGGCACCGGACGCACATGCGCGACGCGCCCGTCTCCCCCGCAATCCGAGCACTTCGAGACGATCTCCTCGCCGGTCCCTTCGCACGACGGGCACGTCCGCGCCGTCATCACCGTGCCGAAGATGCTCCGCCGCACGTCCTGCACCTGGCCGGCGCCGCCGCATCGGCGGCAGCGGCTTGGGGCGGTCCCGGGCTCGGCGCCGGTGCCTGCACACCGATCGCACCGCTCCAGGGCCTCGACTTCGGTCTCGCGGTGCGTGCCGAACGCCGCTTCCCGGAACGAGATGGAGACGGACGCGAACACGTCCTCCCCGGGCTGGACGCGGGTGCGCCGCCGTGGCGGTCTCCTCCGGCCGAACGTCCCCGCACCGAAGAACGCCTCGAAGATGTCGCCGACATCGGCGAACGGGAAGACATCGCCCTGCCCGTACAGGTCGTACTGTCGCCGTCTTCCCGGGTCCGAGAGGATCTCGTATGCCGCAGTGACCTCCTTGAAGCGGTTCTCCGTGGAGGGATCTGCGCTGACGTCCGGATGGAGCTCCCGGGCGAGCCGCCGGTAGGCCTTCTTGATCTCCTCCTGCGTGGCCGTCCGCGACACGCCCAGGATCTCGTACAGGTCCCGGACCCCCGCCATGGCCCGTCAGGCGCCTAACTCGGTGGTGAGCTCCGACAGCCGCTTCGCCACGGCTCGTACGGATGCGACCACCGTCAGGTAGTCCATCGCGGTCGGGCCGACGACCCCGATCGTCCCGACCGGCATGTCGCCGGC
>JBFMCN010000070.1:0-10142 GCA_040754475.1 Actinomycetota bacterium | reverse complement strand
GCCTGGGCACGCTTTTGTGACTTAAGCCTCGAATGCCCAGGGACGATGGGGGATGCAGAACCGCAGACCAGGGAGCACCCTTGCCCACCACTAACCCTGAGCTTGCTGACCTTCAGGCGATGATCCACCAACTCGTGGCCTCAATGGTGGGGAAACACGCTCTTGCCGAGCAACCACCGACTACCGACGGAGCGGATTCGAGGCGCGACCTTCTGGTGAGTGCCGAGCTGCCGGCGGACGGCGGCAGCCTAGCCCCCGCCGTAGCCGCCTGGCAGCTGGCGGCTACCGAGATAGCAGACGTTCCTGGCGTAGCCGGTGTTCGAGTTCCGGCGGAGGTGGGACCTCGTGATGGCCGAGTCATGTACCTCATGGAGGTCCGGGTCGTCGCCGACGGCGATGAGGCTCGCGTGCTACTGCAACGACTCCTCGCGGCCGTGCTGGCGCAGGTCGCTCCGGGAGCAATCGTGCGTTGCAGCGCCCCCTGCGAGATGGGCGCGAAACCAAGCGAGGTGCGCCTTGCCGCCGAGTTCATCAACGCGTTCCACGTAGGGGATTCGAAGGCGATGGCGCGCCTCATAGCAGGCGGGATCCCCGAGCTGTACGAAGGCGCGCTCGCAATGGCGAAGGGCGCGTACTTGTTACTACATCCTCACCTCAAGGACGAAAGTATGCGTCGGCTTCTCGACGGAGTAGTCGCGTAGTCGAACACGATCCCGACACGAGCCGTTGTCCAAGCGCTAGCTGACTTCCCTTATCTGGATCCAGGGCGATGGTTTGTCCCGGCAGGGGGCACGAGTCTCTCAGACGAGGACAGATGCGACGTTCTACTAACACTGGCGCGACTGGAGTGCTTCAGCATCTCGCTCTTCATGCAGCTTGGCTGTGGACACGAGTGGTCTCGGTTGTTTGAAAGCGACGTTCGAGATGCCCTCGCCGTGGCTGAGGACCGGGACTGGTGCTAGCTACGTGGCCCTGGTCGTCACTACCTGTTGACCTCGGCCCTCCCCAAGTAAATGGGGCCCACGACACCCAACCCGACAAGGAGGCCACCGTCGTGTGGGGAAGCGGTCTGTCTAGCCGCTCGCGCTTTCGGCCAAGGAGGCCTCGAAGCTCGTCGGCGTGTCATGGTCGCTTGCATGAAGGAGTCCGGCGAGGCGACATCCGCTCCCAGGCCCAACCCACACACTACGTATTCATGGAGGTGCGTTCTCCACCCCCTCCGACCAGGCACTTCGTACCACACTCAGTGAATCCCCCGCCCAATTCACGCCCTTCTCCGATGCCACCTCTCAAACCTCTCCATCGTCCCGTCAGCCAATGCTCGTGGCGCGTCAACAGGTAATCCGAGGTCCTCTCACACGCCTAGCCAGGTCCCGGTGCGCCCAGGGATACAGCTGGTACTTCAGGATGAGTGCAAAGCCGCCCGCCCGCACAACTTCGTACACCCACGACTTCGGCAGCATCCGAGCCGCGAACACGGGCTTCAATCCGAGGTCCAGCGAAAGCCGGATCTTGATGTCTAGTTCCTCGTGCTCCATGTACCCAAGCGTGTTCTTGACCTCGACTCCGTACGCTTTCCCGCCCTTCTCGAAGATGAAGTCCAGATCATGCCGAGTCCTCACCCAAGTCCGGCCGCCGAAACTGCGCGTGTTTCTGCCCCGCATCACGAACTCGTGTCGAGCGAACCCCTCAAGAACCATCAGCTCGCCATGCAACCCGAGGGCTGCGCCGATGTTCGGATCCGCGTACGCCTCCACCACCTTCACCACCCTTGCTGCATCTCTCCGGTAGTAACGATGTGCTCGATGCCACATGAGATGGATACTCCCACCGGATTCGAGCGCACGCGCCTCACTCTTGATCGCTCCACTCGCGACAAGACCCCTCAGCGCACGGTTAGTCACCCAGTGGAACCATCGGTCCTCGTGCATCACCTCAAGCTGACGGGAGAAGAAGACGGTCTCCCGCTCGCTGTCGAAGAACCGTTCCAGTGCTTCCGACGCCTCTTCTTCGACAGGATCTCTTTGCCCTTCGTCTTCGGAATCCCCGGCCCAGATCTCTTCATCCACAACCAGCCAGCATGTGTCGCCTGTCGAGGCTGGTCCACCCCCCGGCAGGGGGGCGGTAGCGTCGCCGGAATGGCAGCACCCAAGGAAGGCCGGCCGCCCCCGAGGGACGGATGAAGAAGGCACGTAGGCTCGCTCCACAACGGCGAAGTCACGGAAGGAGCCTGCATGCCGCAGATCAGCCCAGCCGTCGAGGTCCCCTCGCCCAAGGGCAAGTTGTCTTTGGGCAAGCTCGAGAGCACCGTCCATCGTGCGGCGATGGCCGCGGCGCGCAGAGCGCTCCTGCAGGCTAGACGCGTATCGGGCATACGAGCAGGCGACCACTCTCTACTACCGGAACGTGCGGACGATCCTCGATGGGTGCTTCCCGGGGATCGACCTTGCCGAGCAGATGCGAATGGTGTGGATCACGGACGCCTATCTGTGCTCAGCGCCGGTCGAGGGCGGAAGCGTACCTGCTGCATCCTGGCGAACCTGTGCGCACGACTACCTGCTCCCGCGGCTCGCGCTCCTTCGGGATCGGGCGATCGTGGTCCTCGGTAGGAAGGCGCAAGCGAGGGTCGCAGCATTCGACGGCGAAGTGCTGGCCGCCGGTTCCGTGGCGCCGCCCGCCTGACCTTGGGTCGGGCATCGAGCATTCGAACTCTGCAAGACCTTCCTTGGTCGCTGCCTGGATCGGTATGGGACCGACGCCTGAGAGCACTCTGCCCCCGCGTCAAGCGGGCCCTTTCTCGTCCACGATTTCCCGTACCTTGTGCGGCAGGGCGCTGACCTCGTCCTGACTCGCCCGCTGGCGCGACTCCGGGCTGAGCGCGCTCAGCAGCCCCCAAAGGGCTATCGAAACCGACGAAGAACGCGCATGGTCTCGCGCTCTACTCGGCCAAACTCGGGTGGGTCTTTGACATACCCGCTGAGCTCGTCCACCCACCTCTGTCGATACTCAGGCATCTTGCTTCCGAGGTGATCCCAGAAGTCGTGAGGGTCCAAACCTATGTGCTCAGCCTTTGTTTCGAACATCTGCCACGACGCGGTTGCATCAACAAGTTGCCGCGCCAGCAGGTAGTGAAGATCGAATAGGTCCCGCGCCAGTAACCGCTGGATGATGCACCGAAGCTTCTCCGACGCGACTTCCACCAGTGAATACGCGAGCAGGTCGGGGGCACAGCAAACGTCCTCATACCGATCGAGCAGTGGCAGTCGGACAGGATTCAGAACGAGTTCGTCGTCGGACACGTTGACCTTGATCCGCCCGAGCCTCCCTTGAGGCCTCTGATAGACCACGTGAGACTGTCCGTCCTTGCTCGTCAGCTCGAGCGTTAGGAATCCCGCCGCGTCGCGACACTCGACCAGGGGGGAGGCGATCGTCGCGATCGCTGTGCCCGAGTCGCCATCGATTGCGCTGAAGTCAAGGTCAGCGGAGTAGCGATAGTCATCGAAGTAGCACGCTCTCAGCAGCGTCCCCCCCTTGAACACCAGTGTCGAGGATCCTTCTGCTGAGTACAGGGCGGCGAGCACCTGCGTCAGCACGTAGTCCCGTTCGACGGTGGCGCTATCCACACCGTCCTTGTCCGCAATTCGCGTTAGCTGAGCAAACGTGATCATCAGTGAAATGCGACGTTCGCCAGCGCCTCGGGCGATGTTCGCCACCTGACGCCCCACTCGCGGTCCCGCGCTTCCACGCTAGCCGTGGAGGGGCGGCTTGGCTCCAATTCAACATACGTCGCGGCGTCTG
This sequence comes from Actinomycetota bacterium, assembly GCA_040754475.1. GTDB lineage: Bacteria > Actinomycetota > UBA4738 > UBA4738 > HRBIN12 > JAJPHY01. The sequence goes on along the minus strand of JBFMCN010000070.1, from coordinate 6,344 downwards.
GCTTCATGGGTTCAAGGCCAGTCTCAAGGTCCTCCAACTCCAACGCGTCGGCTAGAGAGCCGATTCGCCGAATTGCTGGGCGGGCGCCCAGTTCCTTCGCGAGCGAAGTGAGTCGATCGACGTCAAACGACTCGCCCGAGGTAAGGGCTTCAACGACGGTTTCGATGCCGCCAGCCAGATCGATGCGCTCGGCACATTCCAGAAGGGCCCGCTCGCGACTAGAGATGAGAACCCCATTCGGGAGTTGGACGGCGCCGATCGCCACGGTCTTCGGCGACTCATACACCACCTTGAGTGGTCGGCCCGACAGCGACCGATGAGCGACCCTAACGGGGGAGGCCACCTGTATGACCCGTGATGGACGAGTCAGAAGCCCCCAGTACTGGAGCGCAGTTCGAAAGGCGATTCGATGTGGGCGTCCTTCGAAGAGCGCATCTACTGCAAGGGCCAGATCCTCCGCAGCGGTAGACGTGCCGAGGACGCCGATCTGTCGAACGGCATAGTGGCCACGGCTGACGCGCTCAAGCAGCCCTGCCTCAGCCAAACGTGTTAGGAGGTTCACGCACGCCTGGCGGGACGCGCCAGTCTGCTCCATGACCCACGCAGGGGTCACGGAGCTACGCCCCGTCGCCACGAGGTCGTCCAACAGCTTGAGACCCTTCTTCATTGCATCGCCTCATGTCGAGAAATACACGCTATTCGTTTACAACGCTCATCTTACAGGGCGATCCGCCTTGTGTCCACTTATACACTGATTGCGTGTATAACACTACACGGGGACGTGCCTGTGGTTGCTTCTATGTCCCAGCCGAGGGGGTCCTCCATCCCTTCGTGGCGAAGGTCCCGCAGAGCCGTTGCGCAAGCGTCGCAGGCCTGATCAGCTCGCTCCATGGACCGCGCAAGACGCGTAGGCGACCCGGCTGACCGGACACCCTCACACCCACGGACTGCTCGGGCGCACCCGTCGAGCATGGAGACGCCGTATTAGACGAACAGGGGGCCCTTGTGCTCAACGGGGAGGCGGAGCTGGACCGTCCGCTCCTGACCGTCGGTGCCGACGTACACGGACACACGCCCGTCCAGCCGGACCCCGGGTGGCAGCCAACCTGGAAGTGCGATCTGCGTCTCCATGCGACGGCTCAAGAACGACAGCGCCTTCTCCACCGACGTGAAGGAGAGCTTGCGTCCTCGTTCTCAGGCGGCCACTCGAACGGGGCCGCCGCGGTCGATGATCCGGTGGGAGCGGCTGAGGCCGAAGAGGTCGCGGTGGACCCCAGGGAGCCCTCGGGAGCCGCTGTCGGCTCGCAGTCGGCTCCCGTCACGACGACAGCGAGCAACACGAGGGCGAGCTTCCGCCCGACGGACACTCGGGTTCCCCTCAGCACATCGTAGCCGAGCTGCCTCCTCCAACACGAGTGAGAGTGCGAGGGGGACAGTCAGCGCAGCGGTCGCACGGTTCCAGGGGTTCCGATACCATGCCTGGTAGATGACCCTCAGCGGGTACCCGGTGGGCGCCGGCCACCTGCGTCCGTCGAGGAGTGTGATGCGCAGGTCTGTTCCCACGGTCTGCCTGGCGGTGGTCGTCATCGCCGCCTGCTCGACGTCCGGTGCGACCTCAGCCGACACGACGGCCGACACGACGGCGCGCGCGCTCCAAGAGCCCGCCTACAGCCCCGACGTCGAAGCGACCGCGCACATCCTCGCTTCCGGAGCGCAGGCGAGCGCCGCGCGGCGTCCCTGGCCGGACACGACGTCCGGAGTTCACGTGTTCGGCGACCAGCCGAGCGAGGACCTGACGGACGCACAGCTGAGGTTCGTGGCCACCCACTACGCCGGTGTGCAGAAGATCACCCGATCGGAGGCCGGCCGGTACCGTGCTGTGAACCCCGGATTCCTCGTCCTCCACTACCGGCTCGGCCTCGGACTCGGCTACCGGGCGATCGAGGGCGCGTGCGAACCGTCCGGCGGGTGGCTCAGGCTCATAGAGGGCGACGAGTGGGTGGTCGAGTGGCCGGGGAACAACGAGGTGGAGGAGGGCTGGTTCTTCCACCAGCCCGAAGGTGGCACCCAACGGGTCCTGAACTGCGACTGGGGCTGGTACCTCATGGACCTGGACAAGCCCGGGTGGCGCGCATTCTGGACAGGCGAGGTCGAGCGGCAGCTCGAAGCCAACGACGACGACGGGGTGTTCATCGACAGCCTCTCGGTTCCGAACTACCTGGGCGGCGGCAGCTACGATCCGGCGCTGCCCGACGTCGACCCCGCGTTCGAGGCGGCATGGACCGAGCGGATCGACGATTGGCTCGCCTGGCTGCAGAGCCAGCCGATCGGCGATGCCTACCTCGTGCCGAACGCTGGAAGCTGGATCACGACGCGCGACGCGACTACGTACGCCGCCGCGGACGGTCTGATGATCGAGGGCTTCGCGATCGAGGCCGACGAGAGCCCATACCCCCTCGAGGACTGGCGGCTACAGATGGACCGGGTGCTCGGAGCGGTCGGGAGGGGGCAGGCGATCCTCGCGCAGAGCTACGCGCTCGGGGACCAGGAGCGGATGTTCGGGCTGGGCAGCTACCTGCTCGTGAAGGGAGCCCGCACGTTCCTCACGTTCGAGTGGGGGTTCGAGCCGGAGTGGTGGCCGGAGTACGACGTCCCGATCGGGGCGCCGATCGAGACGGCGGAGGAGATCGCCGATCTGGACCCTGACGGGGACCGCGTGTACGTGCGGCGCTTCGACAACGGCATGGTGCTTGTGAACCCGACGAGCCCGTGGGACGGCACCGGGGTGACCCGTACGGTGGACCTGGGTGGGACGTTCCAGCTCGTGCGCACGAGCGGCGGCGGAGCGCTGCCGCCCTCGGGCGTGCCCGGGGGCACCGTCACGTTCGAGACGGTGACGGAAGCGACCCTGCCGCCGTACTCGGCCGCGGTCGTCCTGACTGGGATGCCGTCCGAGCTGCTGTGCCGCGGGCAGGTGGTGACCCTCGCCGGCACCGCCGGACCGGACACGTTGCGCGGCACGGGTGGACGGGACGTCGTCAGCGGGTTGGCAGGCGACGACGTGCTGATCGGGCTCGAGGGCCGCGACGTGATGTGCGGAGGATCCGGCGACGACCGCCTGTCCGGAGGTTCGGGTGGCGACGTCCTAATCGGCGGTCCGGGCTCCGACGTCCTCGTGGGGGGTCCGGGGACGGATACGTGCCGACCCGGTGCCGGTGCCGGCGTCGAGCGCTCGTGCGAGCGCATCCGGCCCTGAACCCGGAATCCTGCTATCCGGATCGGCTCGCCAAGGCCCCCCGGTTGACGACTTCGACGATCGAGGCTGCGATGTCGTCGACATCGGCGACCCAGTCCACCGCGCCGAGCTCGACCGCCGCGCGAGGCATGCCGTAGACGACGGACGAGGCCTCGTCCTGGGCGAGCACGAGACCTCCGGCCTCCTTGATGTCGACGAGACCCGGTGCCCCATCATCGCCCATGCCGGTCAAGATCACCCCGAGCGCGTGACGTCCGTAGGCGTGGGCGATCGACCGGAAGAGGAGGGTCGCGGACGGCCGATGCCCTCCGATGGGCGGCTCGTTCGAGAGGACCGCACGCCCCTCGCGCGTAACGCCCAGGTGGTGGTCGTGGGGAGCGATCAGCACCTTGCCGGGGGTCAGCTTCGAGAGATGAGTCGCGAGATGGATCTCGAGCTGGCACACGCGTCTCAGCCAGTCGACGAATGCCTGGTCGAACCCCTCCGCCATGTGCTGCACGATCACCACGGGCACGGGTAGGTCGGCCGAGAGCTTCGACAGGACCTTCGCCAGTGCGGCCGGGCCCCCCGTCGACGCCGCGATGGCTAGGATCCCGACGGGAACCCTGCCGGCCGGCCGGAGCCGCCGTACCGCGCTCGGCGCCGTGACGGCCCCCCTGCCGGTACCTCTCCGGCGTCTGCGAGTCACGACCTTGACCCGGGCGAGGTCCTTGACCGTGCTTACGATCTCTGCCGCCTCGCGGGAGAACCCGGGAGCAGTTGGGTTACCGGGCTTCCCGAGCACGGTGAGCGCTCCCGCCTCGAGCCCGGGGAACGAATCGCGGACCTCTTCGGGGTCGTACAGGGAACTGATCAGGACGATCGGCCTCGGTATCCGCTCCATGATGGTGCGAGTGGCCTCGAGCCCGTCCATCACGGGCATGTTGATGTCCATCGTGATGACGTCGGGCCGAACGGACTCGGCGAGCAGGACGGCCTGGGCCCCGTCGGCGGCCTCGGCCACGACCCGGAGCTCGGGGTCCTCGTCGAGGATCTGAACGAGCAGATGACGAGCCACGGCGGAGTCGTCCACCACCATGACCCTCAGCATCGCCTGCCCCCTCAGATCAACCGGCGAATCGTCTCAAGCAGTCGGTCCTGCGTGAACGACCCCTTGACGATGTAGGCGTCGGCCCCGGCCTGAACACCCCGCTCGTGATCGTCGTCGGAGCCGAGCGACGTCACGAGGATGACGGGAAGCTCCTTGAGCCTCCGGTCGGCTCGCACCTTCTTGGTGAGCTCGAACCCGTCCATGACCGGCATGACGATGTCCGAGACGAGGATGTCGCACCCCTCGGACTGCAGGATGGCCCAGGCCTCCGACCCATCCGCCGCGACGCGCACCCGGTAGCCCGCACCCTCGAGGATGCTCTTCTCCAACGATCGCGTGACGATGGAGTCGTCGACCACCAACACCGTGCGGGTCACCGTCTCGGTCTCGGTCTCGGCCTCGGCCTCGACCCTGGGTCTGGCCTCCGCTATCCCAACACCCGATCCGGTCGTCACGGCCCGCACGAGGTCGGGCGCGTTCAACACAACCAGGATCTCCCCTGTGCCGAGGAGCGTCGCCCCCGCCGCGTTCCTCACGCGCAGGAGGGGCCACGGTAGGTTCTTGATGACCATCTCCTGCGACCCGGCGAGCCCGTCCACGAGGAGACCGGCCCGCTGCTCGGCCGACCCGACGACGACCGTCGGCAGCCAGCGCTCCCGCTTCTCGGCTTCCGGGGAGCCGCCGTTCGGCGACAGGTCCAGCACATCTGCGAGATGGGCCACCATCACGGCCCCGTCGTCCATCGGAATCACTTGCCGCGCTTGGACCGATTGCACCTCGGCCGTGTCCACGCGCTGGATGCGGGCGACGTTCGTGATCGGAAGCGCGAACGTGTGCCCCCGCGCCCGTACCAGCAGGCAGTGGGTCGTGGCCACAGTCAGCGGAAGGCTCATGGTGAACCGCGTACCCACACCGGGCCTGCTATCCACGTCGAGCATCCCGTGCAGCTTCTCCACCGTATCGCGGACGACGTCCATCCCCACCCCGCGACCGGAGACCTCAGTGACTACCGCGCTGGTGGAGACGCCGGCACGGAAGATGTACTGGATGGCCTCCCGCTCGCTCAGCGCCGCGGCAGCCTCGGCCGACAGGTACCCCTTCTGCACGACGGAAGCCCTGACTCTGTCCGCGTCGATGCCCGCTCCGTCGTCTGTGACCTCGATAAGGAGGTTCCCGCCACGCTGAGAGGCCGAGATGCGAATGGTACCCACGGGGCTCTTCCCGGCCGCCACGCGGTCCTCCGGCAGCTCCAGACCGTGGTCGACGCAGTTACGGATCAGGTGGGTGAGTGGAGCCCGTATCTCCTCGAGGACGGCCCGGTCCACTTCGGTCTCCGCGCCCTCGACGCTAAGGGCCACCTCCTTGCCGAGGTCCTTGGCCAGGTCGCGGACTATGCGCGGGAAAGGATCGAAGACCGTCGACACCGGAAGCATTCGGGTTCGCCGCACCGAGTCCTGTAGATCCGACGTGACGCGGCCCATCCTCCGACCGTCCGCCTCCAGTCCCCTGACGAACTCCGCGAAGCTGGCTCGCGTCGCCCGAAGACGCTGCTGACTCTCGTCGAGGAACTCGGTCAGGAGGTCCACGTGTTGACGAAGCTTCGCTACCGCCGCGCCCTCGTCTTCCTGGATCTCCTGCTCGCCTTCAAGGACGGGGCGCGGGAGCGGCATCTTCCTATGCTTAGCCCGGAACTGGCGCAACTCCTCGCCCCACTCGCCAAGCTCCTTCGCCACCGACCTGATCTCGGGAAGCCGCTGCTCCGCAGCGATGCGACTGATGAGCAGCTCGCCGACCTGAGCCATGAGGGAGTCGAGCTTCACCGTCGCAACGCGGATGGTCTCCTCGGGAAGATGCGAGAAGGGTGGCCCGGCCGGGACCTCCGGCCTGGGTGCCTCATGCCTGGGTGCCTCATGCTTGGGTGCCTCATGCCTGGGTGCCTCGGGCTTGGGTGCCTCGGGCTTGGGTCCCTCGGGCTTGGGTCCCTCGGGCTTGGGCGCC
>JBFMCN010000069.1:0-41897 GCA_040754475.1 Actinomycetota bacterium | reverse complement strand
CTTGCTCGGGGTGTTTCCGGCGGCGCCGGGGTGCGCGGAGCCCGCCCAGACTCCCGCGAAGCAAGACGGCATCGCCTTCACTGCGTGGTGGTGGACGATGTACAAGGGCGACGCCCCCGAGCAGGCGATGGGCAACCTGGCCGACACGGGAGCCGGCTGGGTGAGCATCCTGACGACCTGGTACCAGGACGACTATCGGTCCACGCGCATCCACCCGACCGGAAACTCGCCGAGGGATCCGGGCATCGTGCACATGATTCGCACCGCGCACAGGCTCGGGCTGAAGGTCATGCTCAAGCCGCACGTGGACCTGGCGCACGACTCCAACCACTGGCGAGGTGACATCGGCACTGGCTGGGCCGGCCAGCCGCGCAAGTGGAACGCATGGTTCGCGAGTTACCAGCGGTTCATCTGGCACGAGGCCGAGCTCGCGGAGGCGAATGGGGTCGAGCAGTTCTCGGTGGGCTGTGAGCTCCAGGGGACCAGCTCGAAGTCCACGCGCTGGCGAAGGCTCATCGCCGGGGTGCGCGAACGCTTCTCCGGCACGATCATCTACGCATCGAACTGGGGCGGCGAAGAGAACGGCCTCACATGGTGGGACGCCGTGGACCTGATCGGTGTCGACGCGTACTACCCGCTGACCGACGAGAACGACCCGAGCCCAAGGAAGCTTGCGACGGCGTGGTCTTCGTATGCCGAAGGGCTGTCCGAGCTCGCTGACCGGTGGGACAAGCCGATAGTCCTCACCGAGATCGGCTACCGGAGCATCGACGGCGCCAACCGCTGGCCGTGGGACTGGCAAGGCAGCGCTCCGATCGACCTGAAGGAGCAATCGGACTGCTACGAGGCTGCACTCGCGGCCGTGTGGGACCAGCCTTGGTTCGCAGGGATGTTCTGGTGGGACTGGAGCGCGGATCCCGCCTACGGGGGACCCAAGAACGACGGCTTCACCCCCTTCGGCAAGCCGGCCGAGGACGTCCTCCGGAGCTGGTACGAAACGGTCTGAGGCCCCCGGGTTGTCGCCACGTTAGACTCCGCACCACCAGGGCTCGAGTCTCCACGAGTGATGGGAGGCGCCGAGATGCGACTAGGGATGGGTATTCGAGGCGTGCTGGCGATATGCCTTGGGATGACGGCCTGCTCCGGGGGGGAGCCGCCCGCCGGCCCTTCCGGCCCTTCCGGCCCTTCTGGCCCTTCTTCTGGCCCTTCGTCCTCGCCGCCGACGGCGACCGGGGCGACGATCGTCCTTCCGGCTCCTCGGACGCAGGGCGACGTGTCGCTCGAGGAAGCGCTGGCGCTTCGGCGCTCGGTCCGTGAGTTCACCGGCGCCACCCTGACGCTCGAGGAGCTCTCACAGCTACTCTGGGCCGCGCAGGGAATCACGGCGGAGTGGGGTGGCCGGACCGCCCCTTCGGCGGGTGCCCTCTACCCACTGGAGATCTACGTCGCGACGGCCGACGGCCTGTGTCACTACCTTCCCGAGGGACACCGGGCCGAGGTCCTCTCGCACGTCGACCTTCGCGGCCCCCTTGCGCACGCGGCGCTCGACCAGTCGTCCGTGTCGGATGCGCCCGCGGTCTTCGTCATCACCGCGGTCTTCGCGCGCACCGCGGCGAAGTACGGCGAGCGTGCAGAGCGGTACGTGCATCTGGAGGCCGGCCACGTCGCGCAGAACCTCTTGCTGGAGGCGACCGCGCTCGGACTGGCAGGCGTCCCCGTCGGAGCCTTCTCGGACGCGGACGTGCAGCAGACGCTCGGGCTCCCGAGCGACCACGCTCCCCTGTACTTGGTCCCGATCGGGCACTCTGCCGAAGGTTGAGGCGGTCGCCGGCTACGGCGCCATCGTTAGCGCCATGAGGGCCTTGCCGGTGTGCATCCGGTTCTCGGCCTCGTCGTACACAACCGAGTGCGGCCCGTCGATGACCTCGTCGGTAACCTCGGTCCCCCGGTCTGCCGGCAGGCAGTGCATGTAGAGCGCGTCGTCCTTCGCGAGTGACATCCGCCGCCCATCGCAGATCCAGCCGGTGTGCCGAGCGGCGTCGGCGAGCGCCGCCTCCTCGTCGGTGAACAGGTCCAGCCGGCCCCACGACTTGGGGTATACGACGTCGGCGCCCTCGAACGCCGCGTCCATGTCGTCGACGTAGGTGATCGTCCCGCCGCCTTGAGCGGCCGCCGCCCTCGCACGCTCAAGGATCTCCGGCATGAGCTCGAAGCCGGGCGGGTGCGCGAGCACGACGTCGATCCCGAACCGCGGCAGCAGGGTGAGCAGACCCTGAGGCACGGACAGCGGCTTCGCGTACGAGGGCGCGTACGCCCACGAGGCCGCCACCCGCAGGCCGCGGAGGTCCGCCCCCCGCTTCTCCCGCAACGTCATGAGGTCGGCGAGCGTCTGCGTCGGATGGTCGACGTCGCACTGGAGGTTGATGACCGGGATGTCCGCCCACCTCGCAACCTCGCGCATGTAGGCGTTCCCCTCGTACGGCACGAGATCATGCCTGATCGCGAGGCCGTGGCCGTAGCTCGAGAGGATGATGCCCATGTCCTTCGGGCTCTCGCCGTGCGCCACCTGGGTCTTCTCGGCATCGAGGAAGTGCGCGTGACCCCCGAGCTGTGTCATCCCCGCCTCGAACGCGTTCCGTGTGCGGGTGGACTTGTCCAGGAAGAGCATGAAGAGGGTCCTGTCGGGGAGCAGCCGGTGCGGCTCGCCGCGCTTGAACTTCTCCTTCAGCTCCGAGGCGAGCAGCAGCGCCTCGTCGATCTCCTCGGTCGTCCAGTCGAGCGTCTCGATGTAGTCGCGCCCACGCAGCTCCGTTCGATCCATCACGTCTCCTTGTGCTTGAGCGCGCTCTGGCCGAGATCCACGCCGTGATACCTGGGCAGAGGCTCCTGACCGGGAACCTGCGGCGAGGGCGGCCAGCCGGACGTCGTGGCCGGTTCTCGGAGTCCGAGGATGTCGTCGGGCCGCACGGGCGCCCGGTTGAGCTCCCGTCCGGTGGCGTTCCGGATCGCCGCCACGATCGCCGCTGTGGAGACGATGGTGGCGTGCTCTCCCACACCCTTTGCGCCGTAAGGTACGCCCGGCTCCGGAACCTCGATGATCTCGGTCATCACCTCCGGCATGTCCAGGATCGTCGGGATCAGGTAGTCGGTGAATGAGGCGTTCCTGATGAGGCCGCCGTCCACCTGTAGCTCCTCCATGACGGCGAGACCGAGACCCTGCGCGGTGCCGCCCTCGCTCTGCCCCTCCACCGCCTGCGGGTTCAGCGCCTTTCCGGCATCGATCGCGGAGGAGACGTGCAGTACTCGCACCAAGCCGAGCTCCTCGTCCACCTCCACGACCGCCCGCTGCGCGGCGAAGCCGAACATCACGTGCACGTCCCCCCGGCCCTTCTCGTCCATGCCGGTCGTGAGCCGATGGTGGAAGGCGCGCGTGGCCGAGATCGGACTCTCGAGCAGATCGGCGATGTCGGCGACCGGCACGTCGCCAACGAAGACCCTGCCTTCCGCGGCGTACGGCTCGCCCTCGGGCGCGCCGCGCGCTCGCGCCCGCCGGAACAGCTCCTCCTTGACCGCGGCGCATGCGAGCTGCACTGCCCCGCCGCCCATGAAGGTCTGGCGAGACGCGGACGTGGAGCCGGCCGAGTCGAGCTCGGTGTCGGCGGCGTGCAGCACTACGCGCTCGATCCCGAGCTCGGTGCGGGCGACCTGCGTCAGCACCGTGCTGAATCCCTGTCCGCACTCGACCCCCGCGCTGTGGACCTCCGCCACCGGCCCGTCGTGGCCGAGGAAAAGGGTCACGCGGGCCTCGTGGAAGTCGTCGAAGCCCTCGCTGTAGGCGATGTTCTTGTAGCCCACGGCGAACCCGACACCCCGCTTCAACCCCTCGCCCCTTCCGACGTTCCCGGAGCCGCCCGGGAACGTCATGGGGTCGCGCATCGCGATCGGCTCGGACGACGGGGGCATCGGGACCGCTGCGCACGCCTCGATGACCTCACGCACCGGCGCGCTCCCTTTCAGGACCTGGCCGGTGGGAAGGACCGAGCCCGTCTTCGCAGCGTTCCTCAGGCGCAGCTCGACCGGATCGATGCCCAGCTCGGACGCGAGCTTGTCCATCTGCGCCTCGTGCGCAAAGCACACCTGGGGCGCGCCGAACCCTCGCATAGCGCCGCACGGCGGATTGTTCGTGTATACGGCGGTCCCTTCGAGCAGAGCGTTCGGCACCTCGTAGGGTCCCGACAGGAACGTCGTCGCGTTGCCGATCACCGCCGGCGAAGACGAGGCGAACGCACCGCCGTCGATGATCGCGCGAGCCCTCACGCTCACGAGCCGGCCGTCGCGGGTCGCGCCGGTCCGCATCCAGATCCGCGATGGATGGCGGTGCACGTGCGCAAGGAACGACTCCTGCCGATCGTAGGACATCTTCACAGGTCGCCCGGTGTAGAGGGCCAGCAGGCACGCGTGGATCTGTATGTGGAGGTCCTCTCGAGACCCGAACGCGCCGCCGACTCCGGCGAGAGTGATCCGAACCCGGTCCTCGGGCAGGTTCAGGCAGGGGGCGATCTGCTGCCTGTCGACGTGCAGCCACTGCGTCGAGACGATCAGGTCGACGCCCCCGTCCTCCGCCGGGATCGCGAGGCCCGCCTCGGGACCGAGCGCTGCCTGGTCCTGCATCGCGGTCTCGTAGTAACCCTCGACCCACACGTCGGCATCGGCGTCCGGGTCGCCGTGGACGATCCGGACGTGACGCAGGACGTTGCCCCACTCTTGGAGCCTCGGCGCGTCCGGGTCCAACGCCCGCTCCATGTCGGTCACGGCGGGGAGCACCTCGTAGTCCACCGCGATGCGCTCCACCGCACGGTGCGCGAGCTCCGCCGTATCGGCCGCGACGACCGCGACGGGCTGGCCCGCGTACAGGACCCGGTCCCACGCCAGGACAGGCGTGTCGGCGAACTCCAGGCCGTAGGTCTTCTTCCCCGGAACGTCGTCGGAGGTCAGAACCGCCTGGACGCCGGGGCTTACCAATGCCTGGGCTATGTCGATCCCCCGGATCCGCGCGTGCGGGTGTGGGCTTCGCAGCGTCGCGCCCCAGAGCATCCGCTCGTGCCAGAGGTCGCTGCCGAAGGCAAACGTGCCCTTGACCTTCGGAACGCCGTCGACCCGGCCGACGCGCTCGCCGACTCCGCCGCGGACCCGTTCGCCGACGCGCGTGCTCACCCGCCGGCCCCTTCCGCGATCCGTCTGGCCACCCGGTGACCCTCCACTGTGATCTCGTCCTCGTCGGCCCTCGCAAGACGCCCATCTCGCACGACCGGCACTCCATCGACGAGGAGGTGGCGAACGCGCCCCGGACGCGCGAACGCCAGCGCGGCGACGCGGTCGGCTTCGGCACCGGCGAAGGCGAGGCCGTCGACCGGGAAGAGTGCCACGTCGGCGCGCTTGCCTTCCTCGAGGGATCCGATCTCCTCGCGCCCGAGGCAGGCGGCGCCACCGCGGGTGGCGGCGCGGAGCGCTTCGCGCGCCGAGAGACCGGCCGCCGTGCCTCCCGCGCGGCTCACGAGCATCGCCTGGCGCGCCTCGGCGAGCAGGTCGCCCGAGTCGTTGGAGGCCGAGCCGTCGACGCCGAGCCCCACCCTGGCGCCGGCATCGAGGAGCGCTCGCGCCGGCGCGATGCCCGATCCAAGCCGGAGGTTCGAGGTCGGGCACCAGGCGACTCCGGTGGCGGTCTCGGCTATGCGCCGAACGTCCTTCTCGTCCAGATGCACGCAGTGCGCCAGCCACACGTCGGGTCCCACCCAGCCCCACTCGTCCAGCAGCTCGACGGGGCGACGGCCGAATCGCTCCAGACAGTGCCGCTCCTCGTCCAGCGTTTCGGCGACGTGGGTGTGCAGCCGCACGCCGAATTGCCGCGCAAGGTCCGCCGACTCCCGCATGAGACGCTCCCTCACCGAGAAGGGCGAGCAGGGTGCGACGGCGATCCGAAGCATCGAGCCCGGCTCCGGATCGTGGAAGCGCGCGATGGCCTCCTCAGTCCCCGCGAGCGCGTCGTCGGTCGTCTCGACGATCTCGTCCGGAGGCAGTCCGCCCGCCGACGCGCCGAGATCCATGGAGCCCCGGCACGGCTGGAACCTCAGCCCGATCTCCCGAGCGGCGTCGACTGCGGCCCCCAGCAGGTCCCCGCGCCCAGACGGGAACACGTAGTGATGGTCGGTCGTCGTCGTGCAGCCCGACAGGGCGAGCTCCGCAAGGCCCACGCGCGCTCCGGCACGGACCCACTCCTCGTCCACGGCGGCCCACACCGGGTAGAGCTCGACCAGCCAGGCGAACAGCCCCCGATCTTGGGCCCTGGTCCGGGTCATCGTCTGGAAGAGGTGGTGGTGGGTGTTCACGAGCCCGGGGACCGCGACACAGCCGCCCCCGGACAGGCGCTCGGCGCCTTCGACACCTTTCGGCGGCCGGCCGTCGCCAACCCACGAGATCCGGCCGTCCTCCACGAGGATCGAGCCGCCGGCGATCTCGGTGCCCGCGTCGTCCATCGTCGCGACGACCTCGCAGCTCTCGATAAGCAGGCGGCTCACCAGATGCCCTCGCGTTTCCACCACGACGCAAGGTCCACGGCGTCCAGGATCTTCGCGTAGCCCGTGCACCGGCACAGGTTTCCCGACAGCGCCTCGCGGACCGTCAGCTCGTCCGGCGACGGGTCCCGTCCGAGCAGGTCGGTGACGGCGACGACAAGGCCCGGCGTGCAGAAGCCGCACTGGACCGCGCCTGCCCGCACGAAGGCCTCCTGTACGGGGTGGAGGCGCTCGCTCGTCGACAGGGACTCCACGGTGCGCACCTCGCGCCGGTGAGCCTGCGCGGCAAGTACGAGGCATGAGCAGACGAGCTCGCCGTCAAGCCACACGGAGCACGAGCCGCACTCGCCCTGCTCACACGCGTTCTTCGAGCCCGGGAGTCCGAGCTCCTCTCGCAGCACGGACAGGAGGCTCGAGCCCGGCCATGCGTCGACCTCGCGCCACTCGCCGTTCACTTGGACCTTGATCAGCACGGCTCCACCCTCACGGCTCCACGCTCACGGCTCCACCGTCAAGGCACCCTCGGGACTCCATCCTCACGACGCCATCGCCTCCTCGGCCCGTTCCTCGGACGCCCACGACAGCGCGCGACGCGCGAGGACGCTCACCGCGCGTCGCCGGTAGGCCGCCGAACCCCTGATGTCGTCGATCGGACGGGCGGACGCCGCGACTCGTTCGGCGAAGCCCTCGACCGCCTCGCGCGGAAGCGGCGCCGACGGGTCGTCCCAGGCGCCGGCGTGCTCCATCGCCTCGACGAGGAGGGCCTCCGCCTCGGGGGATCGGATCACGGTGGGCGCAACCGACCCGAGCGCCACTCTCGCCGTCCGCGTCTGCGGGTCCAAAGCGAAGCAAAGGCTCGCGACGGCAATCACCATCGCGTTGCGCGTACCGACCTTCGAGAAGGACTCCGGCCCGCCGAGCGGTCGCCATCTCGCTCCCAGGATCAGCTCGTCCGCCCGCAGCGACGTGCGTTTGACGCCCACGAGGAACTCGTCCCAGGGCACCCAGCGCTCCCGTCCGCCGGCCGCGATCAGCGCTATCTCGGCATCGTGCACCGCGAGCACCGGCAGGCTGTCCCCGGCCGGGGAGGCAGTGCCGAGGTTGCCGCCGAGCGTCCCACGGTTGCGGATCTGCGGCGAGCCTACCGAGCGCGACGCCTGCGCCAGCGCCCGCATCTGCGGCAGCTCTCGGATGATCCGCGCGTAGGTCATGCCGGCGCCGACGAACAGCAAGCCGTCCTCCAGACGCCACGCGGCGAGGTCGGTGAGCCGAGAGAGGTCGATCATCAGCTCCGGACGGATGGCGCCGAAGTTGATCCCGACCATCAGGTCCGTCCCGCCGGTGATCGGGACGGCCCCTGGGTTCTCGGCTCGCATCTCGAGCGCTTCCTCGAGCGTCCTCGGAAGCAGCACCTCCATCAGAAGCTCCCGCGCGCGAAGGCGTCGATCATCGCCCGCACGTCGTCGCCGAGGGGGTAGAGGATGGGGCACGTGCAGCCGGCCTCGACGTACTCACGGACCTTCGCGCGACACTCTTCGGGCGTGCCCGAGGCTGTGATCATCTGCACGACCTCGTCGGGCACGAGCTTCATCGCCTTTCGGATCTCCTCCTCGGACGCCGGCCAGGTGAGAACCCGGCCGATCTCTTCGAGGAGCGCCGGATCGACCCCGCTCGCCTTCATGATGTGCGGCTGCTGTCCCAGGTACTGGGTCACGAGCTCGCGCGCCCGGTCGAGCGCTCGGTCGCGGTCCTCGTCGAGCGAGCACACGACGAGCTGCGGCCTGTCGATGTCCTCGACGCGCCGCTCGGCGCGGGCGGCTCCGGCCGCCAGGTGCTCCAGCGCGCGCCGGTTGTACTTCGGGCCGACAAGGTAGTTGAGCAGGACGCCGTCGCCGATCTCGCCGGCGACCTCCATCATCTGCATCCCGGTCGCGCCTATGTAGATCGGCACGTTTCTAGGCGAACGATCCCCGTGGACGATGTCGATCTCGATGTCGGTGACGTTCACGAACTCGCCCTGGAACGTGACCCGTTCCATGGCGATGAGCCGGCGGACCACATCCACGGTCTCTCGCATGGCCGTGAGCGGCCTCCGCCGGTCGACTCCGACCTTGGAGGCGAGCGGCTCCCACCACGCACCGATCCCGAGCATCACGCGGCCGGGGGCAAGGTCGTCGAGCGTGACGAACGTCGCCGCCAGGAGGCCGACGTTGCGGGTCCAGTTGTTCACGACCCCCGAGCCGACCTTGATCCTGCTCGTGGTCGCGGCGAAGGCCGCCATCGGCACGGTCGCCTCCCGCACGAGTCGGCTTTCGGCCTGCCACACGGCCTCGAACCCCCGGTCTTCCGCGTAGTGGACGTACTCCATCCCCTCGCGTATCGGGTGCTTGTCCTGAAGGTAGAGCGCGACGCGGCCCTCCGACGTCACCGACATCTCATGCGCCCCTTTGGCTCGAACGGGTGGAACGGGTGCGGACCGACTTCCTCCATCCGGTCCCACAGTAGCTCGGCCGACTGCCGGCATCGTGCGCGAAGCTCGGCTTCCGGCTGGCCGGTCAGGCGGCGCTCCCTGACGAGCACCTCACCGCTCACGACGACGTCCCGGACGTTCCGTGCCGACAGCCCGAAGACCCAATGCCCGGCCAGGTTGTCCCCGGTCACAGGGGTCGGCGGGTCGTACTCCAACACGACGAGGTCCGCAGGCGCGCCGGCCTCGATGCGCCCGAGCAGCGGTTCGCCGAACACCGCTCCGGCGAGGCGCGACGACGCGGCCATCCGATCCAGGACCCACCCGGGGCCGACGGCCGGGTCGTCCTCGCGGGCCCGCCAGAAGGCAGTCCTGGACTCGGCGAACATGTCGCCGTCGATCCCATCGGTTCCCAGCGTGACCACGTCGCCGAGCGGAAGGACCGGCGTCCGGCCGACGCGGTTGTTCATGTTCGACCGCGGGTTGTGTGTCACACGCGCGCCCGACTCCAGGATGGTGGCGATCTCGCCCTCGTCCACGTGAACGCAGTGCGCGAGCAGCGCACCCGCCCCGAGGGCACCCGCTTCCGCCAGCCGCTGCACGACCCGTTTGCCGAACCGCGCCTCGCAGTCCAGCTCGTCTGCTGCGTCTTCCGCGACGTGGATGTGGATCCCCGCTCCGAACCGGCGCGCGACGTCGACGCAGCTGGCCAGGGTCGACTCCGACACCGTGAACGACGCGTGGATGCCCACCATCCCCCGCGTCAGCCCCCCGGCGGTGGCCAGGTGCCTCCGGTTCTCCTCGATCCCTGCGGCTGCACGCTCGGGGCCGTCGCGGTCGCTCACCTCGTAGCAGAGCGCCGACCGCAGGCCCAGCCGTCCGAGCGCGTCGGCGATCTGCTCGAGCGAGCCTTCGATCTGATTCGGGGAGGCGTGGTGGTCGACGATCGTCGTCGTCCCGGAAAGGAGCGAGTCGGCTCCGCCGGCCCACGCCGAGAGCCATACGGACTCTCGGTCCAGCGCTCGATCGAGCCGCCACCACACGCGCTGGAGGACCTGTACGAAGTCGGTGGGGGGAGCCAGCCGATACGGCATCCCGCGCGCGAGCGCCGAGTAGAGATGGTGGTGGGCGCAGACGTTCCCCGGGATCACCAGGCATCCTCCGCAGTCGACGCGCTCGGCGCCGGGGGCCGGCCTTCCGCCGATGCTCGCGATGCGCCCTCCCTCCACGACTAGGTCCCCGGAGACGATCGTCGGGGGGTCGAGCCTGGTAACGACCGTTCCACCGGCCAGGACGAAACCCATGCGCCTACCCTTTCCGCTCCACGGGGACTGGCTTCGCGCCGATCGCCGCCGCAGCCGCGGAATCCCGCATCGGGAGACGGGTGTGCCAGCGGCCGTCGAACGCGTGCAGCGCGCCGGCTACCGCCGCGGCGGTGGGCACGAGCCCGATCTCACCAACACCCTTGGCACCGTAGGGGCCCTCGGGTTGCGGGACTTCCACGATCAGAACCTCCACGTCAGGCATGCGCTGCGGCGGCACGATCCCGAGCGACTTCAGCGTGGTCGTGACCGGGACGCCGACCTCGACGACGAACTCCTCCGAGAGCGCGAACCCGAGACCCATGTGCACCCCTCCCTCGATCTGTCCTTCGAGGAGGGTCGGGTTGATGGCCTTTCCGACGTCGTGCGCGGCGATCACGCGGGCCACGCGTCCTTCATCGTCGAGGATCGCGACCTGGACGGCCCAGCCGTATGCGAAGTGCGTCACGGGATTCGGGACGTCCTCTCCCGGCTTGTTCGTCCAGTCGACCAGGGTCTCCCCGTAGAACTCCTGCCCGGCGAGGTCCTCGAGGCGACGTCCGGCCATCTCTCCTTTGAGCCGCCGCGCGGCCTCCTGGACCGCGCGGCCGCCGAGGACGGTCGCTCGCGAGGCCGTGGTCTCCCCGGTGTCGAGCTCCTTCATCGTGTCCACGACGACGTGCACGCGCTCGGTCGGAAGCCCGAGCTCCTCGCACGCGACTTGTTGAAGCACGGTGTTCACTCCCTGGCCCATCTCGGTCCACGAGTGGAACAGAGTCACGCTGCCGTCCTGCTCGGGTTGCAGGATCGCGCGCCCGCGCTCGACTAGGCCGTTGCCGATCCCGGTGTTCTTCACGGCGCAGCCGATCCCCGCGAACGCCGCTTCTCGGTACTCGTCGCGCACTGCCTCCAGGCAGGCCTTGATCCCGACACCGGGCCCGAGGACCTGACCCGTGCCGAAGCGGTCGCCGACGTCGAGGGCGTTACGCCACCGGATCTCCCAGCCGTCGATCCCCACCCTCTCTGCAAGGCGGTCCATCATGCCCTCGATCGCGAACGCCACCTGGTTGACACCGAAGCCGCGCATCGCGCCGCACGGAGGGTTGTTCGTGTAGACCGCGCGGGCCTCGACGTCGACCGCCGGGCAGAGATACGGACCGCACGCGTGCCCCGCGGAGCGTTCGAGGACCTTGTCGCCGACGCTCGCGTAGGCACCCGTGTCCCCGACGATCCTGGCTCGAACAGCGAGCAGGTGCCCTTCGTCGTCACACCCGACCGTGTACTCCATCGTGAGTGGGTGGCGCTTGGGGTGGAAACGAATGCTCTCTGCTCGGGAGAGGGCGAGTAGGGACGGCCGGCCCGTCTTGTTGGCGATCAGCGCCGTGTGGCACTGGACGTTCAGGTCCTCCTTGCCGCCGAACGCGCCGCCGGTGGCGACCTGCGTCACGCGAACGCTCTGCTCGGGGACCCCGAGGAACGATGCGATCTGCCGCCGGTCCTCCCACACCCCCTGACCCTGAGAGAAGACGCGCACGCCCTCGCCCTCGGGAACGGCGAGGGCCGACTCCGGTTCGAGGAACGCGTGCTCCACGAACTGGGTCTGGAACGTCTCGGTGATCACGTGGGCCGCGCCTGCGAGGGCCGCGTCGACGTCGCCCCGTCTCACCACCGAGGTCGACAGCAGGTTGCCGTCCTCGTGGAGCTTCGGAGCGCTTTCGACAAGGGCCTCGAATGGGTCGGTTACGGGCTCCAGGACCTCGTACTCGACATCGACGGCGGCGGCGGCCTCGCGGGCGTCGAGTCGGGTCTCGGCCGCCACGATCGCAAGGACGTCGCCGACGTAGCTCGTGATCTCGCCCTCGGCCACCATCTGCCGCCAGTCCTTGGTGATGAGGCCCTGAACGCGATCGCCCGGCACGTCGGCGGCCGTGAACACGGCGACCACGCCCGGATGAGCGAGCGCCTTCGACGTGTCGATGCGCACGACGCGCGCCCTCGGGTGGTCCGAGAAGCGGATCGCGCCGTGCAGGGTCCCCGGCGGCCGCAGATCGGTGACGTACGGCTTCTCCCCGAGTGCAAGCTCACGACCCTGGTGGCGGGCCGTCCGCGAACCCACGCGGCCGCTCGCATCTGGTTGCGGAATCGGCTCGCCGCGCCGGGCCCGAGCCATGAGCCCGACGGCGTCGATGATCTTCACGTACCCGGTGCACCGGCAGAGGTTGCCGGCCAGCGCTCGCGCGATCTCCTCCCTGGTCGGCGTCGGCCTCTTTCCGAGGAGCGCTTCGGCCTTCATGACGATGCCCGGCGAGCAGTATCCGCACTGCGCCGCACCGCTCGCCACGAAGCAGTCCGCCCAGCGGTCACGCTCCTCGGGGGGCAGGCCCTCCTGCGTCACGACGCTCCGCCCCGCCACGTGCTTCGCCTTCTGCGCGCAGGAAACGACCGCCCTGCCGTCCAAGAGCACTGTGCACGCGCCGCAAGATCCCTCGGGAGCGCAGCCGTCCTTCACGGTGGTGATGCCCAGCCGATTGCGAAGCACCTCGAGCAGGCTCTGCCCCGGCCGCACCTCGACGGAGACCCGACGCCCGTTAAGCGTGAAGTCCGTCGTCGTCACCCCCTCCCGGAGGTCCTCTTCCGCCTCCGGCTACTCCACCGCTCCCAGCAGGAGCGCGAGCAGGGCCATCCGCGTCACGACACCGTTGAAGGCCTCGACCCAGTATCGCGCGTACGGCGTGTCGTCCACGTCGGTCGACAGCTCGTCCATGCGTGGCAGCGAGTGAAGGACGATGGCGTCGCTCTTCGCCTTGGCGCTCAGGAGCTGCCGGGTGACCCGATAGGCGTCCGGCGTGATCGGCAGCTCGCTCGAGCGCTCGTCGCGCCCCTTCGTGTAGTCGGCCTGGACGACCGGTTCCATGTAGATGACGTCGCACTCGGTGATGCAGGCCTGGACCGACTCCACCTCCTGGTAGACCACGCCCATCCCGTCGAGCTCCGCTTTGAACTCCGGCAGCAGCGACATCTCGGGCGGGCACACCACAAAGGACTCGACGTCGAACTGCGAGAACGCGTACAGAATCGAGTGCATCGTGCGCATCCGCATGTCTCCGACCAGCAGGAACTTCAGGCCGTCGATCGTGCCTTTCTCCTTCCAGGTCGTGTAGAGGTCCGTGATGACCTGCGTCGGATGCTCGCCCCACCCATCACCGCAGTTGATCACCGGAACCGAGGCCCACTTGGCCGCTTCGGCGGGCGCGCCCTGATGGAAGTGCCGAATCGCGATCACGTCCGCGTAGCACTCCAGCATGGCGAACGTGTCCTTGATCGACTCCTGGTAGAAGTCGCCGGCGCGCGTCATCTTGGCGTCGGCGAATCCGAGAACGTGCCCTCCCAGCCGGTGCATGGCGGCCTCGGTCGCCATTCGTGTTCGGGTGCTCGGCTGGTAGAAGGCCGTGAGCAGCGTCTTCTCCCTCAGCAGATCCGAGTTCCGCCGCTCCTTCGCGATCGGCGCGAGCTGGTCGCACACCTCGAAGACGTGGAAGTACTCCTCGCGTTCGAAGCCCTTGAGCGAGAGGATGTCCCGTCCCTTGAAGCCGCTCATCCCGGTTCCCTCCCCAGGGTCATCGCCGCACCCCGGTGAAGAGCACGGCCACCCGTTCGTCGCGACCGATCTCCCCCCGGCGCGAGAGGTCCAGCAAACCGGCCAGGCCCGCGGAACCGGTGTGGTCGACGTCGACCCCGGTGGTCTCGTGCGCGAGATCGTTCGCCTCCATCAACGTCTCCTCGGACACCAGAACCGGCGACCCGTCGGTCGCCAGCATGCCCCCGACGACGGCAGCCCAGTCGTAGGTCTCGTCGTCCAGGATGCCGTGAGCGACGCTTTTCGGCTCCCGTTCCCACGGCCACATGAACTCCGAGCGGTGGGCGCGCGCGTACGCCATCGCCTCGACGGCCGTGGAGGGCGCGACGTCACGACCGGCCCGCCGGCGAACGCGCGCGTAGGCGCGCTCCAGCGGATGCGCACCGACCGTCTGCACCGCGTGGATCCGCGGAAGTGAGACCGGCACTTCGAGCAGCGCTGCGTCCTCGAAGGCACGAATGCACGAGCTCGCGAGCGCGCCGCCTCCGACCTGCACGAGCAGTCTGTCCAGCCCACCGCCCACTCGCGCCAGCTCCGAGACCATCTCGTATCCGAGGGTCTCGCCGCCCTCGATCGTCAGCCCGTTGTCTGAGCCCTGACATGTGAACGGGACAGCACCTTCGGCGACCGCGATCCTCAGCGCGTGATAGGTCGGATCGCCTGGGACGCCCCCTCGGCGCGGAGACACGGTGACCTTCGCATCGAGTGCCTCGAGCCGCGCAAGCACGCCCGGATCGGCCCACGTCGGCACGAACACACGGAGCGTGCGGCCCCCGGCCTGCGCCACCACGGCGGCCGCGAGCGCTGCGTTTCCGCAGCTCGCGATCGCGAGATCGGCGCGCCCCGCGGGTCCGAGCCCCACCCGCTCTGCCACGCGGATGTGAACCATCAGCCCCATCAGGTGACGGGCCTTGTGGGTGCCGGACACGTTTCCCGTCTCGTCCTTCACCCATACGTCGCAACCCAGGCGCTTCGACAGCGCCTCACTCGGTCCGAAGGGAGTGACCTCGAACCCGCGGCCGTCGACTCCGGCGACCGCCTCGTCCAGCTCGTCGACGAGCTCAACGTGGTCCGCATCGCTCATGCCGTGCGCCAGACCCATGTGGTACGAGTGGAACAGCTCGCGGTAGCGGACGAACGGATTCGGCTCGTGATCATCGGGGAACCGCACGCGGGTAGGGTCCAGCTCGCGCACCATCACGTGGTCCACGTCGTCTGAGGACGTCGCGTTCGCGCATACGAACGGGAAGGGCTCTTCGTCCGGCGCCCGATGGCCACAGCCTGAGCAGACGACCATCGTCGCCGGACCGTTCACCCCGCCTCCGAAGCGCCAGATCGCCTGTTGAAATCCTCGATCATCGCGTCCCAGACGGGGACGAGCTCGCGGAGCCCGCGCCAGAAGGATTGGGAGCGCCGCGCCCCGAAGTCCTCGATGGACACGCCCTGCTGCTCGACCCACGTGTAGTACCCGAGGTTGAAGATGCGCTCGCGTTCGACCTGGGTGAGCTCGAGCATGTTGTCGGTTCCGGCGCCGAGCAGTGAGCGGCCGAACGTCTCGCCGGCGGCGACCTCGTCGAACCCGCCGGGGAAGTCGCGCGCGAGGACCTTGTCCTTCTCCGTCGCGTACATCGCTGCGCCGTCGGTCCCGACCGTCACTATCACGTCCTGCGGGCCCATCCCGAACCACTTCGCCGTCTTGACGGCCGCGAGCACGTTGCAGATGCTCGAGAGCCCGAACGACGACAGGCTCTCCACGACCTCCGACGGCACGCCCCGGCTCCGGACGAGGTGCTCGCGTCCGACCTCGGTGTTGAAGAGCACGTTCAGCCGGTCAGTGTCCCGGTCGGAGATGTCGACGACGACATCGGTGTTCATCACGTTGTGGATCAGCGGGATGTGCTTGTCTCCGATCCCCTGGATGTTGTGCTCGCCGAATCCGTTCTTCAGCATCGTGGGGCACTCGAGCGCCTCCGCCGCCACGGTGGCCGAGCCGTACCGCTCCTTGAGGTAGTCGCCGGCCGCGATCGCGCCGGCCGACCCGGTCGCCGAGACGAACGCCCGCAGCCGAAGACGCTTCTCCCGCTCCAGCATCCGCTCGTAGACCCGCTCCAGCGCAGTTCCGGTGCACAGGTAGTGGGCCAGATGATTCCCGAACTCCGAGAACTGGTTGATGATCACGTTCGCCGGATCCCGAGCCAGGCGATCGCACTCGTCGTAGATCTCCTTCACGTTGCTCTCGGTCCCAGGCGTCCTGACGATGTCGCTAGGGTCGGCCACCCACCTCTCCAGCCACGCGAAACGCTCCCGGCTCATCCCCTCAGGCAGCACGGCCACACCCCGGCAACCCATGATCCGAGAGATGGCCACTCCACCCCGGCAGTAGTTGCCGGTGGACGGCCACACTGCCCGGTGAGCGTCGGGATCGAAGGCGCCGGTGACGACGCGCGGCGCGAGGCACGCGTAGGCGGCCAGGACCTTGTGGGCAGCGATCATGGGGAAGCGATCTCCCAAGGCGACGGCGATCGGCGCGTCCACTCCCGTCAGCTCGGCCGGCAGGACCACGTACTGGGGCGCGGCGGCTCGCGCCCTCCGGTCGGCGTCGTTGAACCAGTGCACCCGGAAGAGGTTCAGTGGGTCGGCGGCATCGGGATCAACCGAGGCGAGCGCCTCCAAGGTTCTGGAGGGGATCCGAGAGGGATCGGCGAGCTCCGCGAAGGTAGGCAGGACGATGCCCGCGTCTCGGAAACGCCCGGCGGTCCTTTCGACGACCGATCCGTCGACGAGCTGTCTGTGAAGTTCCAGGCGGCCTCCCCGAATTAGACACCCGATAATAGGCAGCAAGGAGGAGGAGGGCTCCAGTGCTGGTCGTGAAGGGCGGAACGGTCGTCGACACGGCCGGGGCGTTTGCGGCGGACGTTCTCATCGACGGCGAGCGCATTGCAGCCGTTCAACCCAACATCGACCCGACGGGCCACGAGCTGATCGACGCCGGAGGCGCGCTCGTCATCCCAGGGGGGATCGACGTCCACACGCACTTCGATCTTCCCGTCGGGGCCGTCCGTTCTGCCGACGACTTCGAAAGCGGGACTGTTGCCGCGGCGTGCGGTGGAACGACGTGCATCGTCGACTTCGCCGGCGCCGGCCGAGAGCCACCCTTGGAGGCGCTCCGGTCCTGGCACGAGAAGGCTGATGGGAAGGCCGCCATCGACTACGGCTTCCACCTCACGGTGACGAGCGTCCCCCAAGAAGCCGAAGACGCCGAGAGCCTCTTCCGCTGGTTCGTCTCGGAGGGCGTGACCAGCGTGAAGCTCTACCTCGCGTACCCCGAGCGGCTCATGGTGGACGAGGTCACGCTCGGGCGCGCCATGGTCGCCGCCGAGGCCGCAGGCGTTCTCGTGTGCGTGCACGCGGAAGACGGCCTCGAAGCCGAGCGAAGGACCGAGGCTCTGCTCGCCGCGGGCGAGACCGGCCCGGGCGCACTCCCGCGCGCCCGCCCCCCGGAGATCGAGGCCGCCGCGATCCGCATGGCCGCGAGCCTTGCCGGCAAGGTCGGGACGTCCCTGTACGTCGTACACCTCTCGAGCGCGGCCGGGCTCCAGGAGGTTCGAGCCGCTCGCGCGGCCGGTGCGCGCGTGTTGGCGGAGACCTGCCCCCAGTACCTGTACCTGACCGAGGCAGCCCTTCACAGCCCTCCTGCGGAGGCGGCCAACTTCGTGTGCGTGCCCCCCGTTCGCTCCAACGCCGACGGAACCGCGCTCTGGGGCGCCCTCGACACCGGCGAGATCGCCGCGGTGTCTACCGACCACTGCCCGTTCACGACCGCCGACCGGCATAGGGGCACGAAGGCGGAGGCCGAGGCGTGGGCGAGCTTCGCGGAAGTCCCGGGAGGGCTCCCCGGAGTGGAGACACGCCTCTCTCTCGTGTTCCAGGGTGTTCGCGACGGCCGGCTGACGCCGGGGCGCTGGGTGGATCTCGTCGCTGCGGCGCCCGCCCGGCTCTTCGGTCTGTCGCACCGAAAGGGCTCTCTCTCTCCGGGTCTGGACGCCGACGTCGTCGTCTTCGACCCGGATGCCAGGAAGCGCCTCGATCCCGGATCGCTCCACATGCGAACCGACCACAGCCCATACGCGGACGTCACCGTGACCGGCTGGCCGGCCCTGACGATCGCCCGTGGGCGCATCGTCGCCCGCGGAGGGGAGCCGGCCGACATCGATCACGGCCGGGGACGCTTCGTCAGGCGCCTTCCACGTGGATGGTCTGGGCACCCGCCCCCGCTGGCGGGGAGCCTCGGTCCCTCGCGAGAAGGGCCCTTGGCCCCCGGTGTCGCCCCTCATAGGGAGGAACCATGAGGCCGACAATCCATCAAGAGACCCTGCGCCTCGACCGGCATGCCAAACGGGCGAGAGCATGAGCGAAGAGCGGGAACCAGCCGAGGAGAAGCTCCACGCCGACCGCGAGCGCCTGGCCGTGATCGTGGAGAACATGCCGGCCGGATTCGCCACGGCCGACAGAGATGGGCGGATCACCTTCGTGAATCCCGCGGCGACCCGACTCTGGGGCCGAACCGTGGAGGAGGTGATAGGGAGGTCGATCTGGGATGTATTCCCGGAGATCCTGGGGACGGACATCGAGAAGCACGTGACCGCCGCCATGGTCCCGGACTCGCCCGGAGCCACGTTCGAGACCTTCAACTGGCCCAGCATGCGCTGGGTCGAGGTGCAGGGCTTCCCGACGACGGAGGGCTACTGCGCCTTCTTCATGGACGTGACCGAGCGACACCTCGCGGAGCTCGACCGAGAGATCGCGGCGGCCAAGTTCCAAACGTTGGTAAGTCAGATCCCGGCCATCACCTACGTGCGCGACCTCGAGGGAACGGGCTCCACTCGCTTCGTCAGCCCCCAGGTCAAGGCCCTTATCGGTTACACACAGGACGAGCTGCAGAGCAACGCGACGCTGTGGCTCGACATCGTCCACCCTGATGACCTCGAGCAAGCCAAGGCGGCAAACGACCTGAGCACGGCGACCAGCGAGCAGCTCGACATCGAGCTGCGACTGATCGCCCGGGACGGCCGCGTCGTGTGGGTCCACAACCGCGCGACCCCCGTGATGAGCATGGACGGCCATCGCCTGATGCGCGGCGTCCTGGTCGACATCACCGACCGCAAACGTCTGGAGGCGGAACTCGAGGAGCGGATGAAGGAGCTGGCATGCCTGTTCTCGGTCGAGCAGGACGTACGGCTCGATCTCCAGCCCCAGGAGATGTGCGAGCTGACGGCGGCCCACCTGGTGTCGGCCGTCCAGTTCCCCGACATAGCCGTGGCCGAGGTATCCCTGGGCGACAGCTCCTTCTCGACCGGAGGCGGCACGCACTGTTGCCGGCTCGAGTCAACCGTGCTCGTCGGCGGAAGAGCACGGGGGCGAGTGCTCATCGGATACGCGGAGGATCGGGAGTTCCTCCTGCCCTACGAGCAGAACCTGATCGACGGGGTCGCCGACAGTCTCGGTCTCTGGCTCGAGCACAGGGAGACGGAACGCACGTTGCAGGAGAGCGAGAGCCGGTTCCGGCTCCTCGCAGAGAGCGCGCGTGACCTCGTCTACAGCTACCGCTTGGGGCCGAATCCCGGATTCGAGTACGTGAGCCCATCCGCGACCGCAATGACCGGCTACACCCCGGAGGAGCACTACTCCGACCCGGAGCTCGGGCTCAAGATCGTCCACCCCGACGACCGGAAGACCCTTGAGTCGATGTTCGACTCCCCCGACGCAGCCATGGAGCCCCTCGTTGTCCGGTGGGTGCGCAAGGACGGCACGGTCTTGTGGACGGAGATCCAGGTCGTTCCCATCCGGGACGAGGCGGGGACGGTGGTCGCCCTGCACGGCATCTCGCGCGACGTCACGGAGCGCTTGAGAGCGGAGGAGGAGCTGCACGCGGCCTACGAAGCGCTCCGTCAGTCGAACGAGCAACGTCGCCTCCTCATGAAGCGACTCGTGACGGCCTACGAGGATGAACGCAAGAACATCGCGAACGACATCCACGAGGACTCCATCCAGGTGATGACGGCGGTGGGCGTGAGGCTCGCGATCTTGCGGCATGCGTGGCCCAACGAGGAGAACACGGAGGAGCTCGACCGAATGGATGAGACCGTCCAGAAGGCCATCACACGCCTGCGCCACCTGCTATTCGAGCTGCGGCCGTCCACGCTCGATCGTGCCGGGCTCGCGACGGCGATCGGTCAGTACGCCGACATCGTGATGGAGGACGAAGCCTCCCCGATCGTCACGCTCAACGACCGACTCACCCGGGAGCCGAGCCCGTCGACCCGCATCCTCCTGTACCGGATGGCCCAGGACGCCCTCGCCAACGTCCGCAAGCACTCGAGAGCCAAGCGTGTGGAGATCACGCTGGAGGCCAAGGACGACGGCATGCTGTTGCGGGTGAAGGACGACGGCGTCGGCTTCGATCCCGAGACCGTGCTGGCCGGCGTGTCCGAGCACTTCGGGATCGTCTCGATGCGAGAGCGGGCGGAGATCGCCGGTGGCCGCTGCGACGTCGCCAGCGCGCCCGGTGAGGGGACCACCATCTCGTTCTGGGTGCCGGATTCCCCGCAGCCGGACTCATCGCAGGACGAAGACGAACGATAAGGTAGAAGAGGCCGAGACCCACTGCTGTTGCCGGACCGGTCCGGAGGGCTGACGGACATGGCGGCAGACGACCTGCGCGTGCTTCTGGTCGAGGACGACCCGCACGAGGCGAATCTAGTCGAACGGGAGCTCTCGCGGGCCGGGTTCAACCCGATCGTCGAACGGGTCGAGGACGAGGAGACGTTCCGCCAGGCGCTCCGGGAGTTCTCACCCGACGTGATCCTCGCGAGCGACGTCCTTCCCGCCTTCTCGGGCATCCAGGCCCTGGGGACCGCCCGAGAGGAGCGCCCCGACACGCCTTTCTTGCTACTGTCCGGCACGCACCGCGACGATCTGGAGGTCGATACCCCGAAACGCGGGACGGCCGACCTCGTGCTGAAGGATCGCCTCGAGGAGATCGGCCCGACCGTCCGCCGTGCCCTTGTCGAGGTGAGAGGGCAGGAGGAGCCACCCGGCGTCGACACGACAGGTGCCCATCAGCCCTACTTCGCCCTCGTGGAGGAGGCCCCCCTCGGATTCGTAACCGTCGACGATCAGCTCCGCCTGACCTACGTCAACTCGACGGCGGAGCGCTTCTGGGGAAGACCCAGACAGGAGCTGCTGGGCAAGATGCTGGGGGACTTCTTCCCGAGGATCTCGGACCCGGAAGTGGCCAGGGTGGTTCAGGAGTTTCTCGCGTCGGGGAAGTCCGCACGCTTCGAGACGCACAACCCGGAGACCGACCGGTGGTACGAGGTCCACGCGAGCCGAACCGAGACGGGCTACTCGGCCTCCTTCCTGGACGTGACCGACCGGAGGCGTTCAGAGGAGCGGCGGGCGGACGCAGAGGCCAGGTACCGGACCCTCGTGGAGGAGATACCGGCCGTGACCTACCTCGTGGGCCCTCGGGAGGAAGGTGTCGTCTTCATCAGTCCGCAGGTCGAGGCCGTGGTCGGATACACAGTCGACGAATTCCTGGCCGATCCGAGCCTCTCCCAGCGGATCCTGCATCCCGACGACAGCGAATGGGTCAACAGCCTGTTCGAGGCGGCGCTGGAACGAGGCATCACGTATGAATCCGAGCACCGGCTCACAACGCGAGACGGCCGCACGGTCTGGGTGCACAACCGCGGCGTGCGCGTGACCGAGCCCGACGGCCGCCGGCTGATGCACGGTGTGATGTTCGACATCACCCAACGCAAGTCGGTCGAGCAGTCCCTTCGGCGTCGCGACGCAATCCTCGAGGCCGTCGCCTTCGCCACCCAGCAACTCCTCAGGGAGGGACCGCGTAAGGAGGTAGTGCTCGATGCCCTCGCCAGGCTCGGGGAGGCCGCCGACGCGCAGCGGGCGATGGTATTTGAAGGAAGGAAGGATCCTGACGGAAGGACCTACGCAACGATCAACCTGGAGTGGGCGGCGCCGGGTCTCGAACCTCTGTCACCTCTAGTCCAGGAACTCGATGTCACCGATCTTGGAGGCGGGGAGCTCTTCGCGCGGCTTCAAAGCGGGGAGGTCGTCACGCGCGATGTCCAGCACCTCCCCGCGCCCCAGCGTCGGCTCATGGAGTTGGCGGGCGTGACCTCGACGCTTGATGTCCCGCTTCTCGCCGGCGATCTCATGATCGGCTCTCTCGACCTCATGGAAACGCGCGGACCCCGAACCTGGCATACACCCACCATCGACGCAGTGAAGGTCGCCGCGAGCGCGCTCGGCGCCGCGATCAAGGAGGGGCGCATCCGAGAAGCGCTCGAGCGCAGCGAACGCGAGTTCCGGGACCTTGCGGAGAAGGCCCACGACGTGATCTTCCGCTACCGGATCCTGCCTGAGCTCGCCTTCGAGTACGTCAGCCCCTCCGTGATCACGATCACCGGCTACACCCGGGAGGAACTCCTCGCCGATCCCGGCTTCTGGGCGACGCTGCTTCACCCGGACGATCGCTATCTCCTGAGGCCGGCACTCAATGCGCCGTTCGCGTTCTCCGGGCCGATCACGGTGAGGGCGATGCGGAAGGACGGCGGGATCGTATGGCTCGAGATGCAGGTCGTTCCACTCCGCGATGCCGAAGGCAACGTCGAGGCGCTTCAGGGGATCGCGCGCGACATGACCGAGCGCATCCGAGCCGAACAGGAACTCAGAGAAAGCCTCGACGCCCTGCGCGCGATCGACAGGCAGCGGCGGCTCTTGGTCCAGCGGCTCACCACCGCTCAAGAGGAGGAGCGCCTGCGGATCGCAAACGACATCCACGACGACTCGATCCAGCTCATGACCGCCGTCGGCATGCGCCTCGCGATCCTCAAGAACGAACTGCGCGAGGGCGAGGAAGCCGAAAGCGTCGGCAAGCTCGAGCAAACCGTTCAGGAGGCCATCGTCAGGCTGCGGAACCTGATCTTCGAGCTTCGCCCGGCCGCCCTGGACCGAGAGGGGCTTGCTCCCGCGCTGCGCGAGTACCTCGAGACCTCACGACGCGAGGGTGAGACCGAGGTGACCCTCCGTGACCAGCTCCAGGCCGAGCCCAGCCCCGAGACCCGAGTGCTCCTGTATCGCCTGACCCAGGAAGCCCTCATGAACGTGCGCAAGCACGCAAGAGCCGCCCACGTGGACGTGGATCTGGTTGCCGAGCGTGGCGGTACCCGCGTGATGGTCCGAGACGACGGAGTGGGATTCGATCCGGAGGCAGTCGTGGAGGAGACTCCGGGCAACCTCGGGCTGGTATCGATGCGTGAGCGAGCCGAGCTCGCCGGAGGCTGGTTCCGCATCACCAGCTCTCCCGGGGCCGGAACGACCCTGGAGTTCTGGATCCCCGAGCCCGAGGCGGCCGCAGCCGAGGAAGTCGACACCGAGAGCTGCGCCTAGGCTGCCGCTCGGGCGCCCGGCACGCTCGACTGGACCTCATCTCGCGATCTGCGGTTCAATGGTCACGACCCTTCCATCTGGGGAGGCGGAGGCATGGCCGGGATCACGCTGGAGGACGTCACCAAGGTGTACCCGGGTGGCGTGAGGGCCATCTCCGAACTCAACCTCGATATCCAGGATGGTGAGTTCATCGTCCTGGTCGGCCCGTCCGGATGTGGGAAGACGACGGCACTTCGGATGGTAGCCGGCCTCGAGGGCATCACCGAGGGGACGATCCGGATCGGCGATCGCGTCGTGAACACCGTCCCCCCAAAGGAGCGGGACATCGCGATGGTGTTCCAGAACTACGCCCTGTACCCGCACATGA
This sequence comes from Actinomycetota bacterium, assembly GCA_040754475.1. GTDB lineage: Bacteria > Actinomycetota > UBA4738 > UBA4738 > HRBIN12 > JAJPHY01. Next base: position 18,079 of record JBFMCN010000069.1, on the reverse strand, counting down.
GCGTGTACGACAACATGGCGTTCGGGCTCAAGCTCCGCAAGATCCCCAAGGAGGACATCGACCGGCGGGTGCGGGAGGCGGCGGGCATCCTCGGCCTCGAGGAGTTACTGCAGCGCAAGCCGAAAGCCCTGTCCGGCGGACAGCGCCAACGCGTGGCGATGGGACGCGCCATCGTACGCGAGCCGAAAGCCTTCCTGATGGACGAACCGCTCTCGAACCTGGACGCGAAGCTGCGCGTCCAGATGCGCTCGGAGATCGCGCGGATCCAGAACGAGCTGGGGGTCACCACGCTGTACGTCACACACGACCAGGTCGAGGCCATGACGATGGGCGATAGGGTGGCGGTGATCAGGAAAGGCGTCCTGCAGCAGGTCGACACCCCGCAGTTCCTCTACGACCACCCGTCGAACCTGTTCGTCGCCGGTTTCATCGGCTCGCCGGCGATGAACATGGTCGAGGCCGGGCTGTCGCGCTCGGACGGCGCGGCCACGATCGAGTTCGGCGGATTCAGCCTCGGCCTGCCGGCAGAGGTTCTCGCGGAACGTCCCGCGCTCGCGGCTTTCGAGGGCCGACAGATCGTCGCCGGCGTGCGCCCCGAGGACATGGAGGATGCCGCGCTCGTCGCGGACGCCCCCGCCGATCGGCGGATCCGGTCTGACGTGTTGTTGCGCGAAGCGCTTGGCGCCGACGTCCTTGTGCACTTCAAGATCCGAGCGCCCGTGGTCATGACCGAGGACGTTCGCGAGCTCGCGCACGACGTCGGCCAGGAGGCCCTACAGGCGGTGGAGCAGGAAGCGCAGGCGGGCGAGTCCACGTTCCTGGCGCGGTTGAACCCCCGGACCGGGGCTCGCGAGGGGGAGCCGATCGAGCTCGTCGTCGACACGCGCCGGCTGCACTTCTTCGATCCGGAGAGTGGGCTCGGCATCTACAGGGGCTAGGCGTCCTGACCCGACCAGTGGTTAGGCTGGGAGGCATCCCGCCCGACCGGCTCGAGCACCGTTCCTTCGCACCCGGGCCGGCTGCGCACCATCGGTGCGAATGCTGGAGAATGGGGAACGGCCACTAGCCGAAAGGAGGGGCACATGCGCCGAATGCGGCTGTTAGTGCTGCCGGTGGTCGTGCTGACGCTGGGCCTTGTCGCCTGCGAGGAGGAAGAGGGAGGCGGAGGGCAGCTAGAGAACACCGGAACCGTCAACGTCCTGAACGCCATGGACCCCGTGGCCGAGGTCCCCGCGATCCAGGAGATCATCGACGACAACCTCGGCGATGTGGAGTACACGGCCGAGATCGAGGGCTCGGCCGACTTCGAGGAGCAGTTCCCGATCCGGGCGGACGGTGGAACCCTGGACATCGCGCTCCTGCCGCAGCCGGGTACCGTGGCAGCCCAGGCGGCAAAGGGGAACCTGACTTCGCTCGAGGACCTCGGGTTCGACATCGCGGAGCTCGAGGCGTTGTTCGGTGAGTACTTCCTCTCGCTCGGCGAGTACGAGGGCGAGCACTACGGGCTCCCGACCAACATCAACCTGAAGAGCATGGTCTGGTACCCGAAGGACGACTTCGACGCCGCCGGGTACACCGTTCCCACGACCTGGGACGAGCTCATGGCGCTGTCCGACCAGATCGTGGCGGACGGGGGGACGCCGTGGTGCGTCGGCTTCGAGTCCGGTACGGCCACCGGGTGGCCGGCCACCGACTGGATGGAGGACATCATGCTCCGCACCGCGGGGCCCGACGTCTACGACCAGTGGGTGAACCACGAGATCCCGTTCAACGACCCTGCGGTAGCCAACGCCGCGGAGGTCTTCGGGGACGTCATGTTCAAGGAGGGCTACGTCCTCGGCGGTGCTGACGACACACCCTCGATCGCCTTCGGTGACGCGCCGTTGCCGATGTTCGAGGACCCGCCGGGCTGCTGGCTACACCGGCAGGCAAGCTTCATCAACGCGTTCTTCCCGGCGGAGACGGTGGCCGGCGTGGACTACGACTGGTTCCCGCTTCCGCCGATCGATCAGGAGGGGACGCTGTTCGCCGGTGAGCTGGCGGTGATCGGCACCGCCGGGAACCGCCCCGAGGTCAAGGACTTCCTCGAGAAGTTCATGGCCGAGCAGATCCAGTGCGCGATGGGCGGCGTGGTCGGCTCATCGAGGATCTCACCGAACGTGAACGTGGGGCCCGAGTGCTACGGGAACGACATCCTGGCTGCCGCGTCCCAGGTCCTGACGAACGCGCTTGCGACCGGGACGGGAAGATTCGACGCTTCGGACCTCATGCCCGGTGAGGTCGGCGCCGGCAGCTTCTGGACGGGGATGGTTCAGTACATGCAGGAGGGACCGGACTCGCTGACCAGCGTCCTCGACGACATCGAGGCGAGCTGGCCGGCCTAGTAGAAACGGATCGACGGTCCCATGCTCGGGTGCTGTCGACCGGTGTGAGGGAGCGGCCGCGCTGCGGCCGCTCCCTCCGGTTTGCGGCGTGGTGCACCCCGGGGGAGGATGACGTCCGGTGAGGTCGACCGAGCGCGCGTCGCCGCTCCGCATCGCCGCCGTCTTGGCCGGGACGGCCGCGGGAGTCCTCCTGTTCCTGCTGGCGTTCGACTACCTGCGCGATCCGAGGGCGAACCGGGTGACCCTCGTCGGGGTGGCGATCGCGATCGGTGTGGGCGGGGTCTTCTTCCTCTACTGGGCGATGAACCGCCTCGTCGACCTCCTGCCCGATCGGTTCCGTGAGGGCGTCCGTCCCTACGTGTTCGTCGGCCCCGCGCTGGTGCTCCTGTCCGTCTTCCTCGTCTACCCGGTCTTCAACACCATCCTGCTCAGCTTGAAGGACAGCATCTCGCAGGACTTCGTGGGTCTCGACAACTACAAGTTCGTCTTCACGGACGACACGATGCTGACCGCGCTGCGGAACACGGCGGGATGGCTCATCCTCGTGCCGCTCGTCGCCGTGAGCATCGGCCTGGCGTTCGCGACGCTCGCCGACCGGCTCCGCCGTGGCGAGGCCGTGGCGAAGTCGATGATCTTCCTGCCGATGGCGATCTCGCTCGCCGGCGCGTCGATCACCTGGCAGCTGATCTACAGCTATCGCCCCCAGGGGTTCGGCAGCAACATCGGCCTCTTGAACGGCATCATGCTCGGGCTCGGACATGATCCCGTGAAGTGGCTCGAGATCAAGCCGTGGAACAACCTGTTCCTCATGGTGATCATGGTCTGGATGCAGACGGGCTTTGCCATGGTGGTCCTGTCGGCGGCCATAAAGGCGATCCCCGACGAGATCATCGAGGCGGCGCGGATCGACGGCGCGTCCGAGATGCAGGTGTTCCGTAAGATCATCGTGCCGAGCATCCTGCCGACGATCGTCGTTGTGACCACGTACATGGTGATCAACGCCATGAAGGTCTTCGACATCGTCTTCGTCCAGCCGGCGAGCGCCGAGAACAACGGCACGGTGGTCGTTGCCGAACGCATGATCCGCTGGTCCTTCCTGCTCCACAACAACGGAAAGGGAGCCGCGATCGCGGTCGTCCTCTTCGTGGCGGTCATCCCCGTGATGATCTGGAACGTGCGCCGATTCCGAGAGCAGGAAGCCATCAGATGAGCGCTCCGACCATCGCGGTGCGCAAGATCCCCGCGCCGGCGCCCGGGGAGACCCGCAAGGGCGGCTGGGTCGTCCGGATCACGATCGTCGCGATAGCCGTCTTGTGGCTCGTCCCAACCATCGGCGTCCTCGTCACGTCGTTTCGCCCCCAGAGCCTCGTCGCGACCTCTGGATGGTGGACTGCGCTCGCGCACCCGTTCCGGGCCGCCGAGTGGACCATGGAGAACTACGGTCTGGCGATCGACGCGCAGGGATTCGGGAACGCCTTCCTGAACAGCCTCGCAGTCTCGATCCCGGCGACCGTGATCCCGATCACGATCGCGGCGTTCGCCGCGTACGCGTTCGCATGGATGGAGTTCCGGGGACGCAACATCCTGTTCGTCCTCGTGGTCGGCCTGATGGTCGTGCCGCTCCAGATGGCGTTGATCCCGATCCTGCGCCTGTTCACGCAGGGCGCCGTGTTGTTCGGGTACCGCATCTTCCCCGACCTGGACCTGAACCGGACGTTCCTGGGCATCTGGCTGGCCCACACCGCATTTGGTCTCCCACTCGCCACGTACCTACTGCGCAACTACATCGGGTCGCTCCCGTCGTCGATCATCGAGTCCGCGAAGATCGACGGGGCCGACCACTTCACGATCTTCTGGCGCCTCATCGTCCCGTTGTCGATCCCCGCCCTCGCCGCCTTCACGATCTTCCAGTTCATGTGGGTCTGGAACGACCTGCTCGTCGCCTACGTGTTCCTCGGCGGAGCCGGCCAGAACCGTGTGCTGACCATCGCGTTGCGGGAGCTGATCGGTGCCCGCGGCGAGAACTGGCACCTGCTCACGGCGGGCGCGTTCATCTCGATGACGCTGCCGCTCGCCGTCTTCTTCTCGTTGCAGAAGTACTTCGTGCGTGGCCTGACCGCCGGCGCCGTCAAGGGCTGAGGCTCGTGCCGAGGGCGCGACCTTCCCCTCTCGCCGGCGCCGAACCGCTCGCACCCCGCAAGAAGTGGCGAGCGATCCTGCTGGCCACGCTCCTTCTGGTGCCGGGTTACTGGTCCTTGATGGCAGGGCTCGTGTCCGTCGCGTCGGATCGGCAGTCGTCGGCCCCCGCCGCCGGGCCCCTCATCGCCTTCGGGCTCGCGCTCGTGCCGTTCGTCTTCGTCGCGCTGGCCTTCCTGTCCGAGCACCCTCGCGCCCCGGGAGCGGTGCTCAAGGCAATGGGGCTGTCGCTCGTCGTCGGCGTTCCCGTCTCGGCGATAGCCGGGGATGCGGTGACCGGGCTCGTCGCCGGCCTGGGAGCGGGCGGGGTCGCCGCCCTGCGGGCCGACGCAGACAACGGTTGGAGGGCCCGGGCCCTCGCCGTGCTCGTCGTGACCGTCTGCGTCTTCCTGCTCGTGCGCATGGTGCCAGAAGCGGCCCTGCTGCTCACGCCCGCGCTTCCCTTCACGGGCGTCGGCGTCGCCGATCACCTCTCCGAGCGCAGAGCGGATCGCGAGCGTCAGGCACAGGGCCAAGCGGGCTCAAGCGCGAGTCCTCAGCCCTAGATGCCGAGCACGGCGCCCTGCCACGGGCCGAGGGCGAGCTCCCCCCGCACGTGCTCGCCGTCCCGGCCCCGATCCGTCGCCGCTAGGATCGTGGCGGACCCCAGGCGCACGGTGGCGTCCTCATCGGAGAGGTTCAGAGCTACGACGATCCCCGCCCCTCGTTGCCAGGCCCACGTCCCCGGCGGCGACGGCAACGACCGGTAGGGCCCGGAGCGAAGCTCCGGCGTGCGGCGTCGCAGTGCGATGAGGTCTCGGCAGAGGTTCAGGACCGAACCGGGATCGGAACGTTGCTCGGCCACGTTGCGCGAACCGGCGTCCCCGATCGGCAACCATGGACGAACGCCGGTCTCTGTGAACCCGGCTCCCCGGTCCGCGGTCCACTGCATCGGTGTCCGCCCCGGATCGCGGGCGGCCTCCGGTGAGAGCCGGAGCCCGACCGTGTCCCGGACCTCACCTTCCGCAACCGGGACGTTCGTCATGCCGATCTCGTCCCCGTAGTAGAGGAAGGGCGTTCCGCGGAGCGTGAGCAACGCCATGAGCGCGCAGCGTGTCCCCGCCTCCCGTCCCTCACACCACCTCGTGGGAAACCGGCCCAAGTCGTGGTTCGAGGCCGTCCACACAGGCCACGCGGATGAGGGAAACGCCGCCTCGGTCTCCTCCACGACCTTCCGCAGAGCCTCTGCGTGGAAGTCCGCGAAGATGAATGGGAAGTTGAAGCAGAGATGCAGCTCGTCGCCGGACGTCCCGTAGAAGCCAGCCAGCTGAGCGAAACCGGGGACGCATGTCTCGCCGATGAGGATACCGGGCGGGTCGTACCCGTCGGCGATGGCGCGCCAACGACGGTAGATGTCGTGCACCTCGGGCCGGTTCATCTTGTGGACGGGTCGCTGGCCCACTCGGCGCACGTCTGCAAGATCGTCGTCGGTGGCCGGCGGGTCGTCGCGGAGCGCGCGGTCCTTGACCAGGCCGTGCGCCACGTCGATCCGGAAGCCCGCTATCCCGCGATCGAGCCAGAACCGCAGGATGTCCTCGAACTCGGCACGTACGTCCTCGTTCCACCAGTTCAGATCCGGCTGCTCGGTCAGGAAGTTGTGGAGGAAGCAGCGGCCGCTTGCCGGATCGAACTCCCACGCCGGCCCGCCGAACACCGAGACCCAGTTGTTCGGAGGGGAGCCGTCCGGCCGCGGGTCCGCCCAGACGTACCAGTCGCGGCGCACGGCCTCTCTGGAGGAGCGCGCATCCAAGAACCAGGGGTGCCGGTCGCTGGTGTGATTCGGAACGAGGTCCAAGAGGACGCGGATGCCACGTGAGCGCCCCTCGGCCACGAGTCGGTCGAGGATGCCAAGGTCGCCAAGATCCGGATGCACGTCTCGGTAGTCGGAGACGTCGTACCCCCAGTCCAGGTTCGGGGAGGGCATCGTCGGGGACAGCCAGACCCCATCGACGCCGAGCCACTCGAGATGATCGAGATGATCGAGGATGCCCTGGAGATCGCCGATCCCGTCGCCGTTCGAATCCGCGAACGAGCGAGCGTAGATCTGGTAGAGGACCGCCTCGCGCCACCACGTCCGATCGCTCATCGTTCCCGGAGTCGATCCGAACCCATCCCGCGCCCCTTCCCGCCTGTCGCTACCGTCGCCAGTATCGCCGACCTTCGCCAAGACGTGGCGCCCTACTCTCGACGTAGGCTTGGGCCGTGTTGAAGCGACTCGGGCTCGCGCTCGTGATGGGCCTGGTGGCGTCGTCGGCCGGCGTCCCGCCGGTCGCAGCCGTTCCTCCGGCCCATCCCCCGGCTCACCTGGCGGCCCACCTCGAGGAGCACCCTTGCGGAGCCGGGAGCAGGGCTCGATGCGGCACGGTCACGGTGCCGCTGGACCGAACGCAACCTGCGGGTCACACCCTGCGCATCGGGTACGAGCGCTATCCACGCTCCGACCGAACCCTGCCGGCGCTCGAGACCATCGTCGCGATCGAAGGCGGACCCGGGTATGCGACGACCGCCAGCCGCGACTACTACCTCGACCTGTTTCGCCCCTTGATGGACCGCCACGACTTGCTTCTCGTCGACCTTCGCGGGACCGGCACGTCCGAGCCGATCGATTGCCAGCCTCTCCAGAGCCTGCGCCTGCCGGAGTACGACCGCTGGGTCAAGGCCGTCGGGAGGTGCGGCCGGCAGCTCGGGGACGCCTCGGATCTGTATGGGACGGCAAACGCAGCCGATGACCTGGCGGACGTGCTGGACGCCCTCGGGATCGACGTGATCGATCTCTACGGCGACTCGTACGGAACGTTCTTCGCACAGACCTTCGCGGTGCGTCATCCCAACCGCCTGCGATCGCTCGTGCTCGATGCCGCGTATCCGGTCGAGGGCGCCGACCCTTGGTGGCGGGACCTGACTCGAGCGGCAGTGGGGGGCCTCCAACTGGTCTGCGAGCGCGATCCAGGCTGCGCGTCCGTCGGCGGGGACCCGATCCATCGCCTGGCCCGACTCAACCGGCGCATCGCGCGGCATCCGATCATCGGCATCGCGCCCGACGCCGACGGGAAGCTCCACCGGGTCACGATCGATCCCGGCATCTTGATCTACGTGTTCTGGTCGGCCGGATACTCGCCCACCGTGTATCGGGAGCTCGACGCGGCCGTGCGGGCCGCGCTTCGGCCCCACCCCGACGTCATGCCATTGCTGCGCCTGGCGCGAGAGAACGTCTATCTGGGAGGGGGCGGAGCGCCGAAGTTCTACTCTCAGGGGCTTGCGGAGGCGGTGGAATGCAACGACTACCCGCAGCTCTACGACATGCTCGCGCCGCCACGCGATCGGTCGGACGAGTACCGGGCCGCGATCCGGAGGCTCGAACGGCTCAACCCGAGAACCTTCTGGCCCTTCACCATCCGCCAATGGGTGACCTCGCCGGTCGAGGACTTCGACTCGTGCCTGCGGTGGCCCGTCCCGGATCGTCCCCTCCCACCCCTTCCGGAGGTCCACACGTATCCGGACGTTCCCACGCTGGTGCTCGTGGGGGACCTCGACTCGGTGACCTCACCGGAGGGGGCCGCACGGGTGGCCTCGAGCTTCCCGAATGCCACGCTCGTGACCGTGTCGAACATGACGCACGTGTCGGCGCTCGGCGACCGTCGCCGCTGCGCGTCGCGGATCGTGCTCCGGTTCGTGCGCACACTCTCGGCCGGCGACACGTCCTGCGCCGCCGACTACCCGGAGATACGAGCGGTGGACGAGTTCGCGCGCCGCGCCGACGCGATCGGAGTCGGCTCGCGAGCCCGGCGCACGGCCCTCGTGGTCGCCAACACGGTGGCCGACGTGATCGCTCGCTGGAGCGGCATGGGCGGCTCAAGCGGCGTCGGGCTACGCGGTGGAACGTTCACGACCAGCGGATATGTCTCCGTGCAGTGGAGCCTGAGCCGGGTCCGGTGGGTCCGCGACATCGCGGTGAGTGGAACCGCGTCGTGGGACCGTCGGACGGGTGCCATTCGCGCCGACGTTACGTTCACGGGAACCGGCGCACCAGCCGGCCGCCTGCGTCTTGCCTGGAACGATTTCGATTCGCTTGCGCAGGCCAGCGTTCGGGGTCGGCTGAACGGCCACCGAGTCAGCCTGGTGATTCCCGCCCCGTGAGGACTCCCGTGAAGGCCCCCCTGAAGACGCTCCGAATGGGGCTCGGGGCAGGCGCGGTGCCCGGCCGAACGGCCTAGGCCGGGGTCGCCCTTCCCGGCGGTGAGGCGGGGGCCTTCCTACCCGATAACGGGTATCTGGGGCCACGCAGAAACGGGTACCTCGGGCCATGCGCCGCGCGGGCTGCCCGGTCGATATCAGAGGCATGAGTGCGGTCTCGGAGGCTCTCGCAGAAGCTCTCGCTGTCCTGCCTCTCACCTCTCCAGAGCCAGAGACGTGCGCGAGCGCCGTGACCGCCGCCAGGCCAAAGGTTCGCTTGCGGGTGGTTCTGACGTGGGCAAGCGTGCCGTTGCTCGCCCTCGCGGCGCTCGCGCTCTCCGTGGCGCTGACCTGGCATGCATCAGACGTGGCGCTGCTCGGCGGCGCCTACGGCACGACCGGTTCCTTCACCCTCCTCGCGAGCTTCGACAGGGCGTAGTGGCGCAGCGGCAGTGGGGGGCCGCTGCGCCCGGCCCGTCGCCCGGGACCATCCCGAAGCCCCGCTAGCCCGTCTCGCAGCAGCCGACGTCGGGGGCAAGCCCGAGGAATCCGTCGTTCACGCCGGGGATGAGCACTCCCGCATCGATGTTCTGGCTCGAAGCGTCGAGGGAGAAGTCCCCACCGGCAGGGTCCACAAGCCCCGGAGGCCACTCATGGCCGCTGCACTCCAGCCCCGTCGCCGAGCAGAGATCCGTGATCGTGTCGTAGCGAACGTTCTCCCACTTGAAGTGCGGTCCGTCGTTCCCCAGGGTGGTGAACCAGTCGTCGTAGTCCCAGTGGTGGCCTTTGCACCCGGTCACCGTGCTCTCGAACGCGTAGCGGGTCCCACGCACGATGTTGTTCAGGAACGTGACGTTGTGCACCCGCGCGTAGATGTCCATGCCGTTGTCGTCGGCCCGCACGGTCCACGACGTGTTGTGGTAGACGAACACGCGACCGTCGCCGTCGTTCCCCCACTTGAACCCCGTTCCCGTGTGGTTCGCGAAGATGTTCCCGATCACCCACACCGGCCCGGACGTGATCGGAGCGAGTGAGATCCCCACCAGCCCGTCGGTGAACCGGTTCTCGCGGAACCGGTTGTTGATGCAGGCCCCTTCCGGCTCCAATCCGTCGTCGCCGATATCGTGGAGCTCGTTCTCGTAGGCATCCACGTCGAAGGCGATCCGCGTGTCCTCGAGCGCGTCCCACGAGCATGCGTAGATGCCGTTGAAGATGTGGTGAACCTCGTTCCCGCGCACGATGGCTCCCCTGCGACCCGAGACCACGATCCCGGCGCCCTCGTGGCTGGTTCCCTTGACCGCGTCCCGGGGCCAGGAATCGACAGGGGGATCCGACACGTCGTTGCCTTCGATGCGTGCGTCGTTCGAGCGGCCCCGGACAACGATGCCCTGAGTCACGCCGTGAACGGTCATGTCGCGGACGACTGCGTGCGACGAGTCCCGAATCAGCACGCCGCTCGCCCATTCCCCCCGACCGTAGTAGCGAATCTCGAAACCCTCGACCCAGACCCAGCCGATGCCCTCGATCTGGAAGCCGTGGTCGTGCCGCGGAACGTTGAATACGTGACCGGCGGGGTCACTCGAGCTGCGGACCCAAAGGAGCGTGTTGCCCGGCTCCTGGAACCAGCCTTCCGCGATCGGAACGCCGTCGTCCCCCTTGCCGGCCAGGAGTCCCTGGAGGTTGTTGTAGCGGTAGGAGCGTTGGCCGTCGCGGGCAAGGTAGGCAAACGAGCGCCCCACGTCGCGGCTCCAGACGCGGTCAACGCTCGGGTGCGGGCTCCATCCATCGCCCGACAAGACGACCGAACCGTCCAGGACGGCCCTCCCACCCGCCGCGACGACCTGGAGCCAGGCGCCCTCGTTCCCGCCGGTCGGAAAGGCCACCTCCTCGCGGTAGAGACCGTCGGCGACCAGCACGCGTGTTCCTGGTCCGGCCGCGTCGACCGCTTCCTGGATCGTGTCGAACGGTGCCCCGGCACTCCCGTCGCCGCCCGACGGGGCATCGTCGTCCACGTGCAGCGTCTCGGTGGGCGTGAACGGCGGCACATCGGGCTTGGTCGTCACGCTCCGGCACGTCGCAGTGCCGGAGACGACGACCCGGACCTGATAGGCCGAGCTCTCCTCCAGACCGAAGAGGCTGCCCGCAAGCCGCCCGTCGTCGACCCGAACGAGGTGGTGCCCCCGGATCCAGCCACTCGCTCCCACCTTCCGGTAGAGCAGTTGCGCGCGGCGCGGGAGACCCCGCCCCTCGAGCACTACCCCCACGGTCTCGATGTTGGGATGCAGGATCAAGGCAGAGGGATCCCCCGCGCACGCGGCACCCGTGCGGGAAACAGGCACGAGCCCGAGGGATGCCAGCACCGGGGACACGGGGGCAGCCGGTAGCGCCAGGGCCAGGACGAGCACCGCGGCGAACGCCGGTGCTCGCGGGTTTCGGACCCGTCGACGTCCCACGAGACAAGTATCGCCCGGCGACGGTACTGGCACTAGTCGGGGTCTACTTGCCCTGCCGGGCGGTCCAGACCTACTTGCCCTGCTGCACGAAGTGGCCCTCGTCGGGGTTGGTGCCCTCGGGCCAGCCCGGGTAGTCGTCGCCGGGATACTCCCATGGCGACCCGTAGCAGGTTCGCATCTTCGGCGTCGGACGTGCGTCCTTCCGTAGGTTCCGATCGAAGTCGAAGACGTGCTCGAAGTTGTGGCTCTTCTTGATCCGATCGGTGAGATAGGGAAGGCCCCAGTTGTCCTCGATGAACTTGAGCGGCGCGCAGAGGTCGGCCTCGGCGTGGTCCAGGTACCCCTTCCTCGCGTACGGCGAGATCACCAGGCTGGGGACCCGGAAGCCGAAGCCGAGGTCGTCGACCTCCGGTGGGGGTACGTGGTCGTAGAGACCTCCCCACATGTCCCACGCGACGAAGATCGCCGTGTGCTCCCACGCGTCGCTTTCCATGACGGCGTTCACGATGCCGGCCAGCCAGTTCTGCGCGAAGCAGGTGCTCTCGGGTGGGTGCCCCGAGAGCTCGAAGCGCGGGGTCACCCAGGTGACGGCCGGCAGCTTCCCCTCGCGGATGTCCTCCACGATCCGATCGACCGGGCGGATGTGCTCGGGCCGCCACAGGTCCGTGTGGAAGACGCCGGAGATCGCGTTGAGCGCGTTCCAGAAGTACCCGGGCTGGTAGGGGCTCGCGGAGTAGTACGCCCAGCTCACCCCGATCTCCTCGAGCTGCTGCGGAACCGTAAGGAAGTCGAAGCACGTGTTGTGCTTGGTCAGGTTCCCCTTCTCGTCCTTCACGAAGACGAAGACGTTGTCCCCGACGGCGTCGCAGCCCCAGCTCTTGAACTGGCCGTGCTCGTCCCTGCGGACCTCGATGTTCTCGGGGTTGTCGAGCACCCCTCCCGACTGCCCGGCCACGAAGAAGAAGTGGTTCGGGTACGAGGGCCCGCCGACCGAGCAGAAGAAGTTGTCGCACAAGACGTAGTCGCTCGCGAGCTGCCAGTAGGTCGGAACCATGTCGCCTTCGAAGATCGTGTAGGCCCACGGGTCTCCGAACTGGCCAGTCCCGAATCCGTCGTACGCTCCTCCGTTGACGCTGTTCAGAAAAGCCGCCCGGTCGTGCGGGAGGTCGCCGGGGAGCCACTCGGGTGAACGCGTCAGCGGCACCTCCTCCCCGAGCTTCAAGCCCGTTGCGGCGCCGTTCACACCAGGGAACTTGGCGTAGATGTTGTCGAAGCTCCGGTTCTCGGGCATCACGTACACCACGCGCTTGATCGGCCAGCGGGTGTCAGCCGCCTCGACCGACGCCGTCGCCGTCGGGGTGACGACCGGCTTCTTCCTGCCGCCACCGGTGCACGCGTACAGGGTGGCTCCGGCGATCGTGAGGCCGGACGTCTTCAGGAAGCGCCGTCTCGAGAAGAGCGGGGAGCGGTCGTGGTGGGGGCGCTCGTACCCGGCTCCGGCCTCGATCTCGTGACGCCCATCGGGATCGTGCGGACCCTGCACGGCTCCGATCCTAGCAAAGGGGTCCATCTTCCAAGGCCCTCGGCCTGGGTCTCGGGATCGCGCGATATCCTCGGCGGTGCCCGCGTCGTCAAGGAGTCGGATTGGCAAGCGGCCGGTTCTTGCGTCTCCCGCTGGTGGTCGCCGCGCTCGCGGTTGCAGCCCTCGCGCTGCCGGCCTGTGACGGCGGCAGCGGTGATGGGGGAGCCACGAACTCGTTCTCCCTGTCGCCCATCTCGTCCACGGATGCGACTCCGACGCCGGTCCCGCCGCCGAGCCCACTCGCGTCACCACCGCCGACGCAAGGCCCGGCGACGGGATCCTGCGTGCACGGCTGGGTGATGCCGGAGGTGGGTTCGCCGCAATACACGGAGCCGCTCGGCATCATTCGACGGACCACCGGCGTCGAGGGACCGCTCGTAGCGACGGACATGCGGTACTTCACCGGCCCCGAGGCCCCGCCGTCGAAGCAGGGCTACCTGCAAGAGATCGAACGCTGGTACATCCGACTCTATGCGGAGAACGATCCGGCGTTCCAAGGTCGCTTCCTGGTCGAGGCCCGGTGGTTCGGTCGTGGCGTCGCGGCCGTGGCCCCCTACCGAACTCACGGCTTCCGCTCACCGGACTGGGTCGGGTTCCAGTACGACGGCGGAGACACAACCGCGAGAACCTACCCCGGCCTTCCCGGGCAGTGGGAGGGCCAACCGTACGACTTCGTGAGCGGCGGCGGCGGTCTCGAGTTCCCGGGACTCCCGCCGGACGTCGTCGGGTGCCTCGACGGGAGCTAGCTGCCCGAACACGACATATGATGAGGGAGCGGCTCGCTCTCCGATGAGAGGGGTGATGGGCGTGCCGCAGCGGACGCCAAGGCCACGCCGCGAGGCCCGCCCGATCTCGCAAGGGGTTGTCCCAAAGCCTGCCCACGCTCGGAGACCCTCCCCGTTCGAGGCGGCGTTCGAGGACGCGCCGGTCGGCATTGTCATCACGGACATAGAGGGCCACCCCATCCACGCCAATTCCGCCCTCCTTCGCATGGTCGGATACTCGGCCGAGGAATTCCGTCGGCTGACTTCACGCGACGTCACGCATCCGGAAGACCTCGGGGCAGACGTCGAGCTGTTCTCGCGGATGCTCCGGGGTGAGCTCGACCGCTACCGGAGGGAGAAGCGCTTCTTCCGCAAGGACGGGTCGCTGATGTGGGCCACGGTCAGCGCCTCGCTCATCCGCGACGAGTCCGGCGAGGCCGACTTTGCCGTCGGCGTGGTTGAAGACACGACGGAGCGAAGGCTGGCGGAGGAGGCGCTCCGACGTGCCGACCGCGCCCTTCGGACGCTGGGTCAGTGCAACGAGGCCCTCATACGTGCCGAGGACGAGTACTCGCTGCTCGCCGACGTGTGCCGGACGATCGTGGACGTCGGCGGATACCGCCTTGTATGGGTCGGCTATGCAGAGCACGATGCAGACAGGAGGGTCCGCCCAGTCGCTCAGGCAGGCTTCGAGGAGGGGTATCTCGACCGTGTGAGGATAACCTGGGCCGACGAACCCCTCGGCCGCGGGCCCACCGGGACGGCCATCCGTACCGGGCAGCCGGCGATCGAACGGGATATCCCCGAAGACCCCGCATACGCTCCGTGGCGCGATGAAGCCATGCGGCGAGGTTACGCCTCCTCGGCTGCCTTCCCGTTGCTGGCACCGGCCGGCAGGTGCTTCGGCGCGCTCAACGTCTACGCCCCGGAGGTGGACGCCTTCGACGACCAGGAGATGGCGCTGCTCTCCAGGCTCGCCGACGACCTGGCCTTCGGAGTCCTTGCCCTTCGTGCTCATGCTGATCTCCGCAAGACGGTCGACGAGCTCCGCAGGGTCGATCACAACCGACGAGTCCTCCTCTCGCGCCTCGTGAGCGCGCAGGAGGACGAGCGAAGACGCATCGCCGCGGACATCCACGACGACACCATCCAGGCGATGACGGCCGTCGGCCTTCGGATGGGGAGCTTGAAGTCACTCGTGGGGGACGAGCCGGCTACGGGCAAGCTGATCGAGGACCTCGGCCAGTCCGTTTCCAACGCCATCTCTCGCCTCCGGAACCTGCTCTTCGAGCTACGCCCCCCCGCCCTCGACCATCCGGGAGGGCTCCGCGCCTGCCTTCGGCAAGATCTCGAGCGGATGGAAGAGGAAACGGGCATGTCCGTGGAGCTCGCGGAGTCCGTCACCGCTGACATCTCGAGCGATTCGCGGATCGTCGCCTACCGGATCGCCCAAGAGGCCCTGGCCAACGTGAGAAAGCATGCCCGGGCATCCAGGGTCGAGGTGTTCGTCGGATCTCAAGATGGCGGACTCCTCGTTCGGATCAAGGACGACGGGGCAGGTTTCGATCCGGCAGAGGCCGCCGAGAGGGTGCCCGGCCACCTCGGCCTCACCTCGATGCGGGAACGTGCCGAGCTCGCCGGGGGCTGGTGCCACGTGAGGAGTTCCCCCGGTCAGGGGACGGTCGTCGGGTTCTGGCTACCGGCCGAGCCTCCGGAGAGGCTGGAGCCCGGCCCCTAGGACTACGGCAAGTCACTCGCCGCGTGCCGGGTCAGCCCCTCGTCGCGAGCCCGGATCGCCTCGTTCGGGTAGAAGCCGAAGGGAAGCTCAAGCCTGTTGCGTCGCATGAGGTCCTGATCGGACAGGATGTCCACCGTCGACCCGTCGGCGACGATTAGCCCCCCGTTGATCACGACCGCCCTCGGGCAAAGCTCCAGCGCATAGGGCAGATCGTGAGTGACCATGAGCATGGTGATGTCGAGCCCGAGCAGGATCTCGGCAAGCTCGCGCCTTCCCGCCGGATCGAGGTTCGACGACGGCTCGTCGAGGACCAGGATCTCGGGCTCCATGGCGAGAACGGTCGCCACTGCCACTCGACGGCGCTGCCCGAAAGAGAGGTGGTGCGGGGCGCGGTCCTCGAACCCGTCCATCCCCACAGCTGCCAAGGCCTTCTTGACGCGAACATCGAGCTCCTCGCCGCTGATGCCCAGGTTTGCCGGACCGAACGCCACGTCGTCCCGGACGGTCGGCATGAACAGCTGATCGTCGGGGTCCTGGAACACGATCCCGACACGACGGCGGATCTCCCGGAGGTGCTCCTTCGCAACCGGAAGGCGTCCGACGGTCACCGATCCGGCCTGAACGGCGTGGATCCCGTTCAGGTGCAGGACCAGGGTGGTCTTGCCGGCACCGTTCGGCCCGAGGAGCGCCACACGCTCGCCTTCGTCGATCGAGAGGTTTGCGCCGAAGAGCGCTTGCGTTCCATCCGGATAGGCGAATCGCAGGTCACGGACCTCCAGGACCGGGGTCGTCAAGACGTCACCACCCATGCGACGAGGCAGATGGAGGCCGCAATGAGCGGCATCGTCAGCGCGGCGGTCCAGTCGGCCGCCGACGCCGGCGCCTCGTCGGCGTTCGGGAGCGAGCCGGTGAACCCGCGGGACAGCATCGCGAGGTGGACCCGCTCGCCCCTCTCGTAGGACCGTATGAACAACGCACCGGCCGAAGTCGCTACGGCTCGCGCCTGCCACAGCCAGCGCGGGTCGTAGCCCCGCGACTGTCTGGCCACCTTCATCCGCCGCATGTCGTCCGCGATCACATCGAGGTACCGGATCATGAACGAGAGGGTCGAGGTGAAGGCCTTCGGCATGTGGAGACGCTCGAAGCCTCGAAGGAACTGCGGCATCGTCATCGTTGCGGCGACGACGACGCTGGCGCCGAGGCCCAGAGTCGCCTTCGCGAAGATGTTCCAGGCTCCCCAGAGGCCTTCGCGTGAGAGAGACAGGCCGAGCACGTCCACCCGCTCGCCTCGCCCGATGAACGGGAGCATGACGGCGAAGAGAAGGAACGGCACCTCGAACACGAGCCGCTTGGCCACGAAGCCGAACGGCAGCTCGGCAAGTCGGATCACCATTAGGAGCATCACCGCGTACAGCGCGAACGCCCACAGCGCATGCCGAGGCGTCGCGACTACCGCGAACACGAATGCCACCTGGGCGACGAGTTTGCACTGCGCCGGCAGCGCGTGGACGCGGCTGTGACCGTGGACGTAGATCGGATGCGTATGCGGGCCGCTCATGTCCCAAGGCCTCCCACGCCCGGGTCGATCACGTTCCTTCGGTCTGCGGACCGGAGCGCCGGGCTCGGATCGCCCGCAGGCCTCCGAACAGGATCAGGCCGGCGCCGAAGGTGACGGCGACCCCGATGATGCCTGCCAGCCCGGTCGAGAGTTGCTCGTCGTCCACGCCTTTGACGGCGTAGTCGGCCAGAGGACCGTCCGCGACCGCAGAATCCTCTGCCGTCTCAGAGAACCCCTCGTCCATCGATACCTTCTCGAGACCATCCGGTGAGCTGCTCGCGAGGGGACTCACGAAGAAGGCGAGTCCCAGCGCGACGATCAGGCCGCCGACTATGAATATCGTCAGGTTCTTGCGGTCCACGGCTACCTCCCCGCCGCGGGCTCTGCCGAGCGAATCTCGAGCTGCGGCATCAGGTGTCGCGCCCCGTATACGAGGTCGGGCCGCACGGCGAGCACTGCGCTCAAAGCGAACGCCGTGATCACCGCCTCGCCGATCCCGATCAGTGCGTGCACACCCACCATGGCAGTGAGAACCGCGTTGCGGGATGCGCCGCCGGCGCCTCCCAGCGCGTATTCGACCCAGAAGGTGATGGCCGCGAGCAGCACCGATAGATACGCCGCGACGGCCGATGAACCCACGAGGGCCGTACGGGTCTTCGGCAGCGCGCCGCGGATCGCCGCGAAGATTGCGTAGCCGCCTATCGCACCGACGATCGCCATGTTGAACACGTTGAGCCCGAGCGCCGAAAGGCCCCCGTCGGCGAAGAAGAGACCCTGCACCACCAGCACGAGCGTGACACATATCGCCCCGGTCCAGGGACCCACCAGCACCGCAGCCAGCACGCCCCCAAGCAGGTGTCCGCTTGTTCCCGCGGCCACGGGGAAGTTCAGCATCTGCACGGCGAAGACGAACC
Source organism: Actinomycetota bacterium (assembly GCA_040754475.1). Classification (GTDB taxonomy): domain Bacteria; phylum Actinomycetota; class UBA4738; order UBA4738; family HRBIN12; genus JAJPHY01. The sequence continues at coordinate 278 of JBFMCN010000069.1, read as the reverse complement.
CGGCGACGAGGCCTGCCAGCGGCGCCTGTTTGTCCTCGAGCGTCTTCCCGACCTTCTTCAGCGAGACGCCGACCCCGCCGGCCGACACGACGCCGGCCGCCGCCGAAACGCCCGCGTTGATGAACCCATCCGGGATGTGCACCAGACTTCCCTCCTGCCCGGTCCTCCTACACAGGCACTGGGCCACCGCTTCGTGCAACCGCGGAATCTCGCACCTGCAAAAGCATGCAACTCCATCTATCCAGATGGTAGGGCCAGCCTCGGAATAGCGTCAAGCA
>JBFMCN010000068.1:0-4298 GCA_040754475.1 Actinomycetota bacterium | reverse complement strand
GGCGCACTAGCTCAGCGTCCATCTTAGGCTTCAATGGGGCCGCGACCTTTCGGTCGCGGAAACCGCGGTGGTTATCCTAGCTGGTCACGGCCCGTGAAGAGCGGCGCTTTGCGAGCGGTCAATCCCCTTGACGCTGGCAGGGAAGTGCACGTGGATCCCTCCCGCAGTCGCGCCTGCGACCACCTGCGGATCACCTTGATCGAGCGCCGCAGCGAAGCGCGCGCAGGACTTCGCCGCTCGCATCACGCTCGTTCACTATTCGGTTCTCAAGGAACAGAACGCACACGAATCCTAGACGACGGTCAGACGCTCGCGCTCCGGCACCCGTCCCTTGCCCAGCGCCCGGATCCGCGCGCGGGCCACGCCGGATGTGGGCCCGAGATCGATGACCAGCACCGAATCCTCATCGAGGACGGCGCCCCGCCTCACTGCCTCCTCCATCAGGAGCCGTTCGGATGTCGACAGCTCGCAGACGAACACCGAATACTGCAGTGGATCCCCGTATCCGAGCATGGTGTCGTGCGTCCTGCGCAGCCGTCCGGGCTCGCGGATGTCGTAGCAAACCACGTACCGGTGACGGCTCATCGCGTCGTGAACGGCCGGTAGGAGGGAATCTCACCCGCGATCGCTCGGGCGAGCAGGCGCGCCTGCACCTCTACGACACGCCGGTAGCTCACCTGGTATCCGAAGAGCGGGTGGCGGATCAGAGTGTCTATGCGCCCCTCGTATGCCCGGATCACCTGGCGGCGAGCCGTCTGCGTGAGGGCGCACGCCCGACCTCTCCTGATGAAGTCGGACCGATTGATGACGCGGTTGTTCACCAGCCCAAGGACCGTGGAGTCTGCAATGAGCGGCCTGAACTCCTCGACAAGATCCAGCGCCAGCGAGGGCCGGCCGTACCGGAGTCGGTGATAGAGGCCCCGGTAGGGATCCAACCCGACGGCCAGGAGCGCATGCACAGCGTCCTTCACCAGCAATCCGTACAAGAAGGACAGCAGCGCGTTCACGGGATCCGGTGGTGGGCGGCGTTCACGGCCCGAGAGCTCGAAGCCCATCGGGTCGCGCAGTAGCTCGGGGAGGTGTGCGAAGTAGGCGCGGGCGCCCATCCCCTCGAGCCCGAGGAGGCGGTCGCGGGAGGGCGCCTCCTGGACCAGGCGGGCCATCCGCGTCAGCTCGGCGAGCGCTCCCCGAGGAGACGAGGCCGAGTTACGCCGGAGGAGCGTGCGCTGGTTCCTGAGCTTGCCGAGGACGAACGCGCGGGCGAACGGGAGGGCCCGGGTCTCCTCGCCGGCGACCCGGTACTGCTCCACGCGAAGCTCGACGTTCCGACGGTGGACCCCCGTCGTGACGGCTGAGAGCCATCCTCCGTAGGTGTGGTGGAAGACGGGAATCTCCCGCTCGGCGAGGCTCCGGATGGCCTGGGCCGTCACCTGCACGTTCCCGTACACGGACACCTGGGACACGTCCAGGAGTCGCACCGGGACATCATCCTGCTCGCGCCTTCGGACGACAAGGCGCTCACCGGACTTGCCGACCGTGGCACCTTGCTCCTGCACGTACAGAGGCGCCGCGTCGTCCCGAGCGGGCACGAGCCGACGCACCTCCTCGAGCGGCTCGCCCCGCAGCAGCGTGACCTCGTCCGGCAGGCAGATCCCGACGAGAGAGCACCGGGGGCACTTCGGGCTGTCGACAAGCGGAGCCGGCGGGATCGGGGCGTCAACGGACTCACGAAGCCCGACGAGGAATCCCTTGGTCCGCTCGACGAGCGCATCGTCGAAAGCCACGGCGAATCGCCTTCGCGGGGCGGCGTAGTAGAGGACACCCTCGTCGCACTGATACCCGTTCTCGCGGAGCACGAGGCCTTGCGCACAGAGCTGAACGACCTCCGGCTCCCACGGACCCCGTGGCCCCGGCGCTCCCTTCTTGTAGTCGACGGGCCGAACGGCGCCGTCGGACCCCTCGAGGAGGTCCATGCGAGCGATCAGTCCCAGGTCGGGCGCCGACAGGAGTACCGAGCGCGCCGCGATGCGATCCCCCGGTTCGAGCTCCTCGGGGGGTGGCAGCCGCCCCGTCTCCTCCTCCACCCTGCGATGGACCGACGCGCCCTCGAGCGTGTCCTCGCTCTCGGCCCACTCCCCCTGGACCCACTCGAGGTAGAACAGGCGCGGGCAGTAGACGAACTCGTTCAGCATGCGGGCTGGGACGAGGTCTGCCTGGGGGGCAGACGGCCGCGTGTCCTCTCCCCTCACATGGAAGCCTCCGGCAGGAAGAGTCCCAGACCGAAGTGGCACCCGTAGCCGAGAGCGATCGGTCCCTCAACCTCTGCGTCGAACTCGAGCTCGAAGCCATAGGCCCAGCCCAAGCTCTCGTGTCCGCGGCGGTGACGACGAAACTCAAGCCACCGCGCGGATCTCAGGGGGCGGACTGCGACCGGCTCTGGGAACCCTCGCCGCACCAGCTCCAAACGAACCTGGTGCTCGGGCGAATCGACCAGGCGCTTCCCGGCGCTTGTGGTCCCGCGGACCTTGGGGTGGCGGATCAGAACGAAAGGGGTGTGGGACCGCCAACGTCTCCCGCTCCCAACGAGCGGGGTTGGGAAGTCGCCTGCGTTCCCCAACCCGAGCAGAAACGGCCGGACTTCCGGGCGTTCTCGTCCCGGGTTGAGCACTCGGACACTCCGGAGCGCGTCACGCTCCTCGGGGCCAAAGCCCTCGGCCGCCACGACCGTCAGGTGGTCGATCCTCCGATCCCCATCCTCGTCGGTCGCGAAGTAGAAGGCATGACGGTGGCCGTTCAGGGGCCTCCCGCGTTCGTCCTTGCCCGAGAGCACCGACGAGGTGCGCCCTTGCTCGCGGCGGCCGAACTGAGCCATGGCAGAGCGGCGAAGGAGGTCGCACATGGTGATGGCTTCGGTGAGCGGAGGAAGCGCTGGCCCCTCCAGCAGGTACCTCGCCACCGTCGGCCGCGTGGGACTTTTCGCGCGACGCCGCAGTCTGGGGACAGGTTCGAGATCCAGAGGCGGCCTCGCGTACCGGACCCAACGCGTCCCGGGCGGCACGCTGAGTCCCCGCCGATGCAGTTCCGACGTCCCGAGGAGCGCGCCGCGGAGGGTCTCGTTGGGTGTCCCGGGATCAGGCGCCAACAGCGAGACAGTCTCGCGATCTTCAGGCGCCTCACGGCCTTCTCCAAGCGGCAACACGTCGGGCTCTGGATAGCTGTCGACGCGTCTGAGCTCTGCCCAGGACTGCGAGCGACCAAGGTAGCCGAGGCCCTCCAGAACGCCGTCGAGCCGATCAGATTCCGGCGCATCCTCCGGCCACACCACCGTCATCGGACTCGACCGATCCAGGGCGACGAAAGCGTCGACGATCTTGGTCCGATCGGCGGGCCCCTTCTTCTCCCATGGCATCCAGTAGCGGGCATGGGCAGCCGAGGCGGGTGGCAAGTGGTAGGAGGGCGCATCCAGAAACGGCCCAAGGATGCCCCGCAGCTCGCCCGCAGTCATGCCCGGGGTCCGCGCCCCGGCGGCTACCAGTGCCCGGAAGAGCCGCCAGGGAGCGGGTGGCCACTCGATCGCGCCCTCATTGACGTGTGAACCCCAGGGTGTCGCGTGAAAACGGCCAGCGAGGAACCGGACCTCCAGCGCAGTGCTCACGCGTCCCCTCCGCCTCCCTCTGACAACGCGGCGGCCTTCTTCCCTTTCCGTTTCTCCGGGATGCGCACGGACACTTCTGTCACCGGCGGACTGGCGAAGACCCCGCGGCAGCGCTCGATCGACGCCCGCAGCTCACCCTCGAGTTCTGGGAGATCGGGCACCTTGGCGTTCCCCGGGCTAGTGCATTGCAGCTCGATGCACTCAAGATCGCACGCCGTCCGAAGGCGCAGCCCTACCTCGAGGAACCTTCGGACCTTCCACAGCGACAAGGTGGTCAGCATGCGCTCAGCGTCCGCTCCGAGCCCGTAGGAGCGAAGCAGCGCGAGGTCGATGTTGAAGTAGGTCGTGATCCGCTCGGCCACGAACTCGGTCCGCGGGAACGGGACGTTGGTGAAGCCGCGCTCGGAGGAGATCCCCCGCTGTGCGTCACGCTCGGGGAAGACCCGATCGAACTTGACGCCCCCCGACTCGGCGGGGTTGACCCCCGTGGCCTCGATGAACGCCGACAGCATCCTGGGGAGGCGGAACCGACCGGCGATCTTCTCCAAGAAGACTCCATGGACGATGGAGTTCGGGTCGTACTTGAGGGCGACTCGGGCCAGGCAACGGATGTCTACTGCACCCGGTACCTCAGCCCCCTTCT
>JBFMCN010000067.1:0-10899 GCA_040754475.1 Actinomycetota bacterium | reverse complement strand
ACGGCGCCCGCGACTACACGGGTGAGCTCCTCGGTCGTCTCGATCGGTCTCCGCGCACGAGCACGCGCGATCGCCGACGCGACCCTCCTCGCCCGGTGTTCCTCTCCGTACTCGAGGAGGATCCTCGCGAGATCCCTCTCGGACGAGGAGTTCACTAGATCCTTCGCACTATCGCCTGCGGCTTCCATACGCATATCGAGCGGGCCGTTCAGCCGGTAGCTGAATCCGCGCTCCGGCCGCTCGAGCTGCATCGAGGAGACGCCGAGGTCGAACAGGAACCCATCGACCTGAGTCTCCAGTGACACGTTGGAGAACCGCGTCCTCACGCCGACGAAGCGCTCCCCGAAGCGGGCGAGCCGCCGACCCGCGAGCTCCATCGCCTGCGGGTCCCGGTCGATCCCGACCACTCGGCCCACCCCGGAGTCGAGAAGGGCCTCGGCATGACCCCCTGCCCCGAGTGTCATGTCGACCACGGTTCCCCTTCCCCCAAGGAGCCCCGTCACCTCGTCCGCCATGACGGGCTCGTGCTCTGATCCCTGTCGCCCCTGCAAGGGGATCGCCTCATCCGAGGACGTGGATGGCGAGCAGACCGAGACCGACGTACGCGCCCATCGTCAGGGCGGACAACGCGATCAGTTCGAGGCTCTGGCGGACCTCCTTGAGCAGCGCTCCCCTCATCTCCCGCCTCCCACGTTCAGCGTTCCCGCCTGATAGGCCCCGCCGTGGCCCTGCTCGTAGCGTGCGTGGGCCTCCCGGTCCCAGATCTCCATCCGGTCGTACACGCCGAGCACGACCGTCTCCTTGCGGATGCCGACCTCGTTCCGCAGACGCTGCGGGATCAGCAGCCGACCTTGCGAGTCGAGCTCGACGGGCTCGGCCTTTCCAAAGAACATGCGCGCGTACGCCCGTCCCTCGGCGTCGGAGAGGGGAAGCTCGCGGACCTCCCGGGCACGTTCTTCCCACTCGGCCCTGGGGAAGCAGAACAGGCAGCCGTCCTGCCCGAGCGTTAGGACCGCGCCGTCGGCGAGGACCTCACGGAACCGCGCCGGCAGGCTGATCCTGCCCTTTGGGTCGAGCTGATAGCTGTGCGTGCCGAGCAGTTCGGCCACGCGTCCTCCCCCCGTCCTCCGCAGAGCGCCACTTTATGCCACCCGCACTCCACTGGTCAAGGATGCAGAGTGAAGATCGGTTGACCGCTGTTAAGAACTGTCAGGTAGGGTGAAGATGCTTCGGGCGGGCGGAGCCCGCAGCGCGGTCGAATCCGGCTACGCCAGGAAGGGCTCCCACTCGGGCTCGAGGCGCCCGAGCGAGAGCCGGAATCCGTCGGGCGGAGCGAAGGGCCGACGCGAGAGGCGCAGGCCGGCATCCTCCGCCAGACGGTTCTCCTTCTTCGAGTTGCAGCGGCGGCAGGCGGCCACCACGTTCTCCCAGGTGTGCTCCCCGCCTCTAGACCTGGGCACGACGTGATCGAGGTTCTCCGCCGGAGCGCCGCAGTACTGGCATACCCAGTCGTCCCGGGCGAAGACCGCGCGGCGTGTGAGCGGAGCCTGCGCTCTGTAGGGCACTCTCACGAAGTAGCGGAGCTTGACGACCGAGGGAGCTTCGATCTGCAGGTGCTCGGAGTGGAAGACCATGCCGTCGGACGCCACCACGTCGGCCTTGTCCTTCAGCACGAGCACGACCGCCCTCCTCGCAGAGACGACTGCCAGAGGCTGGTGAGTCGCGTTGAGAACGAGCGCCTTTCCCATGACCGGTTGCAGCGAGTATAGCGAGGGACCCCATCTTTCCGGACACAGGTGCTTGAACCGGTCAAATCCCAGGGTTGTAATCCTGAACGAAGGCGGCGGTTGGCCGTCTCCGAGCACTAGGGCGCCTGGAAGTAGCGAAAAAGGGGCCGCGCGGGGCGTCCGGCCGACTCGGGTTCGGGCCACCGCCGTCTTCTGCTCGTCACGTCCGAGAGCTCGCGCCGTCTGTTAGCCGTCGGCTGCGCCCTGATCTCACGCGGCGTGATCTCTCCCGCGCCTAGACCGGTAACATTGAGACCCGCGCTGGAGGTGGGCAAGTGGAGGCCAGGGAGCTGGACACGCCGGACTGGCAGGCCTTCGCCAGGCGGTTCCGCGACATCGAGGCCAACGTCGAACAGGTCGTCCAGGGCAAGCACCAAGAGATCCGCCTCGCGCTCGTCGCCCTGATCGCCGAGGGTCACCTCCTGATCGAGGACGTTCCCGGGGTCGGCAAGACCATGCTGGCGAAGGCGATCGCCCGGTCGATCGACTGCTCCTTCCGACGCATCCAGTTCACTCCCGACCTGCTTCCCACCGACATCACAGGCGTGAACGTCTTCAATCAGGAGCGGGGCGACTTCGAGTTCAAGCCGGGCGCGATCTTCGCCAACATCGTGCTCGGCGACGAGATCAACCGCGCGAGCCCCAAGACACAGTCTGCACTGCTCGAGTCCATGGAGGAACGGCAGGTCACGATCGACACCGTGACCTACCAGCTCGGCCAGCCCTTCATGGTGATCGCAACGCAGAACCCCATCGAGCACGAAGGAACGTACCCGCTCCCCGAGGCTCAGCTGGACCGGTTCATCATGAGGATCGCCCTCGGCTACCCCTCCGCCGAGGTCGAAGCGGAGATCCTCTCAACCCACGGCGTCCACTCCACGCTCGACGACATCGGGCCGGTCACCGACGCACTAGGGGTTCGCGAGATGATCAAACAGGCCCGGCAGGTCCACGTGTCCCCAGCCATCAGGCGCTACATCGTGGACATCGTCGAGGCGACGAGGAACCATCCTGACGTGTACCTGGGCGCTAGCCCCCGTGCGTCGATCATGCTGCTGCGAGCCGCCCGCGGGATGGCGGCGGCCTCGGAGCGCGACTACGTCATCCCCGACGACGTGAAAGGCCTCGCGATCCCTGCGCTCGCGCACCGCGTCATCGTGACGGCGGACGCGGTGATGGGCGGCCGTTGGGCCCGCACCGTCCTCGAGGAGCTCCTGCGAGAGGTCGCCGTACCGGTCACCGGAAAGGCCTGAACATGCCCTCGGGGCGCGGCGCCCTGGTGTTCGCCGCGGGCCTCGGCCTGTGGGTTGCCGCCCGCGTTGCCGGCTCCCCCACGCTCCACATCTTGGCGGTGGGAGTGGCCGTGCTGCCGCTCGTCGCGGCCCTATTCGCGCGCCGGAACCGGCAGAGGCTCCACGTGCGCAGGCGACTCTCGGACCATCGCATCGCTCCCGGTCGGAGACTGACGGTCGACCTGGAGATCGAGAATGACGCACCGGCCTCGACGTCGTTCCTCCTGCTCGAGGACCGCATCCCCGCCGCGCTCGGCCGGCCGGCCCGCCTGGTGCTCACCGGGATCGCGGCCAAGGGGAAGCGGCACGCCTCCTACTCCCTCACCGCTCAAGCACGCGGGCGTTACTCGCTCGGCCCACTTACGGTGGACATCTCCGATCCCTTCGCGCTCACGCGGATCCGAGTCGAGTTCGACAGGCGTGAGGACTTGGTGGTGACGCCGGAGGTCGAGGAGCTCGAGGCCCAGCCTTCCTCGCCGTTCGGTTCCACGAGCGGCCTGTCCCTCGCCAAGCATCTGTTCCGCACCGGCGATGACTTCTACACGATGCGCCCGTACCTGGAGGGAGACGACCTCCGCCGCATCCATTGGGCGAGCGTCGCCCGCACAGGACAGCTCATGATCCGGCAAGACGAATCGAGCCGACGGTCCGTGGCGGCGATCTTCCTCGACACACGGGAGTCCGCGGTCGGCAAGGCGCATTCGCCGTCGTTCGAGAGATGCGTCTCGGCGGCGGCCTCGATGGGAGTCCTCCTCGCGCGACACGGGTTCACCCTCAAGCTGGCAACGTCCCAGACGAACCCCACCCCCGTGACCGAGGACCAACTGCTCGATGCACTCGCCGGAGTGGGCCACGACGCGTCGCGCGCGCTCTCGGCCGGTCTAACGCGCCTTCGGTCGGTCGCGGCGGGCGACACGACGCTGGTTGCCGTGACCGCGCCGCCACTGCCGAACGAGCTCACCTCGCTGATCCGGGCGGGTGTGGTCTTCGGCCCGAAGATCGCCGTTCTCGTCTACCCCATCGATCCCGGCACCCTTCCTCCCGACCGTCAAGCCCGCGTCGAGGGACGCGCGACCGCAGCTCGGCTCTCGCTTTCCCGTTCGGGGTGGGAGGTTCTCGTGGTCCAACCGACCGGAAGGCTCCGCGACGCATGGCAACAAACGAGAGACAGGTCTCGCGCGCTCAGCGTGTAGCCGGGCTCGCCGCCATCGGCGTCCTCGCGGTAGCGACGGCGCTTGCATTCGGGCGCGTCTACGTGGGCCACGGGCCGACGTGGAAGCTGCTCGCAGCGGCGCTGGCTTCGCTCGGCGTCGCGGCGGTGCTCCAGCGCAGAAGCCTGGTCGTGGCCGCTCTGGCCAGCGCGGCATGCCTGCTCGTTGCGATAGGGCTTCTCGTCTTCCCCGCCACGACGTGGCACGGCCTGCCTTCCGTCGAGACCCTGCGCGTCATAGGCCAGGCGTTCGGTCAGGTCGGCGAGGAGGCGCGCACGCAGATCGCACCGGCGTTGCCCGCCGCGCCCTTGATGCTTGCGGGCATCTCGGCGATCTGGACCGCGGTCTTCTCGGCCCACACTCTCGCGATCCGAGCAGGGAGCCCGCTCCTTGCCGTTCTGCCGCCGGTCGCGCTCGTCGGCTTCACGGACACCGTTCTGGCGGACGGCGCTCGGTTTGGATATGCCGTCGTCTTCCTCGTGGCCGTGCTCCTCGTCGCGCTCGTCGACGGACTCCGCAGGATCCGCCAATGGGGACCCATCTGGAGCGCGACTCGCCATCCCGTCTCGTCGGCGACCGGGCGAGGCGCTCAGCAGGTGGCGCTCCTGGCCGTTGCGGTCGCGACCCTCGCACCGGGGATCCTTCCCGGGTTCCGCTCCGATCCTCTCGTGGACTTCTCCACCGCGAACCGGGGCGCCGTGCACCTCAACCCGTTCGTTTCGATCAGGGCGCAGCTGACCCGGAAGGAGTCCGTCGAGCTGTTCCGGGTCAGCTCGGTGGACACCGGCGGACGGCCCGTCCCGACCTACTGGCGCCTGTACGCCCTCGACGACTTCGACGGCACCACGTGGCGGAGCTCGGACCCACAAGCGGAGACTGGTCGGATCCTGCGGAGCCCGGCGCAACTGTCGTACTCGCCGTCCGCGACGGAGCCGATCGTGCGCCAGCAGTACCGGATCACGATCGACCTTCGAGACCGCTGGCTGCCGATGGCCTACCCCCCCGAGCTCCTCGTCGTCCCGTTCGAGAGCGTGCGCTACGACTCGAACCTCTCGGCCGCACTCGCACCCGAGAGCCTGGACGCGGGAACCGAGTATTCGGTCACGTCGCGGTACGTGTCCCCCACCGCCGAACAGCTCGATCAGGTGACCTTCGGACCGGCTTCCGACTATGGGGGGCTCACACTCGCCTCCAACGTCTCGGCCGAGGTGGGCAAGATCGCTCGCCGGTGGACCCGGAGCGCGACCTCTCCCTACCGGAAGGTCCTCGCCATCCAAAGACACTTCCTGAGCGGCTCCTTCCGCTACTCGCTCGACGTAAGGAGGGACTCGGGCTCGGATGCTCTGCTCGAATTCCTGACGGAGACGAGGAAGGGCTTCTGCCAACAGTTCGCCACCGCGATGGCCGTGATGGTTCGCGAGCTTGGGCTCCCCGCCAGGGTCGCCGTCGGGTTCCTGCCCGGGACGAGGCTTGGGACGACCTTCACCGTCAGCACCGAGCAGGCCCATGCGTGGGTCGAGGTTCTGTTCCCGGGCTACGGATGGCTGCCGTTCGATCCGACCCCCGGCCGCGCCAACCCGCTTGCGACGCCCGGCTCCTATCTGAACCCACGGGTTCCCGAGACGTGCCCGCCGGGAAGGCCGAACTGCGGTACCGGAGCCGAGGCATCTGCCACCGAGAGAATGGGGCCCGTGACCGGCCCTGCCCTAAAGCTTCTGCAAGAGGACGGGTTCATCGGCCAAACGTCGTTCCGGCCTCCGCGTGTCGGCACCCAAGCCCAGCAGTCCGGTGGATTCGCGACCCTCTACCGGCTTTTGATCATCTGCCTGCTCGCGCTCGGCGGCCTACTCCTCGTTGCCATCCCGGCGGTCAAGGCGGTGTGGCGGCGGGCGAGGCTCGGCGGCGGGCGCGAGCCGACCGAGAGGATCCTCGCGGCCTTCAGAGTGTTCGACGGCAGGGCGGCCGATCTCCGTCTCGGACGAGCGACTGGCGAGACCATGGCCGAGTACCGCGACCGGCTCGACCGCACCGTCGAGTTCTCGGACGGGCATCTCGAGCGCCTCACCGAGGCCGCCTCCAGAGCCGCCTACGGGAAGCGGCCGCTCTCCGAGGAGGAAGCCCGCGAGGCGCTCCGCGACGCGGCGGTCGCGATCCGGGACATCCGTCGCGACGTCGGGACGCTGCGCAGGGTTCTCGGGACCTACCGGCTCGGCGTGTGAGCCCTACGTGCCGGTCTTTGTGTGGATCGCCGCCTCGCGCAACGCCCGGACGAAGCGATCCCGATCCTCTCTGAACTGGCCGACCTTGGCCTCGACGCCGCTTGCGATCTCGTCGATCGCGACGAAGAAGGCGAGCTGCCCTTCGCGGAGGGCGTCGAGGATCTCGCCGCTCCGACGGGCGATCTTGAAGATGCTCACGCCGTCGGTGATGAGTTTCACCTCGGACAGGTGCCTGTCGAGCGCCGCCCTACGGTTGAGGTAGTCCCAGGCTCGACGCACGCGCTGCAGCGACATCCCGCCGTCGAGCAGCGACTTCACCACCCGCAGCGCCACGAGATCGCGGAACGAGTACAGCCTGGGAACGCCGGGCCGCCCGCCGGTTTGCTGAATCGAAGGCTTCACAAGACCGATCTGATCCCAGTACCGGAGCTGGCGCGGCGTGCAGCTCGTGAGCCTCGTCGCTTGGTGCGCGCTGAACCCCTCCATAGGACGTGCGCCCTCCGACGACTCGTCACTCACCGAACACCAGCGGTCCGCCAGCGCGTCGAGGGAAGGCTCGACTTGCAGTTGACGGTCACGCCCCTGGGGAAGGCAACTTGTTCTACTCCAGAGCGACGGAGACTGGCAAGCGCGCTGCGTGGGACACATCGCGCCGAGGCCGTTTCCGCGAGGCACGCAACGATCCTTCGGCCGGTGGACTACGGAGTCGGTGGGCGGGGCTGTCGGAACCGGCCCGACAGCCGAGTGAGAATGGCCGCGATCGAGAAGCGTCCCGATTGCTGGATGGCGCGTACCTGCTCCACTCCCAGCTGCTTTAGGGAGCGATACACGAGCAGAGACGACACGAGCATGACGCCGAAGCCGCCGGCGGCGATCCACAGCGACACGGGGAACAGCATCAGCATCACGAACCCCGCGACGAACGCCAGCGAAGCCCACCGGATGCGGCGCGCCAGGTGAGAGTGCAACGAGGTCCGGGACACGGCCTCGACCAGTCGCGGATCCTCCTCGGCGAGACCCTTTTCGATCTCCTCGAGGATGTGTTGTTCGTGCTCGGAGAGAGGCATCGGCTCCGCCTTTGGACCTCGACTCCCATTATAGGAACGACACCTTGTCAGGATGAAGAGGCCATTCGCCCGACCGCCCCTCGACGGCGGATTCCGACGCTCACTCCCGCCGGCCGCCGGGTATCCGTGGCCGCAGGAGCGCGGCCGGCCCCGCCGCCCCGCGACCGAAGCGACGCTCGACGCGATCGACGGCGACCTCGAGATCCCGCCACCGCTCGCCACGAAGGAGGGCGAGCTGCTCGGCACCGGCCGGCACGAGGCCGGTCGCCTGGACGCCAAGGAGGCGGACCCGTCTTCTCGAGCCGGGCAGCCCGCGGAAGAGCTCACCCGCCACGTGATAGATCTCGGCCGCCACATCGGTTGCGGCGGGAAGCGTCCGCGATCTGGTGAGCGTCGTGAAGTTCGCGAGCCGGACCTTCAGGACGATCGTGCGGGCCCGATAGCCCTCTTCCCGTAGACGGGTCGCGACCTTTCCGGAGAGCGCGAGCGCCTCGCGCAGTAGGTCCTCTTCGGAATCGAGGTCGGCGTCGAAGGTCTCCTCGTGCGAGACCGACTTCGGCGTCTCGTAGGGAACGATCGGCCGGTCGTCGATCCCTCGCGCCAGATCGACCAACTCCTGGGCGTGCTGCTCCCCGACGACCCTTCCGAGGATCGACGGTGGCGTCCGCGCGAGGTCGCCGACCGTTCTCACGCCAAGGCGCGACAGCGTCTCCACGGTCTTCTCCCCCACCCCCCAGATCGCGCGCGCCGGGAGCGGCTCCAGGAACGACCGCACCTCGTCCGCGCGAACGACGAGAAGACCGTCGGGCTTGGCCTGTCTGGAGGCGAGCTTCGCGACGAGCTTGCTCGGTCCCACACCGACAGAGCAAGCCACGCCGACCTCGGCCCGAACGTCGCGGCGGATACGGGCCGCGATCGCCTCGGGTGGACCGAACAGCAGCACCGCGCCCGCGACGTCGAGGAACGCCTCGTCGAGGGAGATGGGCTCGACGAGCGGCGTGACCGACAGAAGCACCTCGCGGAACCGGTTCGAATGGCTCCTGTAGGACTCGAAGTCCGGAGGAAGGAAGACGGCATCCGGACACAGGCGCCTCGCCCGGACCGCGGGCATCGCGTTTCGGATGCCGACGGCGCGAGCCTCGTACGAGGCCGACATCACGACGCCCCGCGATCCCGCGCCCCCGACCACGACGGGCTTGCCTGGAAGTGAGGGGTCCTTCAGGACCTCCACCGACGCGTAGAACGCATCGAGGTCCACATGGAGGATCGGCTCGGCGACCCGGCTCATGGGCGCGAGCCCCCTGCTTCCCGGCGGGAACCCGCCTCGGAGATCCGCAGCCTCGCGGCGCGCAGGCCGAGAAGCCCGACGACGATCACCACCGCCCCCGCGCCGAGGATCGTCGGTCGGACGACGACGAGCGATCCCAGGACGAGCAGCGTAAGGGCCGAGACGATGCCCATCGTCTCCTGGAGCGCGCCGAAGATGCTCGTCACCCGCCCCCGCTGCTCCTCTCCCGCGACCCGCTGTATGAGCGCGAGCGTCGGCGCGAAGATGAAGGAGAACCCGGCGCCCATGAGCGCCTCTCCGGCGAACGCCACGGCATACGAGCTCGTCGACGCGAACAGGACCAGTCCCGCGCCGGCGGCCGCAACGCCTCCCGCGACGTAGACGAGCTCTCGGCCGACGGCGCTTCGGACCCGCGACACGAGGATCGCGCCGACGAAGGCGCCGACGCCGTGGACGAACCACATGAACGAGACGGCGCTCTCGCCCCTCCCGAGCGTCTCCCTGATGAACAGCGGCTCGAGGACGAAGAAGATCGTCACCGCGAGCCACCCGAGACAGAGGATCGTCAGGTCCAGGCGAAGGTCGGGCTGGTGGGCAGCGGTGCGCAGTCCTTCCGCAAGGTCGTGCAGACCAATCGCCGGGCGCTTTCCTCCATGCCGGACGTCGGGGACGACCAGGTTGAGCGAGATCGCCAACAGACTCGCCCCGAGGGCCACGGCGTAGATGGCATCGGTACCCACGGCATCCATCAGGAGCCCGCCGCCCAGCGTCCCGAGCATGAGCGAGGTCTGAGAGGCGGCCGAGATGGTCCCGTTCGCCTGGACGAGCTGCCGCTCCTCGACGAGCAGGCCGACGAGCGAGGAGCGCGCCGGCTCGATCGTGGCGAATGCGATTCCGACCAGGAACGAGGAGGCGTAGAGCCACACGATCGAGCTCGCGGCGAGTGCCGCCCCGACGGCGGCCACGAGGACGAAGTAGCCGCACAGGTTCATCCACTTGGGACTCCAGCGGTCGACGACCATCCCCTGGAACGGGATGAGCAGCGCGTAGGGCGCCGAGATCGACAGGCCGAGGATCGCCATCTGAGCGGAGCTCGCGTCGTAGGCGTATGCGGCCTGGGCGAAGACCGCAGCGAGGAATCCCCAGAATGCGAAGCCGCCCACGCCGACGCCGAGGACGACCCAGAAGAACGGGCGGATCGTGAGGACGTGCGGGGGGAGCGCCCCTGCGGAGGGGATCGTGGGCTCGAGGAGGGTCTCCTCGACGACCCCCGGCTGCTGCGCCTCCCGTTCGTCCACGAAGCCCTCCCGCGCGCCGGCGCTCACCATCCGGCGGAACCTCCGCTCGCGTGCCACAGCTTCCTCGGGGTCTCCCCGGGAGAAGGCTCGTGCGCGGCCAAGGCGTTTCCGAGACGGTCCTTCCTGCGGGAACGCCGGAGCTCGGTGAGGTCCCAGACGTCCTCGGCGATGATACTCACCCCCCTCTTGCCGGTGCGTCTGAGCTTCCCCCGGACGGCGAGCACGAACGAGTGGAACACGGTCCTCGCCACCTTCGGCTGGACCTTCTCGAAGACCGTCACGTCGACCGGTCCCGTCGCGTCGTCGAGCGTCAGGAAGATGATCCGCTGACCGCTTCGGATCGCCGGCGTCTGTGAGGCCACCTTCACGCCGGCGACCGTCACCCACTCCCCCGCTCGGTGCCGGTGCAGGTCCTTCGAGCGAACAACCCCGAGGTCCGCGAGAAGCGGCTCGTAGAACGAGATCAGGTGACGGCTCGCGTCCAGGCCCACCACCTCCAGCTCGGCGCGCACCTTCTCCTCCTCGGTGTACTCCGCAAGCTGGAAGCGTCCGCCGGTGGGGGTCGCGGGGGCCGCTCCGCACAGGTCGAGGGTGAGCTGGTCGCCCTCGCGCTGGGGTTCGGTGGTCATCGCCGTATAGAGGCGGTCGCGGCGCGTACCGCCGGGAAACGCGCCTGGGAGCGCGTCGAACGCCCCAGCGTGCGCGAGCGCCTCCGCCACCGGCCTGGACACGTTCGC
>JBFMCN010000066.1:0-24084 GCA_040754475.1 Actinomycetota bacterium | reverse complement strand
CGTAGCAACTTGCCGTCGGGCCTGCCCGTGTTGAGTATGGCGGGGTGACTGTTGTCGGTTTGGGTGCGTGGTGCGATTTCGTGACGCCGGACGAGTACGGCCAGCGACTCGTCAAGGGCGGATGGCGCGCGACTGTCGAACGGCAGTCGGGTGCACACGCTCATCCCGCCCCTTTCGCTCCGCAGTCAACCCAGGAGGTCGAGAACCTTGTCGAGGCCTTCAAGCAGCGGCTCTCATTCGTCGTCCATGAGTTCGCCGACCTTGCGGACGGACGGCGCCTCACGCTGCGCGATGACCTCGGGTTCTCAGGTTGGACCATGGCCAACAGAGGACCCACGCCCAGCGACCAGTGGCGCTACTTGACGTTGGAGCAACTCGAGCGGGACGTGCGCACCACGGTGCTCCCGGACGACGACGACACTCAAGAGGAACATCCTTGGGAGCTGCTCGCCGGGCTGCTGCACATCCACGGCGTCGAGGCAACTGCCGAGGAACTCAAAGCTCTTCCCTATGACGTGGTATTCAGTGAGCGTCTCCGAGCCCGATTCATGGCCGACCCGTAGGTCTTCATGCCATCGTGCTGTTCACTCGTCAGCGAAACTCAGCGAGACGCTCCGCGACGGCACGAGCATGCGGTAGACGCGCCTCCGCACCCTCGCGCGTGAGCGCGAGAACGGAGGTGGCCAGAGCTGCCCGGAGCGCCCCAGGTTCGACCCCGCCGACGTGGGCATCCTCGAAACGAGCAAGCGTCTCAGCGGAAAGGTCGTCGTAGCCGCGCGCCAGCACAGGGGGCAGCCCCTGGCGGAGGCAGGCAAGCGAGAGCGCGTGGTCGCGCACGGCGCCGACGTAGTGCTCGGCCTGCCAGACACGCCCGCGCTCGATGCAAGCGCGCGCGTGGAGCGCGTAGACGACGCCCCACCCGAAGATGTCCCCTGCGACCGGCGGCGTGGGCAGGAAGAGGTCCTCTGCGACCGGCGGCGTGAGAGTCTCCGACTCGCCTACAGCCGTCTCGCCGAACAGGAGCCGGAATCGTGGCCCGGCGGGACGAAACTGAGCCGCCGGCGTCATCGACAGGTCCAACTGCAGCGCGTCCGGCAGCAGGAACACCCGGTAGGTGGTCGGCCCGCGCTCGAGCTCGGCAAGCTGCACCGCGTCGAGCTCGTCGACGAGCGTGCGCGTCCAGTCGTCGAGCACGTCAGCGACCTGAACATGGTTGGCAATGCCGAAGGTAAGGTCCAAGTCGGAGAAGCGGTCGCCACCGTCTATGGCGAGCGAACCCACGGCGGCTCCGGCGACGACGCGCTCATCCTCCTCCGCGAGCCTCAGCACGCGCTCGCGGAGAGCATCCCGCTGCTCAACAGTGAACACGAGATGCGATCCTAACTCTGCCAAGGCTGGAAGAATGACACGCGCCCCGGCGCGCGAGGCCCAACAGCTCCATCGAGAGCAGGCGCCCGAACGTAAGCATAGGCCCTGTGACCAGGGCCTTTCACTGTGGGCGCTAGAGGATTTGAACCTCTGACCTCTTCCGCGTCAAGGAAGCGCTCTCCCCCTGAGCTAAGCGCCCGAGGTCCCTGATTCTAGCGGCCGCGGGTACCGAGGCGGGGACCGGAATTGAACCGGTGTACAGGGTTTTGCAGACCCTTGCCTAACCACTCGGCCACCCCGCCGACCTGGGCTCGCTCGGAGCCCGCAACAAGTCTACGCGAACGCGGCGGAGCGTCTTGCACGTGCAAAATAGGAGCCTCGCTCGAGGCTCCCGCTGGAGCGGACGACGGGACTCGAACCCGCGACCCCCACCTTGGCAAGGTGGTGCTCTACCAACTGAGCCACGTCCGCGTGTCTCACGAGTCTAGGCCCCGCAGGTCGTCCCTTCAACCGCTACTTCGCCCGGGTCGGGCCCTTGACCGAACGCGGCATGCCAGCGAACCGGCCCGCGGAACTCCCGAGCCCCCTCGACGAGGGGCGCGAGCATGAAGTCCTCTTCTTTGATCTCGAACCCACCCGGATAGACGCCGGCGAACGAGTTTCGCAGGCCGTAGGCCGCGCCCGGTTCGAAGCCGAACCGTGGGTAGAACCTCGGGTCGCCGATCACGATAGCTGCGACCCAACCTCGCGCCCGAGCTTCGTCGAGCGCCGCGCAGATCAGGGCCGAGCCGATCCCGCGCCGCTGGCGCTCCGGCAGAACTCCGATCGGTCCGAGAGCCAGGACCTCGCTGTTCCCTACCGTCCCTGGACTCATCTGAACGTGTCCGACGACCCGTCCGTCCTCCTCCGCGACGAAGGCAAAGGCGCCGGGCTCGTCACGAACCGCCTCGACGATCGCCGGCTCCTCGTCCGAGTCGAAGGCGCGACGCTCCACCTCGATCGCGTGGGGGCGATCCGTCGGCTCCTCGAGGCGCACGATCATGACGTCCCCGTCGATCCGAAACCTCCCTCGCCACGGCTTGACGGGGGAAGCTCATCGACGAAGCTCGGCGACACCCCGGAAACTGCCACAACCACGAGCTGGGCGATCCGATCGCCGCGCCTGATCTGCACCGCCTGCTCGCGGTCTAGGTTGACGACGGCGCAGATGATCTCGCCCCGGTACCCGGCGTCGATCAGGCCCGGCGCGTTCGCCATCGTCAGACCCTGCCTCGAAGCGAGCCCGGAGCGCGGCAGCACCAGCCCGGCGTGACCATCGGGGATCGCGACCGACAGACCGGTCGGCACCATCGCGCGCTCGCCCGGACCGACGAGCACGTCGACCGCCGAGCGGAGATCCAGTCCCGCGTCGCCCGGGTGCGCCCGTCCGGGCAGTGGGGCCTGCGGGTCGAGGCGCTTGAACGGAAGCTCCACGCGCCTAGCTGCAACCGCTCGTCGAGCCGCAGGACGGACAGACGTAACAGGAACCCGACGGCTGCATCTTCGAACCGCACGAGTAGCAGAGCGGCGCGTCCACGGCTTGCGTCCGTGCGTTCTCTCCCCGTTCGGCCGCCTCCGAAGGCGCGGCCTCGTCCTTCGCCTCCGCGACCGGCGGGGCCACCTCCGCGATGTATCCGTTCCCGTTCGCTGCGAGGGTCTTCCGCTCCTCGACGGTACGGATGCCGAGCTCCTCGCGCTTCTCCTTCGGCAGGTAGTCGAGCGCGAGACGCCGGAACACGTAGTCGACGAGAGAGCTCGCGAACCGGATGTCCGGATCGTTCGTCATGCCCGACGGCTCGAACTTCATGTTGATGAACTTGGCAACGTACGCGTCGAGCGGCACCCCGTACTGGAGAGCTATGGATATCGCGATCGAGAAGGCGTCCATGATGCCGGCGAGTGTGGAACCCTGCTTCGACGTCTTCAGGAAGATCTCGGCGATCCCGTCGTCCGGGTACGTGCTCGCCGTGATGTAGCCCTCGGCGTCACCGACCTCGAACTTCGTCGTCACCGACGGCCGGACGCGAGGCGGACGCTTGCGCTCCGGCCTGGCCAGCTCCGCGGTCTCCTCGACCTTGTCCTTGGCCTTCTTGTCCGCTGACAGCGGCTGGGCGACCTTGCAGTTGTCGCGATAGATCGCGACGGCCTTCAGGTCGAGCTTCCAGGATTCGACGAAGAGCTGCTCGACCTCCTCGACGGTCGTCTGCTCCGGCATGTTCACGGTCTTGGAGATGGCGCCCGAGATGAACGGCTGGACCGCGGCCATCATCCGGACGTGCCCCATGTAGTCGATGGCGCGATCGCCCATCGACGTGTCGAACACCGGATAGTGCTCCGGCCGCAGGTGCGGGGCCTCCGCCACCGAGTTGTGCTCGGTGATGTAGGCGACGATGTCCTCGACCTGGTCGGGCGCGTACCCGAGCCGCTCGAGCGCCCGCGGGACGGTCTGGTTGACGATCTGCATCGTGCCGCCGCCCACGAGCTTCTTGTTCTTGACCAGTGCCAGGTCGGGCTCGATGCCGGTCGTGTCGCAGTCCATCATCAGGCCGATCGTGCCGGTCGGCGCGAGCACCGTTGCCTGCGCGTTGCGGTAGCCGTGCCGTTCGCCGAGCGCGATCGCCTCGTCCCAGGCATTCTTCGCGGACGACAGCAAAGCCTCCGGGACCAGCTCGCCGTCGATCTGGTCGGCCGCAGCGCGGTGCTTCCGCACGACCCGCAGCATCGCGTCGCGGTTCGGAGCGAAGTCGGAGAACGGCCCGGTGACCTCGGCGATCCTCGCGCTGGTCGCGTAGGCGTGCCCGGTCATGAGTGCCGTGATTGCGCCGGCCCACGCGCGACCCGCGTCGGAGTCGTACGGCAGGCCGCGCGCCATCAGCAGGGCGCCCAGGTTCGCGTACCCGAGCCCCAGCTGGCGGAAGGCCTTCGCGTTCCGGGCGATGGACTCCGTCGGGTAGTCCGAGTTGCCGACGATGATCTCCTGCGCGGTGAACACGATCTCGACTGCGCGCTTGAACGACGCCACGTCGAAGTTCCCCTCCTCGTCCAGGAACTTCATGAGGTTGAGCGACGCCAGGTTGCAGGCCGAGTTGTCGAGGCTCATGTACTCCGAGCAGGGGTTCGAGGCGTTGATCCGGCCGGAGGCGGGGCACGTGTGCCATTCGTTGATCGTGGTGTCGTACTGCATGCCGGGATCTGCGCAGTCCCAGGCCGCCTGCGCGATCTCGCGCATGAGCTCGCGCGCGCGCACGGTCTCGAGCGTGTCGCCGGTCAGGACGGCCCTCAGCTTCCAGTCCTGATCGTTCTCGTATGCACGCATGAACTCGTCCGTCACCCGCACTGAGTTGTTGGCGTTCTGGTACTGGATCGAATAGGCATCCTTTCCGTCGAGGTCCATGTCGAACCCGGCGTCCCGCAGCGCCCGCGCCTTCCGCTCCTCCACGGCCTTGCACCAGATGAAATCGCGGATGTCGGGGTGGTCGACGTTCAGCACGACCATCTTCGCGGCCCGCCGCGTCTTGCCGCCCGACTTGATCGTCCCGGCACTGGCGTCGGCGCCCCGCATGAAGCTCACCGGCCCGCTCGCTGTTCCGCCTCCGGCGAGCGACTCCCTTGAGGAGCGGAGCTTCGACAGGTTGATCCCGGAGCCGGACCCGCCCTTGAAGATCGTCCCTTCCTCGACGTACCAGTTCAGGATCGAGGACATCGTGTCCTCGACCGCGAGGATGAAACAGTTGTGCACTCGCAGGTTGCCCGAGAGGTACTCTCCGCTCTCGGTCTCGATGTCGTAGACCTCCATGGGCCCCCGGGCCTCGATCCGATCGATCTCCAGCCGCTTGGTCTCGTGGGTGGCAATGCCCACTCGGTCGAGCGCCATCTCAAGTCGATCTGTCTTCCCAGGATCGAGGAAACCGATCTCCTCAGCGAAGGTCACCTGGTCACCCACGGGGCTGATCGACAGCGACCAGCATCCTTTGCGGTCGGCCCGGCGGTCTCCCTTGAATCGAACGCGAGAGAAGATGCCGAACCTGGCGAGTAGCTGCTGAACGCCTCGTACCAGCTCCTCGGAGACCATGTCGAGTCCGACGCGCGCCGACGACGCACGCACGGAGACGTACCCCTCGGCCTGGAAGAGGCTGCGAAGGTAGGCCGCCACGATGGGAAGAGGGGCCGTGAACAGCCGTCTCGGAACCCTCATGTCGACCCCTCGTCGAAGAAGGTCCCACCGATCCACGAACTCACGCAATGCCTTGCCGTACAGTCGAATGCGTCGACAATCGATCGTTGGGTCCTTTGTATCCACCGTTCGCTCGTGGCGGTGCACGGTCGGGAACACTCCGTCGATGGCAGCAAGAACCCACTCGTGCTCCCAGGTGTTCACGGTCATCGCCTCGATCGTGAGCGACCGGTTGGTGCCCTCGTACCTGCAGACGAATCCGTCGGACTGCAGCCATCCAGCAAGCGCCGCCTCCGCGCGCAAAGCGGGATCGATCTCCCCAGCCCCGTGGGACTCTCGCCGGTGCCACTCAAGCTGGTCGCCAGGCCGAAGGGTGTCGGCCCGGACGAAGGTGCCCGTGCCGCGCCCGCTCGATCGCCACACGAGATGGTCGCCAGTCACGTCGAGCGCATGACCAGCCTTCGTATGGATGCGCACGACCTCTTTCACGCCGTTCGACTTCGTTGCCACGATTCTCGTCACGCCGTGTGCGTCGTACACCTTCGTTCCGACCGCTCCGTCCTCCACCAGCTCGCCGATCGGCACAAGGCCGTCCGGTGTGCTCACCAGAGCGTCATACGGCTGGCACGCGCTGCACTGCTGCGGGGTGTCGGGCACTCCCACGTTGAACCAGACCGGGGAGTTGAACGCAGCCTTCTGGTTCACGACGAGGTGTGTGAGTTCGTCGGCGAAGATGTCGGCGTCCTGCTCGCTCGCGAAGTAGCCGTCCCTCAGGCCCCAGTGACGGATGGTGTCGACCACCCGACCAGCGAGCTGACGAACGCTCGATTCGCGCTGCGGCGTTCCGAGGGAACCGCGGAAGTACTTCTGCGCCACGATGTTCGTCGCGTTCTGGGACCAGCTCTCCGGGAACTCCACGTCCCGCTGCTCGAAGGCGTTTCCGCCCTCCTTGTAGTTGGGGATCAGCGCGTCGCGAATCTCCCACTCGATCTCGTCGAAGGGATGAACGCCGTCCTTCGTGAAGAAGCGCTTGAACGTGAGGCCGTGCCTGATGACCTCAACGTCCCCGTCTCTCGTCTCCACGGCAGGGCCCCTTTCCTCACTTTCGGGGAGGTCTGGTTCGGGAGTTACAGCCCCGTGATTCTGCCTCCGGCGCCGCAGTCCGTCAAGACCTTCAGTGGAATATCTTGTGGGTTTCGGCAACACCAACCACTATATCTAGTAGTCCGCCGCCAGACAACCGTCACCGGCCCCGGTGCTTTGCCGGCTCCTTCTTCTGGAGGAGCATCCCGAGCTCCCGCTCGAAGTCGGTGACCCCCTGGAAGTCCTTGTAGACGCTCGCGAACCGCATGTATGCGACCTCGTCGAGCTTCTGGAGGGCGGAAAGGACCTCGACGCCCACCTGCTGCGAGGGCACCTCGGGCCCCTTCCTACGCAGCCGCTCCTCGATCCGATCGACGATCTGGGCGACCTGCTGCTCGGTGACCGGCCGGTTCACGATCGCCTTTCGGATACCGGCCACGACCTTCTCGCGGAGGTAGGGCTCCTTCGTGCCGTCCCGCTTCACGACGAGGAGGCCGACCTCCTCGATCCGCTCGAAGGTCGTGAAGCGCCGCGCGCAGGCCAGGCACTCGCGGCGGCGACGGATCGAGACGCCCTCCTCTGCCGGTCGGGAGTCGACGACCTTGTCCTCCTGATGACCACACCATGGACATCGCACCGGCATCACCACAACATCTGGTAGGCGGGCGGACGCTACCGCCCAGATGTGGCCCTCGTCAAGCGTTACGGTCATTGCCGACGCAGCCCGCGTCTGAACGTCAGCCGCCCGAGGGCACGAGCAGCGCCTGGCCGGGCACGATCGAGCCGGCCTCCACGTCGTTCGCCGCGGCGATCGAGTCCACGAGCGGCCGGGGATCCTCGCTGGGGGCCACGGCCCTGGCGATCGACCACAAGGTGTCGCCCGGCCTCACCACGTACACATCGGCCCCACCCTCCAGCCCGGCGGTGCGCCGTGCCTCGACCGCCTGCCCCGCCGGACCTACCACCAGCCACAAGGCGATCGACACCGCAAACGTTGCCAGAACTCGCCGACGACGAACGTACGTTCGATGCATGCTCCGTGAGCATATCGAACGCGTGTTCGATGTCAAGGCCAACCGAACGTATGTTTGAACCTGCCCCGGCCACGTGCTAGCGTCACCCTGCAGGGGGAGGCACCGACATGGACAACGTGACGCCGAGGCAGCGAAGGATCTTGGAGTTCATCGGCGAGACCGTGCGGACGCGCGGCTACCCACCCACGGTTCGGGAGATCGGCGAGGCGGTCGGCCTCACCTCCTCATCGAGCGTGCACAGCCAGCTCGCGAACCTGGAGCGCAAGGGACTCCTGAGACGCGACCCGACGAAGCCCCGGGCGATCGTCGCCGAGCCCGATGCGCCGAAGCCCGAGGCGGTCCTCGTCCCACTCCTCGGACGGATCGCCGCCGGCGAGCCGAGCCTCGCCACCGAGACCGTCGAGGAGTACCTCACCGTGCCCGCGGGGATGGCGGCAGCGACGGACCACTTCGCGCTCCGCGTGAATGGCGACTCGATGATCGGCGCCGGGATCCTCGACGGTGACGTCGTCGTCGTCAGGCGGCAGACGGACGCCGACGATGGTGACGTCGTGGCGGCTCTGCTCGAGGGACCGGCGGAGGACGAAGCCACGATCAAGCGTCTCAGACGCGAGCAGGGGAAGGTCGTGCTCGTGCCGGAGAACCCCGCGCTTTCGCCCGTCGAGATGACCGAGGGGCGGATCCTCGGCAAGGTGGTCGCGGTCCTCCGCCGGCTCTAGACGCCGCCGGCGGGAGCCCGCCTGCGGCGGGTTCGAACGAGGAACCCGTCGACCGCCGCCAGCACCCGTTCGTCCACGCGTGCACGAACGAGGGTGCCCTCCTCCGTCGGTTCGGCGGAAAGGACCTCGGCGTCGCGGCGGAGCCGGGCGACCAGGTCCTCGCGGCCGTACGGCACGAGGAGCGTCACACCGACGGGAGGTCTCGGGAGATCCCGCGCGACCCGTTCAACCAGTCCCTCCAACCCCTCCCCCGTCAGGGCCGAGACCGGCACCGCGTTCGGGAACCGGTGGGCAGCCCTTTCCCGGTCGACGGCGGGAAGCAGGTCCACCTTGTTCAGCGCAAGCACCTCGGGGAGTGACCCGGCGCCGATCTCGGCCAAGACCCCCCGAACCGCCTCTACCTGCCGCTCGACGTCCTGCGAGGAGGCGTCGGCGACGTGCAGCACCAGCGATGCACGGGTGACTTCCTCGAGCGTCGAATGGAATGCCTCGACGAGGTCGTGCGGGAGCTTGCCCACGAAGCCCACGGTGTCGGACAACGTTGCCAGCCGACCGCCGGGGAGGGAGAGACGACGCACGGTCGGATCGAGCGTGGCGAACAGCTGGTCGGCGACGAGTACACGAGCCTCGGTGAGCGCGTTCATCAACGTCGACTTGCCCGCGTTCGTGTACCCGGCGATCGCGATCTGCGGTACGCCCGACCGTTCGCGGCTCGCCCGCTTGACGTCGCGGGTGCGCGCCAGGTCCTTGATGTCGCGACGGAGCTTCGATATGCGGCGCTTGATGTGCTGACGGTCGACCTCGAGCTTCGTCTCGCCGGGACCGCGCGTGCCGATGCCGCCGCCCAGACGCGACATCGCCTCGCCCCATCCGCGGAGGCGCGGAAGTAGGTAGCTGAGCTGCGCAAGCTCGACCTGCGCCTTGCCCTCGCGGGAGCGCGCGTGCAGCGCGAATATGTCGAGGATCAGGGCGGTGCGGTCGATCACCTTGGCGCCGAGCCGTTCCTCCAGGTTGCGGAGCTGGCCCGGAGACAGCTCGTCGTCGAGGATCACCACCTCGGCGTCGCTCCGATGCACTGCCCTATGGATCTCCTCGATCTTCCCCCGCCCGACGAATGTAGCCGGGTCGGGGTCGGAGCGCGTCTGGACGATCCGGGCGACGGGCTCGGCGCCGGCCGAGTCGGCGAGCGCTGCGAGTTCGTCGAGGCTCGACTCGTCCATCCCGTGGCCGACCCCGACCAACACCGCCCGCTCCCTGACCCGAGGCATCCAAGTAGCCGACAGCGGCGACTCGACGGTGGAAGTCCGGTGGACGCCGCGCCCACGGTTCGGCTCGGCGCGGTTCATGAGAGTGCCTGCGCGATCCGGTCCATCGCCTCTGCGAGCAGATCGTCGGCGACGGTCAGCGAGAAGCGCACGTACCCCTCGCCGTGAGGACCGTACCCGATCCCGGGCGCCACGAACACCCCCGCTTCGTCGAGCAGCTGGTCGGCGAACTCGACGGACGTCTTGCCCGCGGGCGTCGGCACCCACACGTAGATGGACCCGAGCGGAGCCTTCAACTGCCATCCCAGGCCGTTCAGCGCAGAGACGATCACGTCGCGGCGCCGCTGGTACAGCAAGCAGAGCTCCTCGATGTGGTGCTGTGGTCCTGTGAGGGCCGTCACTCCGGCCCGCTGGATCGCCTCGAAGAGCCCCGAGTCGATGTTCGTCTTCACGACGCCGAGACCGCGGATCGCCTCCGCATTCCCGACGCAGAACCCGATCCGCCAGCCGGTCATGTTGCTGAACTTCGAGAGTGAGTTGAACTCGACCGCTACGTCCTTGGCCCCTGGGACCTGAAGGACCGACGGCGCCACGTAGCCGTCGAACGTGATCTCCGAGTAGGCGGCGTCGTGCGCGAGAAGGAGGTCGTGCTCCTGCGCGAAGGCGACCGCGCGCTCGAACAGAGCCGGGCTCGCCACGGCGCCGGTGGGATTGCCCGGGAAGTTGAGCCACAGAAGCCTGGTCCGCTCCGAGACCAGCCCCGGGTCGAACTCCGGTAGGAAGTCGTGCTCTGCCACGAGCGGCATGTAGACGGGGGTACCGCCGGCCAGCCGGGTTCCGATCGCGTAGACCGGATAGCCGGGATCCGGGACGAGCGTCTCGTCGCCCGGGTCGACGAAAGCGAACGCCAGGTGAGCGACGCCCTCCTTCGAGCCGATGAGTGCCATCACCTCCGAGTGGGGATCGAGCTCCACCCCGAATCGCCCCCGGTACCAGTCGGCCACCGCCGCCCGGAACTCGAGGGTGCCGTAGTACGAGGGGTAGCGGTGGGTCGCCGGATCGAGAGCAGCCTCTCGCAGCGCTTCGACGATGTGCTCGGGCGTCGGCGTGTCCGGGTCCCCGATGCCGAGGGAGATGACGTCGACGCCTTGGGCGCGCTTGGCCGCAAGCTTCTTGTCCAGCTCCGCGAAGAGGTAAGGGGGCAGCGACTCGATCCGCTTGGCGACCTTCATGCGGCTCCTCTCGATCCCAGCCTCGACTTCACCCACGCGTCGTCGAGCGTAGCCTCGAAGACACGCTCGACCGGGCCGGTCAGGAGCACCTCGTCGTCGGCGCGACGCTCCACGCCCAGGATGCCACCCGGGAATCGGACTTTCGCGCGCCGCGGCACCAGGCCGGCCTCGTTGGCCGCAACGAGCGCCGCGCATGCACCGGTCCCGCACGCCATCGTCTCGCCGACCCCCCGCTCCCACACGCGAACGGTGAGCCCCGAGTCATCCGCCGCGACGAACTCCACGTTCGTCCTCTGCGGGAACAGCTTGTGACGCTCGACCATCGGACCGATGGTCCCGACGTCGACGCGATCCGGCTTCTCCTCCGTGAACAGGACGAGGTGCGGGTTCCCCATCGAGACGGCACTCGCCATGAAGACCCGCCCGCCAACCTCGAACGGCTGGAGCAGAAAGGTCCCGTCGTCGGGCCCCAGCATCGGGATCGTGCTCAGAGCGAACGCCGGGGGGCCCATGCCTACCGTCACCGACCGGACGACGCCGCCGTCGACGCGGAGCGAGATGTGCTTCGATCCCGCGCGGGTGCCGATGTCAAGCTCGGTCTTGCTCGTGAGGCCACGCTCGTGCACCAGCTTGCCGAGGCACCGAATCCCGTTGCCGCACATCTCGGCCACGGTCCCATCAGCATTCCAGTAGTCCATGAAGAAGTCGCCGTCGCCGGCGCGGGTCACGCGGATAGCGCCGTCGGCCCCCACCCCGAATCGCCGGTCGCAAAGAGCCGTCACCACCTCCGCGGTCAGCGGATGCTCGTCGCTCAGGTCTTCGAGCATGACGAAGTCGTTGCCCGTGCCGTGGTACTTCCAGATGCGAAGCTCAGCTTCCACGCAGATACTCCGTCAGCTCGTCGACGATCGCCGCGGCGCCGGGCTCGCCCGCGACCAACCAATGGATCCGCGGATCCCGCCTGAACCACACCATCTGGCGGCGCGCGAGCTCCTTCGTCCGTCTTGCGGTCCCCGCAACGGCCTCCTCGAGCGACAGCTCGCCCGCGAGGTGCCGGGCGAACTCAGCGTACCCGATGGCTTTGCTTGAGGTCAGCCACCCGAACAGCCCCCGCTCCACGAGCGAGCGAACCTCGTCCAGCAAGCCGATGTCGATCATCGACCGAACCCGTGCTTCGATCCGGCGAGCGAGCACGTCGCGAGGCACGTCGATCCCGGCAGCGAGTACCCGATCCGCTGAGAACCGCTCCCAGGCGGCCGCGTAGCTCGAGAACGGCCGGCCGGTGACGGCGGCAACCTCCATCGCCCGGATCGTTCTGCGCACGTTCGCGGGATCGATCTTGGCGGCGGCGACAGGGTCCAGATCTGCCAAACGCTGATAGAGGCGACCTGCCCCCAGCACCTCCGCGTCGCCCTCGAGCAAGCGCCGTGCCCGTGGGTCGGTCCCGGGGAACTGAAGGTCGTCCACCACCGCCCGGAAGTACAGGCCGGACCCGCCGGCCAGGAGCACGGGCCGGTCACGCCCCCGGATCTCTCGCACCGCCTGCCGAGCCAGATCCTGGTACCGGGACACGGAGAACGGCTCCTCGGGGTCAACCACGTCGAGCAGGTGGTGGGGCACTCGCGCGCGCTGGGCCGGACCTGGCTTCGCCGTTCCGATGTCCATCCCGCGGTATACGAGCATCGAGTCGACCGAGACGATCTCCGCGCCGAGCGCCTCGGCCACGGCGATAGCAGCCTCTGTCTTCCCGGAGGCGGTCGGACCTACGATCGCGAGGAAGGGGTCGGCGGCCATCAGCCGACCGCGTCGACGGCCTGCTCGGCCGGAGGCCCGGCCGTGACCCCGACGAGCTCGGCGGTCAGATGGTGGGGGTGCGACGAGACGACCCTCGCGTCCAGGAACGTTCCGGGCGCGAACTCCCCGGGAAGATGAACGACCTTGTTCGTCCGCGTGCGGCCCTGCACGGCGCCCTTGCGGCCCATGCCTTCCACCAGCACCTCGACGGTCTGCCCCCCGAGCTCACGCATCTTCTCCAGGGAGATCGACTCCTGGAGCACCACCAGTCTGTCGAACCGGGCCTGCACGATCTCTTTCGGAACTTGATCCGGCATGAGGGCGGCGCGGGTTCCGGCCCGCGGCGAGTACTGAAACGTGTACGCCTGGTCGAACCGCGCCTCCCGCACGAGGTCGAGCGTGTCCTCGAAGTCCTCTTCCGTCTCGCCCGGGAAACCCACCATGACGTCGGTGCTCACGGCCATGCCGGGGATCGCCTCCCGGATCTGCCGAAGCCAATCGAGGTAGCGATCCCGCCGGTACGAGCGGCCCATCGCCCCAAGCACGCGGTCCGAACCCGACTGAAGTGGGAAGTGGATGTGCTCGCAGACGCTCGGGCACTCGGCCATCGCATCGATCACGTCGGGTGTGAAGTCGTGCGGGTGCGGGCTCGCGAACCGAATGCGCCGGATGCTTTCGATCGAGTCGACCGCACAGAGCAGCGCGGCGAAGTGAGAACGTTTGCCCGAGCCCGCGACCGTGAGGTCTCGCCCATACGTGTTCACGTTCTGGCCGAGGAGCGTGACCTCCACGACCCCCTGGCGCGCGAGCCTCCTCACCTCACCGAGGACTTCGTCGAACGGGCGCGAGCGTTGCGGACCGCGCACGAGCGGCACGATGCAGAACGAGCACGCGTTGTCACACCCGGTTGCGATCGCGACCCAGGCGTGATGAGAAGCCTCGCGCCGCGAGGGCAGCGCGCTCGGGAAGACGTCTGTGAACTCGCGTACGTCCATTTGCGGGCCTTGGGTCTCCGCGCGCCGCAGCAGGTCCCGCAGCTCGGCCAAGGCATGCGTTCCCACGACGACGTCCACCCAGGGTGCGCGCTCCCGGACAAGCCCCTGGTCCTTCTGCGCGAGACACCCCGCCACGA
Organism: Actinomycetota bacterium; assembly: GCA_040754475.1. GTDB lineage: Bacteria > Actinomycetota > UBA4738 > UBA4738 > HRBIN12 > JAJPHY01. The sequence goes on along the minus strand of JBFMCN010000066.1, from coordinate 10,244 downwards.
CGATCCGAAGTCGCGGGTTGCGCCGTTTCAGCTCCAGCAGGTGGCCGAGGTTGCCGTACAGGCGGTTGTCGGCGTTCTCTCTGACCGCGCATGTGTTGAAGACGATCACCTGCGCGTCGGCCGCCTCTTGGGTACGCGTGAAGCCGTCGGATTCGAGCAGGCCGGCGATCCGCTCGGAGTCGTGCTCGTTCATCTGACACCCGAACGTGCGAAGCAGATACCTGCGCCCTTCCACCGTCTCCGAGGGTACCGAATGGCGCCGCCTACTTCGCGTACTCGACGGCCCTCGTCTCCCGCACGACAGTGATCTTGATCTGGCCCGGGTACTGGAGCTCCTCTTCGACCTGCTCCGCGATGTCGCGAGCCATCACCTGGGCTTGGAGGTCGTCGACGGCCTCGGGCTTCACCATCACGCGCACCTCGCGGCCGGCCTGCATCGCGTAGGTCTTCTCGACGCCTGGGTAGCTCGTGCAGATCTCCTCGAGCCGCTCCAGTCGCCTTACATAGGTCTCCAGGCTCTCGCGGCGTGCGCCGGGGCGGCCGCCGGAGACTCCGTCAGCGATCTGCGCGAGCACCGCCTCCACCGTGCGCTGCTCCACCTCGCCGTGGTGAGACTCGATGCAGTGCACGACCTCAGGGGACTCCTTGAGTCGCCGCGCGATCTCGGCGCCGATGATCGCGTGTGAACCCTCGACCTCATGCGTCACGGCCTTGCCTATGTCGTGGAGGAGCGCGCCGCGCTGAGGGATCTTCGGGTCGATCCCGAGCTCGGCCGCGATCGCTCCGGCGATGTGAGCGGACTCCACGAGGTGCTTCAACACGTTCTGTCCGTACGAGGTCCGGTACTGGAGACGCCCGAGCAACCGGATCATCTCGGGATGCATGTCTGTGATGCCCACAGCCATCACCGCCTCTTCTCCAGCACGCTTGATCTGCTCTTCGATCTCGTTCTTCGACCGCTCGTGCATCTCCTCGATCCTGGCGGGGTGGATCCGCCCGTCGGACACCAGCTTCTCGAGGGTCATGCGAGCCGTCTCGCGGCGGACCGGGTCGAACGACGAAAGCACGACCGCCTCGGGCGTGTCGTCGATGATCAGGTTCACACCTGTGGCAGCCTCGAAGGCGCGGATGTTCCGTCCCTCGCGGCCGATGATGCGGCCCTTCATGTCCTCCGACGGCAGCGAGAAGACTGAGACCGTCGACTCGGACGTTTGCTCGGAGGCGATGCGCTGAATCGCGATCGTGACGATCTTGCGCGCGCGCTCCTCCCCCTCCTCTCGCGCCCGCTGCTCGATCTCCCGGACGGTTGCCATCGCGCCCCTCTTGGCCTCCTCGAGGACCTCCGCCATCAGCGCTTCCTTGGCCTCCTGAGCCGTCATGCGCGCGACGGCTTCGAGCTGTGCCCGGTGCTGTTCCGCGGCCTGCTCCAGCTGCTGGCGCACTTTCTGCAGAGTCCGGTCCCGGTCGTCGAGCTCCTCGGCTCGCCGCTCGACGTCTCCGAGCTTCTTCTCGAGCGTCTCCTCCTTGCGCGTCATGCGCTGCTCGAGCCGCGCGGCCTCATCGCGCCGCGACCGGATCTCCTCCTCCGCCTCGCGGCGCATGGCGCCGATCTCCTGCTTGACCTCCACCAATGCCTCGCGCACAACCTTCTCGGCCTCCCGCTCGGCCTCCAGAACGACCTTCTGCGCGCGGGACTCGGCGCTCTGGACCTTGGTCTGGGCGATCGCCGCCCGAACAAGGAACCCGACGCCGGCGCCGATGATCGCCGCGATGATCGATGCGATCTCAACGTCCATGGGTGTTCCTCCAAAAGGAAATGCCGAACGCAAGACCCGCTCAGGCCTCCGTTCGGCCGTGCGCCCCGATAGGGGAAACTAGGGTGTCAAGGAACCTACGGCCCCTCGCGCCCCCCTAGGATCTGTTCTCCCTGGTTCTTGGTCGTTGTCTCGTCAGGCACTGTCGAACAGTCGTTTCCTGAATGCGACCTCTCAAGGTCACAATCTACGGCTTGTGGGCCGCTGAGACAAGGGTCCAGGGTATCCGGCAGGCACACGAGGCCCATCCGGGACCTCAGGCGGACCGGCTACCCTTCGATCGTCGCCTCGACACGGACCACCGAGCCCTTCGGCGCCGGCGTAACGAGATTCCCATCGACCGGCCGGCCATTCACGAGCAGGCGTGTCACACGTCCTCGCGCACCGCGGAGCTTACGGACCTCGATCCGATAGTCCGCGTTGCGGAAAAGGCGACGGGCGCTGAATCCCTCCCAGTCGGACGGAAGACACGGGTCGATCCGCAGACCGTCGTGCTCGGGGCGAATCCCGAGGATCCACTGCGTGACGGCCACGAAGTTCCAGGCGGCCGTCCCCGTCAGCCACGAGTTCTTCGCCTCGCCGTGTGTGGGCGCGTCCTTCCCGGCGATCATCTGGGCGTACACGTAGGGCTCACATCGATGCACGTCGCTGATCCTCTCCCGGGCCGACGGGTTGACGCGAAGGTAGTAGTCGAAGGCTCTGTCGCCGTTCCCGACGAGCGTCTCGGCGATCATGATCCAGGGGTTCGTGTGGCAGAAGACCCCAGCGTTCTCCTTGTAGCCAGGGGGGTACGAGCCGATCTCCCCGAGTTCGACGTAGTAGCGCGAGTATGCCGGCTGCAGCAGGACGATCCCGTGAGGGGTCGCGAGGTGCTCTGCGACGGACCCGAGAGCACGCTCCGCAGCGCCATCGTCCAGACCGATGCCGGCCATGACGCACATGCCCTGCGGCTCGATGAAGATCCTGCCCTCGGCGTTCGACGCCGAGCCGACGGCCTGGCCAACGTAGTCGTAGGCGCGACGGAACCATTCGCCGTCCCAGCCGTGCTCCCTCACCGCCACCGCCATGCGCTCCCGCGCGGCCCGGTGGCGGGTTACCTCCTCCTCGCGCCCGCGGCGTTCGGCAAGCTGCGCGATCTCCTCGGCCGCGAGCGCGAACAGTCCGGCGATGAACACGGACTCCGCGACGCCTCCCTCACGGTTCTGGACGGTCTGGAAGGACTCACCCGGCTTCTCCGAGAAGCAGTTCAGGTTCAGGCAGTCGTTCCAGTCGGCACGCCCGATGAGAGGGAGCCCATGCGGTCCGAGTCGCTCCAGCGTGTAGCCGATGGAGCGCTGCAGGTGCTCGTACAGCGTAGCCTCCGAGCCCGGCTGGTTGTCGAAGCGGACGGGTTCGTCCAGGATGGCCGAGTCTCCGGTCTCCTTCACATAGGCCGCCACGGCCAGGACGAGCCAGAGCGGATCGTCGTTGAATCCCGAGCCGATCGCGTCGTTTCCGCGCTTGGTCAGCGGCTGGTACTGGTGGTAGGCACCCCCCGACGGCAGCTGAGTGGCCGCCAGGTCCAGGATGCGACCGCGAGCTCGCTCGGGCACCATGTGGACGAACCCGAGGAGATCCTGGTTCGAGTCGCGAAACCCCATGCCCCGCCCCACGCCGGACTCGAAGAGCGAGGCCGACCGGGACAGGTTGAACGTCACCATGCACTGGTACGGATTCCACACGTTGACCATGCGGTCGGTGTGCTCGCTCGGGGTGGAGACCTGCAGGGGTTCCAGCAGATCGGCCCACCCCTCACGAACTCGCCTGAAGGCGCTCTCGACCTCGTTCGGGCGAAGGTAGCGATCGATGACCGGACGGACGCGCCGCTTGTCGATGGTCTGCGACCCCGGGGGGTCGAATTTCGACTCCGGTGGGTTCTCGGCATAGCCGAGTAGGAAGACCACGTCGCGGGTCTCGCCCGGTTCGAGCGCCAGCTCGACGTGGTGGGAGCCGCATGGGGCCCAGCCGTGCGCGACGGAGCCGCCCGACCGCCCGAGCTCGACCGCTGCCGGGAGATCCCAGCCTCGATACGCCCCCAGGAAGCAGTCGCGCTGCGTATCGAAGCCGGCCAGCTCCGCCGAGCACGCGAAGTACGCGAAGTGGTCTCGCCGCTCGCGGTACTCGGTCTTGTGGTAGGTGACGCCCCCCTCAACCTCGACCTCGCCGGTGGAGAAGTTGCGCTGGAAGTTGGTAGCGTCATCCAGCGCGTCCCAGAGACAGAACTCGACCGCGCTGAACAGCGAGAGGCTGGCAGGCGCGTCCCGATGGTTGGTGATGCGCGTGTGCCAGATCTCAAGAGTTTCGCCGAGCGGCACGAAGTAGAGGGTCTCCGCCTCGATCTGCCGGCGCCGCGAGCCGATGACCGTGTACCCGAGACCGTGTCGGCAGCGATAGTCCTCGACGTCTGCGCGGACCGGCTGCCAGGAGGGAGACCAGACGTCGCCGTCCTCGGCGTCGCGGATGTACAGGTATCGGCCACCGGTGTCGGAAGGCGCGTTGTTGTATCGGTAGCGCGTCAACCGCCGAAGCCGCGCGTCGCGGTAGAACGAGTAGCCCCCAGCCGTGTTCGAGATGATCCCGAAGAAGTCCTCGTTGCCCAGGTAGTTGATCCACGGCAGTGGTGTGTCCGGACGGGTGATCACGTACTCGCGCGCTTCGTCGTCGAAGTGGCCGAACTGCATGGCGCTCACGGTCGGTCTCCTCACCCGGCAGCTCAAACGCACCCAACCAGATGATCGCTCTGCGCCGGCACGAGCACAGGCGGGTTGCCCCATCGTCCCACGAGATCACGTTCCCCGCTCGAACGGTGTCGGCCGACTTCGCTCGTCTGCCTTGTCGAGCCCCAGTGCAGCCAGTGAGGCTCGCCTTGCCAAGTCCGGTTTGTATCCTCTCCTGACCAGGAACGACACCAGACGCCGGAAGGCCACGTCGGGCGGGTGGCCGCTCAGTCCGCGGGCCCGATCGGCCGCCAGTCCGGCTGCCCGTTCTTCTTCGTTCCCCCCGACCTCCGCCAAGACGCGCTCGATCGTTTCACGGTCGACTCCCTTGGCCGAAAGACTCCTCGCGACCGCTCTTCGTCCGGCCCCGCGCCGTCCGACCTCGTGCTCGGCGAACTCGGTTGCGAACAGTTCGTCGTCCAGGAGGCCGACCGACTCGAGGCGCCCGAGCTCCTCGTCGACCTCCTCGGCCGGAAACCCGGCGCGAAGCAGCCGCATCTGGATCTCCCGCCTGGATCTGGGACGTACAGCCAGCAGCCCAAGAGCCCGGTCGTGGAGAGGTAGTGGGTTCTTCGACTCGTGGGGGCGCCGAAAGGTGGCCACGATCGACTTCAGGGCGCAGTCACTGCGGCGGCCTCGCGTTCCTTGGCCTTCGATCCCTTCGCGGGCGCGGAACCGTCTTCCACGAGGACATCGGGGACGATCGTGATCGGCTCATCGGCCTCTTCGAAGGACACAAGGCCGACCGCTTCCCGAACCCGGCGGTCGATCTCGGACGCCACCTCGGGATGCTCAACCAGGAACTGCCGGGCGTTCTCCTTGCCCTGCCCGATCTGGTCGCCCTCGTAGGTGAACCAGGCGCCGCTCTTCTTGACGATCTCCATGTCGACGCCGACATCGAGCAGGCTCCCCTCCTTGGAGATGCCCTTGCCGTAGATGATGTCGAACTCGCACTGACGGAAGGGCGGCGCGACCTTGTTCTTCACCACCTTCACTCGCGTCCGCGAGCCGACGACATCCGAGCCGTCTTTGAGGTTCTCGACCTTGCGCACGTCGAGGCGCACCGATGAATAGAACTTCAGCGCCCTACCCCCCGGGGTGGTCTCGGGGTTGCCGAACATGATGCCGATCTTCTCCCGGAGCTGATTGATGAACACGGCGGTGGTCTCGAACCGGGAGAGGGAGCCGTTCAGCTTCCTCATCGCCTGAGACATGAGGCGGGCTTGGAGACCAACGTGCGAGTCGCCCATCTCGCCCTCGATCTCGGCGCGCGGGACGAGCGCGGCGACCGAGTCGATCACGATGATGTCGAGGGCGCCGGAGCGGACAAGCAGGTCGCAGATCTCAAGGGCCTGCTCCCCGGAGTCGGGCTGCGAGACGAGAAGCTCGTCGATGTTCACACCCAGGTCACGCGCGTAGGTCGGATCCAGAGCGTGCTCGGCGTCGACGAAGGCGGCTATGCCCCCGTGGCGCTGGGCTTCGGCGATCATGTGGAGGCAGACGGTCGTCTTGCCCGAGCCCTCGGGACCGAACACCTCGATTATTCGGCCGCGCGGGATGCCACCCACGCCGAGAGCGATGTCGAGCGCGAGCGACCCGGTAGGGATGATCGAGATCCCTTGGCTGGTCGGATGCTCGCCCAGCTTCATCACCGCACCCTTCCCGTACTGCTTCTCGATCTGCGAGAGCGCCACCCCGAGCATCTTGTCCCGATCCATCCGCAAGGCCTCCTTGTGCCGCCTCGCCCACCCGGCCACCGTCCTGGCGAGCTCCTCCTCGATGTCGGCACGCACGGTAGCGCGACGGTCTGACATGGATTACACCCCTGTAGTTCGAGAACTGCAACTCGGAGACTATCCGAACGTATGTTCGAGATCAACCACCCAGCCGGAACTCGCCAAGCGCCTCGTAGATGGGCGCCGGTCGCTGCAGGTGGCTGCGGTACAACACCAGGCCCTCGACCGCGAAGGGTTCGCCGGCGAGGCTCGACACAGCTCGGAGCTCCTCCTCGAGCCCCACCGGGGGGTCGAAGCGCGCCACCGTGAGGTGAGGCGTGAACGCGCGTTTCTCAGGCTGGAATTCGCGCCCGAGCGCATCGTCGAGCGCCGTCGCGAGCGCCGTTATGCGCCCCCCCGCATCCTCTAGACCCGCCCACAGCACGCGGGCACGCCTCGGCGCCGGGAACGCCCCGACGGCCGAGACCCGCGAGGTGAATCGCTCGCTTGCGCGCGTCACCGACTCGATCGATTCCCCGACCCATCCCACGAGCCTCGGCCATGTCGACCCCAGGAACTTGAGGGTCACGTGCTGGTTCTGCTTCGGAACCCACCTCGCGCGCGGGTACCGCTCCCGGATGGGCGACACGGCTTCCTCCACGAGGTCGCGGACGCCGGCCGGCACGTCCAATGCGACGAACAGACGGAGAGGCTTCGCCTCGGGACGGGCCGCCCGGTCGCGCGCGATCACGCCGCCCGGTCCGATCCCGGGAGCGGCTTACCTTCGAGGTACCGTCTCACCAGATCCAGCGCGGCTTGCTCGGCCCAGCGTCGAACCGCAGCGCGATCCCCGGGGGCCCACAAGGTCCGTTGGTGCGACACCCCTTCGGCGTCGAGCCCCACCCAGACATGGCCGCGCTCGGCTCCTCCGTGGGGCTCGGGCCCGGCAACCCCTGTGAGCGAGATGGCCAAGTCGGCTCCGAACAGGAGCCGCGCCCCCCGGGCCATCTCGCGCGCGCACTCGCGGCTGACGACGCCCTGTCCCTCCAGCGTCTCCAGGGATACGCCGAGCAGCCGGTGCTTGACCTCCGACGAGTAGCACACCGCGGAGCCGAGGAAGTAGTCCGAGGACCCGGGCACCGACGTGATGCGTGCTCCCAGATCCCCGCCTGTCAACGACTCCGCGCACGCGAGTGTTCGCCCAGCCTCCCGCAGCAGACGCCCCACGGCCTCTTCGAGATCCTCGTCGTCCTTGGAGAAGGCGAAATCGCCGATCCGCCGCGCCACCTCCCCCGCTAGGGGCGCGAGCAGCGCCTCCGCCTCTGCTCGGGACGCGGCCTTCGCCGTCACACGCACCTTTACCTCGCCGCCGCCTGCGAGGAACGCGAGGGTGGGATTCCGGCTCTCGCGGAACAGGTCGTCGAGCAACTCAGCGACCCTGGACTCGGCGATGCCGGCGCATCGAACCACCCGCGACACGAGGGCCGAGGGGCCCAAGGCCTCAGCCAGCTCCGGCAGGACCCGCTCCTCCATCATCTCCTGCATCTCGGCCGGGACCCCCGGCAGCGCGTAGATGCGCCTGCCGTCGACCTCGCAGGCGAGCCCGGGCGCCGTCCCTCGCTTGGGCGCGATGTACCGCCCTCCCTCGGGCACGTCGGCCTGCAGGAGGTTCGACTCCGGCATCTCTCGGCCGGCCCGTGCGAACCGCTCGCGTATGAGGGCCTCGATCTCCGGAAGCCGTACGAGCTTCGCCCCGACCGCCCGTGCCACCGCATCGCGCGTGATGTCGTCCTGCGTGGGACCAAGCCCTCCGGTGGTGATCACCACGTCCGAGCGCGAAAGGGCGAGCCGAAGCGCCTCGACGATCCGCTCCAGGTTGTCCCCCACCACCTGGTGATGCAGGACGTCCACGCCGATCGCGGCCAGACGCTCCGAGATCCACCTCGCGTTCGTGTTCGAGATCTGGCCGAGCAGCAGCTCCGTGCCGACCCCGACGACCTCCGCGCGCAACCCCTCACCCCGCAGGTGGCGGGCTCTCGCCCCCGGTGTCGAAGCTGAAGGTCTTCTTCCACGGGTGAGTCGGATTCCCGGGGAAGCCGAGATCCCTGCCGCCCACGGTCACCCTAGCGCTCTCCCCATGGTCGAGCCGGACCGTGAGCGACGTAGCGGCAGAGAACGACCGGCTCTCTCCTGGCCGAAGGGCGAAGGTCTCGGGCCCCCCGCCGTCTATCTGGATGGTCACCTCGACATCGTCCTTGGCGAGGACGGCCACGACGATCTCGCGCGATGCCGGCGCAATGAGCGGCGCCTGGGTCGGGAGCTCGGCGGGCGGGGGGGCAGCCTCACGCGTGGAAAGTACCCCGAAGGCGCCCGCAAGAAGGAGAACGGTCGCCGCGGACATGATCCACAGGCGGGTGTTGTCGCGTCGGCGCTTGGCGCCGACTGCCGGCTCTGTAGGCGGCAGGATGGCGCGGGGCTCGAGATCCGGCTCGTCCAGGTGCTTGGCGTAGGCGGCGACGACGGCGTCCGCCGGGAGTCCCAGGTAGTTGGAGTACGAGCGCAGGCATCCGCGCACGTAGACGTCTCCGGGAAGCCGCTCGAACTCCTCCTCCTCGAGCGCTTCCAAAAGTTCGGGCCTCAGCTTCGTGTCACGGCTCGCCTCACCGACCGTCACTCCGCGAAGCTGCCGCGCCTTTCGGAGTGCCGGACCCACTCCGATCGTGGAACGCTGCACACACACCTCCCGGCCACGGGTCTCGGCTTCGCGATTATAGGCAGGGTGCTGCCCGACGGACCCACGGGCCCGGATCGCATGCTCCGACGCCTCGAAACCCCCGTGACGCAGCGGCCCTAGGACCGAAGGAACCTGGGGAATGGTCTTCCGACTGGTGTCGACCCCAAACGGGGGACGGCTACAGTGGGTGGGTGACCGGACGAACCGAGCCGCAGGTGAGTGAGAACGGCCAAGGCGCAGGATGGGGCGAGGCTTCGCCACTCTCGCTCGTGAGAGAGAGTGTCAGCCTTCCCGCCATGAGAACCGAGGGAGCCGTGCGATACCTCGTGGCCTCCGGCACGCGCGACGCCGGAAGCTTCGGTGTCATCGGCGCATTCTGGATCTCCGAGGACGGCCAGCGCGGCGGGTTCCTCGTCTGCCCACAGGCGATCTACTCGGGCAGCGAGATGGTCCGCAGCTACCGGGGAGCTCTCCGCCGGGGCTGGACGCACGACCGCATCTTCGGCTACTGGTGGAGCAGGGCGGGTCTCGAAGACGAGGAAGTCAGGATCGATCAGAAGCGGCGAGCCGACACACTGTTCCGCCTATTCCAGATGATCGCCGCTCTCTAACCGGCTCAGCTCGTGCGGGCGGAGCGCGACTCCTCCCACTCCTCCCACGTGATCAGCACGTCCCGGGCCTTCGACCCTTGGGACGGCCCGACGATCCCGCGCTCTTCCAGCAGGTCCATGATTCGGCCAGCCCTCGCGAAACCGACCTTCAGCTTGCGCTGGAGCATCGAGGTCGAGCCCAGCTGCGAGCGGATCACGAGATCGGTGGCCTGCTCGAGCAGCTCGTCGTCGCCCCCCAGGCTCTCCTCTCCCTCGACCGGTGGCCGGCCGAGTCCCTCGACGTTCGTGGAGTACTCGGCCCCGCGCTGCGCGCGAACCCACTCGCACACCCCCAGAATCTCCTTCTCCGTGACCCACGCCGCCTGCAGGCGTGTCGGCTTGGAGGCCGACGAAGGCGCGAACAGCATGTCCCCGTGGCCGACGAGCTTCTCGGCCCCGTTCATGTCGAGGATCACGCGGGAGTCGGCCTGGGAGGAAGTCATCAGCGCGATCCGGCTGGGGATGTTCGCCTTGATCAGCCCCGTGACGATGTCGACCGACGGCCGCTGCGTGGCGACGACCAGGTGGATCCCGACGGCCCGGGCCATCTGCGCGATCCGGCAGATCGCGTCCTC
>JBFMCN010000065.1:0-7144 GCA_040754475.1 Actinomycetota bacterium | reverse complement strand
GGCGAGCTGCCATGCGAAGCGCTGTGATGAGGGGGCGCGACGCGTGGTCGCGCGTGGGTAGAGGCGAAGCGAACTCATCGGACGGCGCCGCTGCGGCTTGCCTGGTGGCCCGGCCGTCGGGAAGTATCCGTGTCCAGGGGGTGAAGTGAATGTCGACGCAGGAGCCCACGGCACCGGAGTCCGGGTCAGAGGAGACCGACGAGGAGCGGCGGTTCCGGATCGCGAAGCAGCGGGCCGAGCAGCTCCAGGGCTTCTACATCCACCTGATCGTGTACCTGGTTGTAAACGCTGGCCTGTTCGCGCTCAACGCCATCCAGCGCGACGGCGGCGGCTGGTGGTTCTACTGGGCGGCTGCCGGCTGGGGGATCGGGCTGCTCGTCCACGCCGCCTCTCTCCTGCGGATCTTCTCGCCGGATTGGGTGGAGCGCAAGGCGCGCGAGGCCGTCGATCGGGACAAGCAGACCTGACCCGGACTCAGACGAGAGGTCGGGACGCCTGCGCGCCCGGCTAGATGTCGCGTCGAGGGGGCGGCGGCGGGAGCGTGGAGGGCTGCTGACGGGGCCGGCGGACGGCGAGGAAGACCATCAGGGCGGCGCCGCTCCCGAGCAGCACGCCGACGACCAGAATGGCGATGCCGATCGGCAGCAGGATGCCGGTCTTGGCACCGATGGAGAGCTGGGCGTCGACGCCGCGCGATCCGTCGGCATTCATGACCACGAGCATCCAGCTGCCCGACCGGATGCTCCAAGTGAGGGTGGTCCCGCCGGAGCCGGACGCCTCGGCCGCCCAGAAGTCCTGCTGCGAGGGCGGCGCGGGCTTCGTGTCTCCCGAGACTCGCTCGTACTCGACGCGGAACGGCGACAGCTCGACATCCGTAACCACGCTTCTGTCGACGTCCGCAAGGTAAGCGTCAACGGCCGACTGGCGCCCGATGCCCACGAACAGCGGCTGCTCCTGAGCGGCGTCGACGCTGAAGCGCACGGTCCCGAGTCCCGAAGGTAGCCACCTCTTCGCGTGGACTCCGAGGTCCACCTCGACCGAGGTGAGCGCGTACCCGGGCGTCGAGTACTCGTGCGGACCCGTCGAGTAGTAGCCGGCGGCATCGCGCTGGGTCGTGTGTGCCCACAGGAGGAAGACCCCGCCGACCACCAGCGCGAGCGCGATCAGGTCGACGATGATCCCCGCGATCAGCAGGCCGATCCGAAGCGGTCGCATGCCTAACCCCTCCCGATCGCCTCGGCCAGCCACTCCTGCGTGATCACCCGGCGGTTGTCCTCCGAGATCGCCCCGAAGCCGGCCACCACCGCCCGTGTCGGGATCGCGTGCGCGACGCCCCATAGGGCGACGAGCACGGCCGCGGCAATGGCAAGCGTCTCGCGCACCGAGCGAGCCTCTCACCGAGTCGGACGCGGTGACAAGGCGAAAGGGCCCTGTTCGACATGAGCCCAACGGGTCTTCGAGGTCATGCTGGGCCGCTTCGGTACACTTCCCCGACCCGAACCCCTGCCGAGGAAGTGACCTGATGCCGCGAGTGCTGCTGATCGGATGGGACGGCGCCGACTGGCGCATCCTGGACCCCCTGCTCGAGCGAGGCGATCTTCCGAATCTCCAGGCCCTGATATCGAAAGGTCAGCGGGCGGTCCTTCGCTCCACGATCCCGACGCACTCATGGGCGGCGTGGCCGTCGTTCCTGACCGGTGTCGACCCGGCCGACCACGGCGTCTACGACATACTCGAGACCGTCCCGGGCACCCACAAGGCATACCCGGTCACGTTCCGCTCGATCAAGGAGAGGACGTTCGTCGAGGACCTCTCGGCGGCAGGCAAGGTGGGGGTCTACACAGACGTGCCGCTGATGTTCCCGCCCCCAGCGATCGAGGGCCGGATCTTGGCCGGTGGCGTGCTGCCGAGGGGGCGCACCTACTCGCACCCGGCCGATCTGCCCGAGCAGCTCGAGAAGGCCGGCGTCCCGTGGGTGATCAACGGCATGTCGTGGACGACCTTCCGGAACCGCCCCGAGCCGTACCTGGCCGAAGCGCTCGAGATCACCGGCAAGCGGATCCGCGCAGTCGAGTGGCTGATGGATAACACCGACTGGGACCTGATGGCGAGCGTATGGGTGAGCGTGGACCGCACCCAGCACGCGCTCTCGGACTACATCGGGCCCGACCACCCCGACTACGCGAAGAACGTGAGCTCCCCGCTCGCGGCCAAGGTTCGCGACATCTTCAAGCAGCTCGACGACGGGATCGGGTCGTTCGTCTCTCGTGCGCGCGAGGACGATCTCGTCCTGTTCATCTCGGACCACGGGTTCCAGTCGTGCTACCGCGCGATCCACATGGACCACCTTCTGAGGAAGTTCGGCTACCTGGAGTTCAGCGCGTCGAACGTCCTTTTCGGCCCGATGCAGTGGGGGGCCGTCCGCAAGATCGCTCGCAAGGTCTACGACCTCCTCGGCCTTCACGGCAAGATCAGCCTGCCTCAGTCGGTGAACTGGTCGAAGACGAAGGCGTACACGTCGATCCGCTCGACCGGCGAGGGGGTCTCCATCAACCTCGCCGGACGCGAGCCCGACGGCATCGTCGACCCGGGGGACTTCGAGCGCGTCCGCGACGAGGTCATGGATCGGCTCGCCTCGTTCGTCGACCCGAAGAACGGCCGCAAGCCCGTGAAGGCGATCTACAAGCGCGAGGAGGTCTTCAAGGGCAAGCACGCCGACACTGCCCCCGACATCCTCATGGAGCCCGCCGAGGGGTACTCGCTCACGCACGCGAAGAGCGCGATCGAAGATGCCGACTGGGTCACCGGCGACCACCGACCCGAGGGCGTGATCGTCGCCGTCGGGCCGGACGTGAGGCCGTTCGATCAGGAGCCGAAGCTCGTCGACATGGCGCCGACGATCCTGGCGGCGCTCGGCGCGCCGGCCTCCGTCGGACACACTGGGCGGGTGTTGAACGAGATCGTCGGAGCGGAGGCTTCCGTGAAGGCCGGCGAGAGCGTCGGCGCGGTAGTCGTCACCCCTGAGGAGCCGACGGTCTCCGAGACCGAAGCCGACGAGATGGAAGAGCACCTGCGCGGTCTCGGCTATCTCGAATAGAGCCTCCCCGCGCAGAATCGGCGTCCGAGAGGGGGCGTGGGATGTTCGGAGGGCTTCGGGCTCTGAGAACCGCATACACTGAGCCGGTGAGCATGAAGAAGGTTCCCGAGAGGGACCTGGTCTCCAAGCTGCACGAGGGCGCGACCGTACACGAACGCCCATTCAAGGGGTAGGCTCCCCCAGCCGACCGGTTGTGAGAAGGCTCACGGACCCTGTGACCCGATGCATCTCGAACGGGTGAGGCCGAAGCGATGCGGTACGTGAGGTTGGGCAAGACGGACCTCGAGGTCTCGGCGATCGCGTTCGGAACGTGGGCGTTCGGCGGAGACTGGGGGCCGTTCGACGCCGGTGAGGCGAAAGGGGCCATCCACCGTGCCCTGGATCTTGGTATCACGTTCTTCGACACCGCTCACGCGTATGGGTTCGGGCTCTCGGAGCGACTGCTCAGCAGCTCGCTCGGCGAGCGCAGCCTCGGCGAGGTCGTCATCGCAACGAAGGGCGGGCTGCGCAGGGAGGGCGACCTGATCGTTCGGGACGCGAGCGCTGCGTGGATCCGCGAGGGTGTGGAACGGAGCCTCCGTAACCTCCGCGTGGACCACATCGACCTCTACCACTTGCACTGGCCCGACCCCAACACCCCCGCCGAGGAGACGGCCGGGGCTCTGGAGCGGCTCGTTGCTCAGGGCAAGATCCGCCACGTGGGTGTGTCCAACTTCGATGTCGAGCAGATGGACACGCTCGCACGATGCGGAGGACGGGTCGAGACCCTCCAGCCCGCTTATCACATGTTCAGGCGCCATATCGAGGTGGATGTCCTGCCCTACTGCTTCGAGCACGACATCGGGGTGCTCGTGTACGGGACGCTCGCCCACGGCCTGCTGACGGGGCACATAACGGCCGATACCACGTTCGCCCCCGACGATTGGCGGAGCCAGAGCTCCGACTTCTCCGGCGAGGTCTTCCGGAGGAACCTCGAGGTTGTCGAGGCGCTGAAGGAGTTCGCGCAGGAGAGGCTGATCCTGCTCGGCCAGCTCGCGGTGGCCTGGACCCTAGCCCACTCGGCGGTCCAGGTAGCGATCCTGGGAGCGAGGCGGGCGTCCCAGCTCGAGCAGACGGCATCTGCGGCCGACGTCGAGCTGTCGGAGGCGGAGCTGCGGGAGATAGACCGGATCCTGGGCGTAGCGGCTCCGCTCGCCGCCCCCAACCCCGTGGGGATGTAGGTCGGGTCGCGATCAGCGCCAGGTCGACTCGAGCACGCGTATCCAGTTGCCGCCCATCACGCCGGCGACCTCGTTGGGCGTCAGCCCCTGATCGAGGAGCGCGGCGGTTACGTTCGGGACGTCGACGGGCGAGGCGATCCCTTCGACGGGCTCGCGCGGCGACTTGTTGTCCGGGCCGAGGTTGCCCGGGTCCCAGAGGAGCTGCTCGACCGACCCCGACACGCCGTCGTCGGGGTTCGTGTCGAGAGCCGGCCACCCGTAGTCCACGTACGGGTCCATCCCGAACCAGTAGTCGAGCCCGAGGCCGACGTGCTCGACCCCGGCGACCTCGATCGCGTGCAGCACGTGGGCGAGGAACGCATCTATGCCAGGCTGCGGCTCTTCCGACAGGAACCCCGGGATCGCGAAGATGCCGACGACGCCGCCAGCCTCCCCACACGTGCGGAGCTGTTCGTCGGTGAGGTTCCGCGGGTGCTCGCGAACGACCTTGCATCCGTTGTGGCTGAACACGACCGGCGTCTCCGAGACCTCCATGGCCTCCAGGGTCGAGCGTTCTCCGACGTGCGAGCCGTCGACCACCATGCCGACCCGGTTCATCTCGCGGATCAGCGCGCGGCCGAAGCGGCTCAGCCCGGAATTCGACTCCTCGATGCATCCGTCGGCGGCGAGGCTCCGGAGGTTGTATGCGAGCCCGGAAACCCGCAAGCCGGCTGCGTACAGCTCAGGGACGAGGTCGAGGTCGAGGCCGAACTGAGTCGCGTTCTGCGAGTGGACCATGACCGCTAGCCGGCCGCCGGCCTTCGCCGCGCGCACGTCCTCGACGCGCTCGACGAATGCGAGGTCCTCCCGCTCCTGGACCAGCCTTCGGATCCACGCGACAGTCCGAAGCGCGGTGTGCGGGTCGGGGAGCAGGTCTAGGTGGGGTCTCGCGTGCGCCGAGAGGCGCCACGGCGGATCGATGCTCTGACTGACCAGGTGCACTCCGCCGACCAGGTAGTCATCGATCGCGCGGAGGGCACCCTCTGTGAGGAGGTTCGTGCAGAAGTCCACCACGATCCCGTTTCGGTGGATCGCTCGGACACGGTCGTCGCGCTGAGCCGCCTCGCCCTGTTGCATCGACCGATCGTACCCATACCGAAGCGAACGAGCATGGGCCGTTCGCGATGCGTAGTCTCGAGGCCGGCAAGTGCTCCTTGCCGTGAGAGAGTCCAGACGTGGGAACGCTTGAGACGACGGCCGATCTCGGAAGAGATGTCGATCTGCGCCTGAGCAGGCTGCGCAGGTTCAACCTGCTCATGGGGTTCCTCCACCTCGGCCAGGGTATCGCCATGCTTCTCCTGGCGAACGATTTCGCGCTGCCTGTGAAGAGCTCGTTCCTGAGGTTCGACGCGGGGCGCGATCGGCTCCTGCCTGATCCGGAGACGCTGTTCCGGGTCCGGGTCGGGCCGCTCGTGGCGGCGTTCCTGTTCCTGTCCGCCGTCGCGCACCTGGTGCTCGCCTCGTTGGGGTACAAGTGGTACCGGCGCAACCTCCTGAAGGGCATCAACCCGGCGCGCTGGATCGAGTACTCGGCGTCGTCCTCCCTGATGATCGTCGTCATCGCGATGCTCGTCGGCATCTACGACATCGCAGCGCTCATCGTCCTGTTCGCGTTGAACGCCTGCATGGTCCTGTTCGGCTGGATGATGGAGCTGCACAACCAAACGACCGTCCGAACGAACTGGACCTCGTACTGGTTCGGGGTCTTCGCTGGGGCGGTGCCGTGGGTCGCCATCGGGCTCCACCTGTTCGGCGCGCACAGCTCGCCGCCGACGTTCGTGTACTGGATCTACGGGTCGATCTTCGTGTTCTTCAACGTGTTCGCGATGAACATGGTGCTCCAGTACCGGAAGGTCGGGCGCTGGCGTGACTACCTCTACGGCGAGCGCGCGTACGTGATCCTCAGCCTGGTCGCGAAGTCGCTGCTCGCATGGCAGGTGTTCGCGGGGACTCTTCGCCCCGCGTAGGTGGCTTTCGGCAAGCTCGCAAAGCCAGGTTGTCACAGGAAAGACAGCCGATCACCGACGAGTCGTCGTTCCGCGCTTGCGATACTTGGGCGGCCATGGACGATCCGGACTTGAGCGAGGAGGCGGCCGAGGCTGTCACCACGGTCGAACGTGGGGGCGACCGCGGTCGGGACAACCGCATCATCCTGGGAAACACCGGGCAGAACGTGCTCGGCCTCGCCGTCGGTGCTGTGGCGACCTTTGCCGCGCAGGTCGTGATGACGAACGTGCTCGGCGACCAGGCGTACGGCGTCGTCACCCTCACGACCCAGTTCGCTTTCATCGCGGCCGCGGCCACGCGCTTCGGGATGGACGTCGCGAACGTCCGCCTGGTTGCGATCCTGGTTGGACGGGAGCAGCAAGCGCGGACACGCGGCCTGGTGCAGCGTTCGGCGCTGATCACGACGGCGGTGAGCATTCCGTTCGCGGCGGCCTCGTTCGTGCTCGCCGGATCGCTCGCGGAGCGGTTCAGCGCCCTTCCCGACGCGGCCCGCCCCGCCTTCCAAGCCGCCGCCTTGGCGGTCCCGGTCGCGGCACTCGCGTTCACGTACATGGGGGCGACCCGTGGTCTGAAGATCATGCGGTTCACGCTGTACTCGCAGTGGATCGCGCAGCCCTTCGGGTGGATAGCGCTGACGCTCGCGGCGTGGGGCGTGATAGCGAAGACGGCCGGCGCCACGACCCTCGCCTACGGTGCGTCGTGGCTGCTCGCTCTCGGAATCGCGTGGTACGGCTGGCGCAAGGAGTCGGACGGGTTTCCGCGCCAACTGACCGGCGCCGGC